>NZ_CP053069.1:2433677-2737887 GCF_013003965.1 Usitatibacter rugosus | reverse complement strand
AAACGCGCGACGAGAGTCCTCAGCAACAGCATCTGCACGAGGCTCATGCGCGGATGCGGCGGCATCTCGAACGAGCGGAACTCGAGGATGCCCAGGCGCCCGGTGGCGCTGCCCGGCGCGTAGAGCTTGTCGATCGAGAACTCGGCTCGGTGCGTGTTGCCGGTGAGGTCGACGAGGAAGTTGCGCAGGACCCGGTCCACGAGCCACGGGCGCTCGTTGTCCTTGCCCAGGGGGAACTCGGCGTCCAGCTGCTGGAAGGCGATCTCGAGCTCGTAGAGCCCGTCGTCGCGCGCTTCGTCCACGCGCGGGCTCTGGCTCGTGGGGCCGATGAACATGCCCGAGAAGAGATACGAGAGCGCCGGATGGTTCTGCCAGTAGGCGATGAGGCTTCGCAGGAGGTCGGGGCGGCGCAGCAGCGGGCTGTCCGCGGCCGTGGCCCCGCCCAGCGTCACGTGGTTGCCGCCGCCGGTGCCGGTATGGCGGCCGTCGAGCATGAACTTCTCGGTGCCGAGGCGCGACTGGCGCGCGTCCTCGTAGAGCGCGGTCGTGTTCTCCTTCAGCTGCGCCCACGACGACGACGGATGGATGTTGACCTCGATCACGCCGGGATCGGGCGTGACCGCGAAGCGGGCGAGGCGCGGATCGTCGGGCGGCGGATAGCCTTCGACGCGCACCGGCCGCTCGAGCGCCTGCGCCGTCGATTCGATCGCACCCAGGAGCGCCACGAAATCCTCCAGCAGCGCGACCGGCGGCAGGAACACGTGCAGCCTTCCCGCGCGGACTTCCACGCAGAGCGCCGTGCGAACGACCTCGCGCGGGGCGAGGTTGCGCTTGGCCGATTCGCGCTTGGACCCGGTGGTCCGTGCGGGCTTCCTGTGGCCCAGCACATCACGGCGCTCGTACGGGTCGGCGGCGATCACCGGCTCGTCGTCCTCGGGAAGCACCTGCGGCAGAGAGGCGAGCGGCAGGCGGAAGCCGAGGGGCGAATCGCCCTCGAGCAGGAAGAGGTGCGCGCGGCGCAGCGGCCAGCGCGAGGTGTCCCACGTCGTCGCGGCGCTGGCCTTCGCGCGCGGCAACGGGCGAATGGGCAGCACGAAGCCCGCGGGCGTGCCGATGGTGCCTTCGAGCTGGGCTCGAAGCTTCCCGCGCGCTGCCGGTTCCTTGAGATCACTCGCCAGCGGGTCGAGGTTCGCGGGCAGCTTCGCCTCGTCGCGGATCACGGCAAGGGGATCCTCGTAGGCGCGGATCACCGCGTCGGCCGGCAGGTCGAGCGCACCCGCGAGCTCCGTCGCGAACCGACGCGCGTCCTCGATCGTGGCGTCTTCCTCGCCGTGCAATCCGGGCAGGATGCGGTCGTCTTCCCACATCGGCACGCCGTCGCGGCGCCAGAAGCAGGTGAGCGCCCAGCGCGGCAGCGGCTCCCCGGGATACCACTTGCCCTGGCCGAAGTGCAGCAGCGAGCCGGGAGCGAAACGCTTGCGAAGCCGGTGCACGAGCTCGAGCCCCAGCTCGTGCTTGCGCGGAGAGAGCGCGGTGAAGTTCCACTCCGGGCCCTCCATGTCGTCGACGGACACGAAGGTCGGTTCGCCGCCCTGCGTGAGGCGCACATCGCCTTCGGCCAGCTCCTTGTCGACACGCTCGCCCAGCCGGTCGATGGCGGTCCACTGCGCGGGCGAGTAGGGCTTCGTCACGCGCGGGTCTTCATGCAGGCGCGTGACGGTCATCTTGAAGTCGAGCACCGTCTTGCACACGTCGGTGAAGCCGGTGACCGGTGCGGCGGAGGAGGGCAGCGCCGTGCAAGCGAGCGGAATGTGGCCTTCGCCGGTGAGCAGGCCCGACGTCGGGTCGAGGCCGATCCATCCCGCGCCCGGGACATAGACCTCGCACCACGCGTGCAGGTCGGTGAAATCCTTGGTCGTCCCGGCCGGGCCGTCGAGCGGCTTCTGGTCGGCGACGAGCTGGATGAGATAGCCCGAGGCGAAGCGCGAGGCGAGCCCGAAGTTGCGCAGGATCTGCACCAACAGCCACGCGGAATCGCGGCAGGAGCCGGAAGCATTGGTGAGCGTGAGCTCGGGCGGCTGGATGCCGGCCTCCATGCGGATGAGATAGCTCACGTCGCGCTGCAGCTTCGCGTTCACCGCCACGAGGAAGTCGATGGTGTTGGGCGAGCCCTGCGCGAAGCTCTTCCTCGCGTCGTCGATCCACGCGCTGACCTTCGGCGTGAGCGGATCGGTGTGGAGGTACGCCGCAAGCTCGCGCTGGTTTTCCGGCGTGTAGGCGAAGGGAAACTTGTCGGCCGACGCGTCGATGAAGAAATCGAACGGGTTGATGACCGTCATGTCGGCCACGAGGTCGACCGTCACCTCGAGCTCGCGCGACTTCTCGGGGAAGACCAGGCGCGCGAGCCAGTTGCCGTACGGATCCTGCTGCCAGTTGAGGAAGTGCTTGGCGGGCTTGACCGTGAGCGAGTAGCTCTCGATCGGGGTGCGGGTGTGCGCGGCCGGCCTCAGGCGCACCTCGTGGGGCGAGAGCCCCACGGGGCGGTCGAACGCGTAGTGCGTCCGGTGGTGGAGGGCGACCTTGATCGTCAAGAAGTCACGGGACGAGCGGGATCGCCGACGCCGTCTCGTAGAGCAACACGGAGCGCATCTTGTTCTCGAGCTGCATGTAGCGCGCGGCCTTCGTCGCGGGCAGGACCTTCAGGAGCTTCGGGAACTGCGAGCGGCGCAGGCGCGATTCGTCGTCCTGGGCCTTCAGCACCTGCTCCACGATCCGCTTCGCGTTGGCGTCGGTGATGTTCGAGCCGGCGTTGATGTAGTCGATGACCGCGCGGTTGTACTGCGCCTGCGGGCCGGCGATCTCCTTCTCGAACTGCTCGTAGAGCGGCCAGAAGCCCTTGGCCTCCTTCTCGGTGAGCGGGAGGTTCCTCTGGATGATGCCCTTCTTGTCCGACTGGATCCGCGCGCGCATCTCCGCCGATGAGAGCATGGACGGGGCGGGCGCCGCGGCGGGAGCGGCTTTATCCTGCGCGACGGCCGCGAACGGCACGGCGACGGCGAGGGCGATGAAGGCGGCGGTGATGGAATTCTTCATTGTGGTTTCTCCTCGTTGAACGGAAATCTATTCGAGCCAGTCCGGGTCCGGCAGGTCGGCGAACACGCGGCGCAGGCCGCCCCCCCAGCGGGTGCGAAGCATCGTGAAGTAGGGGTCGTTCTCACGGATGCGCTGCTGCAGGCCCACGCGGAAGCTGTCGCGCGGGTACCAGAGCATGTCGATCGGCAGGCCGACCGAGATGTTGGATTTCATGGTGGAGTCGAACGAGATCAGCACGCACTTGGCCGCTTCCTTCTGCGGCGTGCTCGGGGTGATCACGCGGTCGAGGATGGGCTTGCCGTACTTCGACTCGCCGAGCTGGAAGAACGGCGTGTCGCCGCCGGCTTCGATGAAGTTGCCCTGCGTGTAGAGGTAGAAGAGCCGCGGCGGCTCGCCCTTGATCTGCCCACCCACGATCATGCTGGCGTTGGCGTCGATGTTCGATGCCGTCAGGAACACGCCGTCGCGCCGCTGCATCTCGCGCAGCGCATCGCCCACGATGGTGGCGGCGTCGTACATGGTCGGCGCCTCGAGGATGCTGGGCGCCTCCGCCTCGGCGGTTCCCGTTTCCTTGGCGCGGAGCTGCCGGTCGATGAGGTTGGTCACGCCCTGCGTCACGGCGAGGTTGCCGGAGGAGAGGATGGTGATCAGCCGGTCGTCGGGCTTCTCGTAGACCTTCATCTTCGTGAAGGTCGCGATGTGGTCCACGCCCGCATTGGTGCGCGAGTCGGACGCGAAGATCATGCCCGTGTCGAGCTTGATCGCAACGCAATAAGTCATGAGGTCTTGTTACTCCACCAGGATGGGGGCGAAGAAGCTCTTCTGCACCCCGTTCGAGACCTCCTGCGTGGATCGGAGGAACGCCGTGAGGTACTCGTGCAGGCCTTTGGTGAAGATATCCGAAATCTTGCCGTACTGCAGCGAGGCGAGGAGGAGCCCGGCCTTGCGCAGCGTCTCCTCCGACTGGTCGTTCTTCACGTAGTTGAGCGTTTCGAACGCCTGCTTCACGCAGAAGTGCAGGCTCCTCGGCAGATCGGGCCGCAGGATCAGCAGCTCGGCCAGCTTGATGGGCGTGACGGCGTCGCGGTAGACCTTGCGGTACGCCTCGAAGGCCGAGACCGAGCGCAGCACCGCGGACCACTGGTAGTAGTCCACCGCGCCGCCGACTTCCTTCACGCTCGGCAGCAGCACGTGGTACTTCACGTCGAGGATGCGCGCGGTGTTGTCGGCGCGCTCCAGGTGCGTGCCGAGGCGCGCGAAGTGATACGCATCGTCCCTGCGCATGGTGCCGAAGGTCACGCCGCGGAACAGGTGGCTCCGGTCCTTCACCCAGTCGAAGAAGGTCGAGGTGCCGCGCTGCAGCATCTTGTCCTCGTCCATCTGCTGGATCTCGAGCCAGGTTCCGTTCAGCACTTCCCACATCTCGGAGGTGATCGAGCCGCGCACGGCTCTAGCGTTCTCGCGGGCCGACTTGGCGCAGGCGTAGATCGACGACGGATTCTCCGGATCGAGCGCCATGAAGTGCAGCACCTCGCGGGCATTCGCCACCTTGTGGCGGCCCGCGAAGGGGAAGAGGGTGCCGGTGATGTTGAGGGGCGCGAACCATTCCTGGTCCTGCAGGCGCGGCTCCTTCACCAGCAGCGACATGCGCCAGGTGACGTCGAGCACGCGCGCGGTGTTCTCCGCCCGCTCGACGTAGCGGCTCATCCAGTAGAGATTCGAGGCGACTCTCGAGAGCATAGTCACTGTAGGGACGCGCTTGAAGGGACGGACGCACTTGGAACCGCCGATCCCCGCCGATAAGTGCCCGCCGATCCCCGCCGATAGAAACATGATGGCGAAAGACGGCGCGAAACGTAGCCACGATCCCGACACGTTTCATCGGCGGAGATCGGCGTGGGGTTATCGGCGGGGATCGGCGGTTCCAAGTACGCCTGCCATGTCGTGAACGTATTCATCAATCGACGACCCATGTGTCCTTCACTCCCCCACCTTGCGACGAATTCACCACCAGAGACCCCTCGCGCAGCGCCACGCGCGTGAGGCCGCCGGGCACGAAGCGCGTGCTGCTGCCGGTGAGCACATAGGGGCGCAGGTCGATGTGGCGGTCGCCGAGGTCGGTGCCGACGAACGTGGGCACCACCGAGAGGGAAAGCGTGGGCTGGGCGATGAAGCGCTCGGGGGAATCGAGGATGCGCTGGCGGTACCGCTCGCGCTCCTCGCGGCTCGCCGTGGGCCCCACCAGCATTCCGTAGCCGCCCGAGCCTTGCGCTTCCTTCACGACCAGCTCGGCCAGGTTGTCGAGCACGTACTGGAGGTCGTCCGGCTTCTTCAGCACGTAGGTCGGCACGTTGTTCAGGATCGGTTCCTCGCCGAGGTAGAAGCGGATCATCTCGGGGACGTACGGATACATCGACTTGTCGTCGGCCACGCCGGTGCCGATGGCGTTGGCGAGCGTCACGCGGCCGGCGCGGTAGGCCTGCAGCAACCCCGGCACGCCGAGCATCGAATCGGGGCGGAAGGCCTGCGGGTCGAGGAAGTCGTCGTCGATGCGCCGGTAGATCACGTCCACGCGTTGCGGGCCCTGCGTGGTGCGCATGAACACGGTGCTGTTCTGGACGAAGAGATCCTGCCCTTCGACCAGCTCGATGCCCATCTGCTGGGCGAGGAAGGCGTGCTCGAAGTAGGCGCTGTTGAAGTGGCCCGGCGTGAGCAGGACGATGGTCGGGTTCTCGGCGCCCTGCGGCGAGAGCTCGCGCAGCGTTTCCAGCAGCAGGTCGGGATAGTGATCCACCGGCCGGATCGACTGCTGCGCGAACAGCTCGGGGAAGAGCCGCATCATCATCTTGCGGTTCTCGAGCATGTACGAGACGCCCGAGGGCGTGCGCAGGTTGTCCTCGAGGACGTAGTACTTGCCGTCGTTGTTGCGGACGATGTCCACGCCCGCCACGTGCGCATACACGCCGCCGGGGACGTCCACCCCGATCATCTCCGGGCGGAACTGCGGGTTGCTCTGGATCTGCTCGTACGGGATCAGGCCCGCGCCGAGGATCTCCTGGTCGTGATAGACGTCGTGGAGGAAGCGGTTCAGCGCCGTGACGCGCTGCGCGAGGCCTCGCGAGAGCATGTCCCAGTCCGCGCCGGGGATCACGTGCGGGACGATGTCGAACGGGATCAGGCGCTCGGTGCCGGAGGCCTCGCCATAGACGGCGAACGTGATGCCGACGCGGTGGAAGAGGAGGTCGGCGGCGTGGCGGTTCTGCGCGATGCGCTCGGGCGGCGTGTCGCGAAGCCATTCGGCAAAAGCCGCGTAGTGCGGGCGGACCGAGCGGCCGCCGTCGTACATCTCGTTGAAATAGACCGGGGGCGCCATGTTGGTGCAATGAGCAAGCCGCGTGCCACGAGGATAGCACCCCAAGGGAAAGCGCCGGTCCCCGGGGAAGGGACCGGCTAAAACCGCGTCTTCGTCCCGCTAGCGGCGCGCCACCGCCAGCAGGTCGACGAAGCGGGTAAGGAGGCTGTCGCGCGGGGGCGGCTGCGGAGCGGGCTCCGGCCGCGACAGGCCGACGAATTTCACCGCGGCGAGGCGCCCGGCGCGGTCCGTGCACTCATTCGGAGCAGGGGCGGATGGGGGCATCGGGTCGGGGTCGGTTTTCGGCGAACTCACGGAGGCCATCATGGGGCGCCCCCGGTCCTTCCCGCCCACGAGGATTCCCGGCCCGAAGTGCCGAAAATTCCCTAGGTCGGGATCCGGCCCGGGCCACGATAAGATGGCCGGATGCTGACTTCCACCGCCGCCACGGAGGCCGACCTTTTCCAGCAGGAAGTGCGCGCCACCTATGGCGACACCCTGGCCGAGGTGCCGGTGCGGGCGCTCCAGTTCGCGCAAGGGGCCTGCCGGGCCACCGGCCGCACGGCCGCCTTCGACCGGGCGCTGGCCGTGGCCCGCCTGCTGCTGCTCCAGGGCGCCGATCCGGAGACGGTCACGGCCGCCCTCATCAGCCAGGCGATTCCGGAGCCCGACCTGGACCTGGATGCCATCCAGCAGAACTTCGGCGCCGAATTGGCGGTGCTGCTGAAAGGGCTTTCGCGCGCCGGCCGCATCGAAACCCTCAATGCTTCCGGCGTGGACGTGGAGCAGCTGCGCAAGATGCTGCTCGCCATCGCCGAGGACGTGCGCGTGGTGCTGGTGAAGCTCGCCGAGCGCGTCGTGTACCTGCGGAACATCACCAAGTCGGACGAAGCGGTGCGCCGCGCGGCCGGCCGGCAGACGCTCGAGCTGTTCGCGCCCCTGGCAAACCGGTTGGGCGTCTCGGAGATGAAGTGGGAGCTGGAGGACTACGCCTTCCGCTACACCGAGCCCGACGTCTACAAGCAGATCGCGCAGCTCCTCGACGAGAAGCGCTACGACCGCGAGGCCTACATCCAGCGCGTGATCGGGACGCTCAAGTCGGAGCTCGCGTCCGCCGGCATCGAAGGCAGCGCCCTGCAGGGCCGGCCGAAGCACATCTACTCGATCTGGCGAAAGATGCACGGCAAGAGCGTGTCGTTCGAGAAGCTCTACGACATCCGCGCCGTGCGCGTGATCGTGAAGAACGTGCGCGAGTGCTACACGGTGCTCGGGATCGTGCACGACCTGTGGGTTCCGATCGAGGGCGAGTTCGACGACTACATCGCCCACCCGAAGGCCAATGCCTACCGCTCGCTGCACACCGCGGTCGTCGGCCCGGAAGGCCGGACGCTCGAAGTGCAGATTCGCACGGACGAGATGCACCAGCATTCCGAGCACGGCGTCGCCGCGCACTGGCGCTACAAGGAAGGCGGCAAGTCCGACAAGAAGTTCGATTCCAAGATCGCGTGGCTGCGCCAGGTGCTCGCGTGGAAGATGGAGTTGCTGGGCGACAGCACCGTGAACGAGGCGAAGCAGGGCCTGTTCGAAGACACGATCTACGTGCTGACCCCGCAGGGCAAGGTCGTGGATCTCCCCAAGGGCTCGACGCCGATCGACTTCGCGTACCACGTGCACACGGATCTCGGCCACCGCTGCCGGGGTGCCAAGGTGGACGGTTCGATGGTCCCGCTCGACTACAAGCTGCAGAACGCGCAGCGCGTGGAGATCATGTCCGTGAAGCAGGGCGGGCCGTCGCGCGACTGGCTGTCGCCGCAGCTCGGCTATCTCGCGAGCCCGCGCGCGCTCGCGAAGGCGCGCCAATGGTTCCGCCACGAGGACTTCGAGCAGGACGTCGGCCACGGCCGCACGATGCTCGACAAGGAGCTGCAGCGCCTCGGCGCCACGAGCGAGAACCACGACCGCCTCGCCACCAAGTGCGGCTTCAACAAGCTGGAGGAATTCCTCGCTGCCCTGGGGCGCAACGAGGTGACCTCCCGGCAGATCGAGATCGCGGTGCGTGGCGAGGCGCCCGCCGCCCCGGAAGCGCCGATCGCGGTGACACCGGAGCCGAAGCACAAGGGTTCGTCCTCGGGCGTGCTCGTGCTCGGCGTGAACAACATCGCGACCATGGTCGCGAAGTGCTGCCGCCCCGTGCCGCCCGATCCGATCATCGGCTTCATCACGCGCACACGAGGCGTGATGGTCCACCGTTCCGACTGCGCCAACATCACCATCCTTCGCGAGGACCAGAAGGACCGCCTCATGCCCGCGGACTGGGGCAAGACCGGCGACGCGCCGTTCTCCGCGGAGATCGAGGTCGTGGCGATGGATAGGCAGGGGCTGCTGCGCGACATCTCGGAAGCGATCTCCCGCGAGCGCATCAACGTGACGGCGGTGAACACGCTGTCCCGCGGCGTGCATGCCTTCATGCGCTTCACGCTGCAGGTCCAGGACGGGGACGGCATCCTGCGCGTGCTCCGCCAGGTGAAGGACGTGCCCGGCGTCGACACGGTGCGGAGGACCTGATGATGGCCGTGGTCACCGATTCGCCGACCCTCCAGCTTCGCCTCATGCTGGAGGAGCTGTGCTGCGACCTCTGCCGCTTCGAGCACGTGAAGCGCGAGAACGTGAAGCCGGAGATGGTGCGCATCGACCGCGAGTACCCGCTGGGCGGCGGGGCGGGCTATGCCGACATCCGCGTCATGGCCCCGGGCCATCGCCCGTACTTCGTCGAGGTGAAGTACGGCTACGACGAGAACATGCTGCTCGCGCACCTGAAGCGCAAGTACGGAAACGTCTCGCCCGCGACGGCCGACGCCGAGGCGGTGATCGTGGTCGTGGACCTGAAGGGCCGCATCCACCCCGACGAGCTTTGCGTGGCGCTTTCGAAAGTCGTCCGCTCGGGGCTGCGTGTCGAGATCTGGGACGACGAGGCCCTGCTCGACCGGTTGAACGACGCGTTCCCCGTCGCCATCCCGGCGATGACGCCGGAGAACCTGCTGGACCTTCGCCACGCGATCGACAAGGCGAAGGGCTTCCACGCCTTCGGCGGCGGCATGGAGGACTACGAGCACGACCCGCTCAAGTCCGAGCTCATGTGGCACTTCGGCTACTGGCGCCTGCGGCAGCTTCGCGAGGAGCGGGGCCTCGGCCCGCGCGAGATCCTGCCCCCCGGCCTCTACGAGAACGTGACGGTCGTCCTGGGCGACCTGTGCAGCTTCTCCAGCTACGTGCGCGATTCCCCCGACCCCGCGATCGTCCGCGACAGCCTCACGTCGTTCTATTCGAAGGCGCGCTACCAGATCATCAACGCGGGCGGCATGCTCTACCAGTTCGTGGGTGACGAGGTCGTGGGCCTCTTCGGTTTGCATGGCGATCCGGATCGCTCGGCGCGCCAGGCCATGGATGCCGCGCGCGGGCTGCTCGCGATCGGCAACTCCGTCTCGCATCATTGGCAACGCCGGCTGGACCGCGTGCAGCCCTCGGCGGGACTGCATGTCGGCATCTCGTCGGGCAACGTGCAGATCGTCTCGCTGCGGCCGTTCAGCCGCACGCACATGGGCGTCGTGGGCGATTGCATCAACGTGGCCGCGCGCCTGATGTCCACCGCGGGCGCGGGCGAGATCGTGGCCACCAACAACTTCCATCGCCAGCTCGACGAGGCTTCCCGGGCCACGTTCGCGGAGATCGACCCGGTGGAGCTGAAGAACGTCGGCAAGCTGCGCGGGTGGAAGACCGGCGCGCTCGAGCCGGCGCTCTCCTAGGCGAGGCGAACGACCGCTTGCGATTCGTCCTCGCGCTGTTGATCGCGCTCACCCCGGCCGCGATGGCCCAGCTCGCCGATCCTCCCTGCCGCAATCTCCGGACGGAAGCGCAATGCGTGGCCGAGGAAAAGGCACGCCTGCGCGAACGCTCGAAGGCGCTCGCGGGCACGGCCACGGAGCTGCGCGCTCCGCTGGGCGCGGTCTTCGTCGAGAAGCTCACGGTGGAGGCGGACCCCGAGGATCTCGCCCCGCCGGAGAAGCCGCGCTGGGAGCGCTTCAGCGATGCGCTGAAGGGCGAGACGGTGATCGAGTTCCCGGGCAACGACGGCACGCGCTGGATGTGCCTCGATCCCTGCAAGCGCAAGTTCAACTGCTGCGTGCGCAGCGGCGACTTCAACCTCTCGGGAAAGCCCGCCGGCCGCTAGGCGCGCGCGGCTTCGAGGAAGGCCTTCGCGTCGTCCTCCGAGAAGAACACCAGCCGCACTTCGGTCATTGTCGGGTGGCGCCTCACGGCCTCGCGGATCGCCTTCACCGCGATGGGTGCCGCCTCTTCCCTCGGGTAGCCGTATACGCCGGTCGAGATGGCGGGGAAGGCGATGGAGGTCGACCCCGACCGCGCGGCAATCGCGATCGAATTCACGTAGCACGCGGCCAGCAGCGCCGCATCGTTGTCCTCGTTGTCGCCGTAGATCGGTCCCACGGTGTGGACGACGTGCAGCGCGATCAGCTTTCCGGCGGTGGTGATCGCCGCCTCGCCCGTCGGCAGCCCGTCGGGGTACGTCTTCCGGATCTGCCGGCATTCGGCCACGATGTCCGGGCCGCCCGCGCGGTGGATGGCGCCGTCGACGCCCCCTCCGCCCATCAACGACGGGTTCGCGGCGTTCACGATCGCGTCCACGTCTTCCTGCGTGATGTCGCCTACCTTCACCACGATGTGCCTGTCCAGCCTCGTTTCCATGCGTCGCTTTCGGATAAGATGCCGGTCCATCCTGCCGCGCCCCCTTCCATGAAGCAAGTGTCTCCGCGCCTGGTCCTGAAGCCCGGCCGCGAAAAATCCCTCAAGCACCGCCATCCCTGGGTCTTCTCGGGCGCGGTGGACCGTGTCGAGCACGAGCCGGCGTCGGGCGAGACCATCACCGTCACCTCGTCCGACGGGGCCTTTCTCGCGACCGCGGCGTATTCGCCGACCTCGCAGATCCGCGCCCGCGCGTGGTCGTTCGATCCGAAGGACAGCGTCGATGCCGGCTTCATGCGCAAGCGCCTGGAAGAGGCGGTCGCGCGCCGCCGCTGGGGCTTGGAGCAAAGCAACGCCTGCCGCCTGGTGCATTCGGAGTCCGATGGGCTCCCGGGTGTGATCGCCGACCAGTACGGCGACACGATCGTCCTGCAGATCCTGTCCGCGGGCGCCGAGAAGTGGCGCGACTTCTGGCCGAAGGCGCTGGCCGAGATCACGGGCGCGAAGGCGGTCTACGAGCGATCCGACGCCGAAGTGCGCGAGCTCGAAGGACTGACGCCGCGCAATGCCGAGCTCATCGGGCAGGTAAAGGGCCCGGTCCCCATCACCGAGGACGGGATCCGCTACGACGTGGACGTCGTGCACGGCCAGAAGACCGGCTTCTTCCTCGACCAACGCGAGAACCGCGCATTGGCCGGGCTGCTCGCGAAGGACGCGACCGTGCTGAACGCCTTCTGCTACACCGGCGGCTTCACGCTCTCGGCGCTGAAGGGTGGGGCGAAGCACGTCCTCTCGCTGGACACGTCCCACGAGGCGCTCGACCTCGCGCGGCGCAACCTCAAGCTGAACGGCCTCGACGAGTCGAAGGCCGAGTGGCTGGCCGAAGACGTGTTCGCGTACCTGAGGAAGCTTCGCGACCAGGGCAAGCACTTCGACCTCATCGTGCTCGACCCGCCGAAGTTCGCGCCGACCGAGAAGCACGTGGAGAAGGCCGCGCGCGCCTACAAGGACATCAACCTCTGGGCGATGAAGATGCTCGCGCCCGGCGGCCACTTGCTCACGTTCTCGTGCTCGGGGGCAGTGTCGGCGGATCTCTTCCAGAAGATCGTCGCGGGTGCGGCGGCCGATGCGAGGGCGGACCTCGTGATCGAGCGGCGGCTCGGCGCCTCGCCGGACCATCCGGCCTCGATCCACTTCCCCGAAGGCGAGTACCTGAAGGGCCTGCTGCTGAAGCGCAGCTAGCCGGGCGCGAAGAGCTCGAACCAGCTCCGCGCGAGGCGCGCGTTGCGCTTGAAAGCCTCCGCGCCGTTCGCGCGGTTCTCGCCCAGCCACTCGACGAAGTAGCTGGTGGGCGTGGCGGACTCGAGCTGCAGGTACGCCTCGCTTTCGCTTCCCGCATACATGATCTTCATCCCGTGCTTGCGCGCGAGGTGCATCACGGCCTGGTTCTCGGCCAGGCAGTGCATGTAGGCGCAGCGCACGCCGCTGTTGCGCAGGTGGACCACGGCGCGCTCGAAGAGCGCGTTGCCGATGCCGCGGCCGCGCGAGTCCTCGGAGACGGACAAGCCCAGTTCCGCCGCGTGGCCGGCGAAGGCCACATGCACGGCGCCCACGATGCGAAGGTCCTCGTCGGTGACGGCGAAGATCTCGTCGCGCTCGAAGTCCATGCCCGCGACATACTGGAGCACGAGTTCGTCCGGCAGCACCGTGCCGAAGCGCAGCCTGCGGTCGTCCGGACCGAGTGCCAGGAAGTGCTCGGCGAGCGCAGTGCGGTGCGAAGTGTGCAGGCGTATCGGAAGGGGGCGCGAGATTCTCATGTCATCCAACAAGCACGAAGAGTGCCGTTCGTTTGTTTCGACACTCGAATTCGGGTAAAATTCAACTCGATCTACAGGCGCGTAGCTCAGTTGGTTAGAGCACCACCTTGACATGGTGGGGGTCGTTGGTTCGAGTCCAATCGCGCCTACCAGGAATTCCGTCGATGCCCCGCACTCGTGCGGGGCATTGCATTTCGGGAGCGTGCGATGACGGGCGAGGAGGCGGTCCGGCTGGTGGCGATGTACTTCCCCCAGCTGCACCCGATTCCGGAGAACGACGCGTGGTGGGGCCAGGGCTTCACCGACTGGGTGAACGTTCGCAAGGCTCGCCCGCAGTTCCGCGGCCACTACCAGCCTCGCGTTTCCCTCGGCGAGCGCTACTACGACCAGTCGCAGAAGGCCACGATCGAGTGGCAAGTGGATCTCGCCCAGCGCCACGGCGTGCACGGCTTCTGCCACTACCACTACTGGTTCGGCGGCAAGCAGCTCCTCGAAACCCCCACCAATATCGTGATGGCGTCGAAGGAGATCCGCTTCCCCTTCGCGCTCGCGTGGGCCAACGAGACGTGGTCGCGCCGCTGGGACGGCCTCGATCACCACATCCTCATCGAGCAGACGCACGCGCCGGACCGCGAGCTCTGGATGCGGCACTTCGAATATCTCTTCCGCGCGTGGAGCGACGATCGCGCGATCACCGTCGACGGGAAGCCGATCTTCCTCATCTACCGACCGCATCGCATCACGCAGGTGGACGCGATGCTCGACCTCTGGCGCGAGGAAGCGCGGCGACGCGGTCTGCCGGGCCTCTTCGTGATCGCCATGAAGCAATTCGAGTTCCCCGTGCCCGCCGTGCTGAAGCACTTCGACGGCGTGATGCAGTTCCAGCCGTTCGAGGCGTTCTACTCGCCCGACTTCGAGGCGGGCGCGCCGGATCGCCGCGCGGTCCAGCTCGCGCGACTCCTGCCGGAGCGCGTGCAGGAGATGCTGCGGTACTTGCGGAATCAACTCGGTTCGAAGCTCACGTACTACGACTACGACGTCGTGTGGCAGCAGGTCCTCAAGGTCGAGCGCGAGGCGGGCTTGCCCACGTTCCCCGGCGCTTTCGTCGACTGGGACAACACGGCGCGCTACGTGAAGCGCGCGCGGATCTTCAAGGGCGCCTCACCGGAGAGCTTCGCGCACTGGTTCGGAAAGCAGGTCGAGGCGACTGCGCAGCGTCCGCCCACGGAGCGCGTGATCTTCCTCAACGCGTGGAACGAATGGGCGGAGGGTGCGTACCTCGAGCCCGACGAGCGTTACGGGTACCGCTATCTCGAGGCGGTGCGGGACGCATTGGCGCGCTGGGGCACCCCGGCCCGGATAGCCGCGGACTAGGCGTCGCGGCGGGAGGCGGGCGGCTTCTTCGCGCGGGCGCGTCGCAGCTTCCCGAGGCCGGCCACCGCGAGGGCCGCAATCACCACGATGGCGATCATCCACGCGGCTTCGCTGAAATCATGCGCGTGCACGGGCGGCGCGTCGTGTCCCGGATGGGCGAGGACGTTCGTCGCGAGCGTTGCCGCGCCGAGGGCGAGGAGCGTGCGGATCGATCGCATGGCGTTCTCCGGCTCACGCGGTGCGGCGCTTCGACTCCGGGGCGAGCATGCCCTGGGTCTCGATGAAGCGCACGACCACGTCGAGGTTGTGGTTGGTCTTGAGGTTGGTGAAGACGAAAGGCCGCTCGCCGCGCATCTTCTTCGCGTCGCGGTCCATCACCTCCAGAGACGCCCCGACATAAGGGGCCAGGTCGATCTTGTTGATGATCAATAGATCGGACTTCGTGATCCCGGGCCCGCCCTTCCTCGGGATCTTGTCGCCTGCAGCGACGTCGATCACGTAGATCGTCAGGTCGGAGAGCTCCGGGCTGAACGTGGCCGCGAGGTTGTCGCCGCCGCTTTCGATCAGCACGAGCTCGAGCGCCGGGAACGCCTTGCTCAACCGCGCGACCGCTTCCAGGTTGATCGACGCGTCCTCGCGGATCGCCGTGTGCGGGCAGCCGCCGGTCTCGACGCCGAGGATGCGCTCCGGCGGAAGCGCGTTGTTCTTCACGAGGAACTGCGCGTCCTCGGCCGTGTAGATGTCGTTGGTGACGGCCGCGATCTCGTAACGATCACGGAATTCCTTGCACAACGCGAGCGTGAGCGCGGTCTTGCCGGAGCCGACCGGGCCGCCGATGCCGACGCGAAGGGGATTCATGGGGCAGTCCTCATGAGCGGAAGAGGCGCGTGTACTGGGTCTCGTGCCGGCTACTCAGCAGCGCGAGATGCGGCAGGGACGGCGCCATCGCCTCCTCGCCGGTCTCCAGGGATTCGGTGACGAGGGCTTCTATGCGGTCCCCCAGCTCGAGCAAGGCGCGCTGCGCGTCGGTCTGGCCGAGGGGCACGCACTTCACGGCGGCCATCACGGCGTTCTCCATCCACGACCAGAGATAGGCGACGAGTGCTTCGCGCTCCGGGACGCTCCAGGCCGCGACGGCAAACGCATAGGCGGTCGGGAACGCGGGCTCTTCGAGGGCTTCCAGCGATTCGTGCCCGTCGATGGGAAGCTGTGCGGCGAGGCGCGCGAGCGAGTAGCCCATCTGCACGGTCTCGGCTCGCAGCTCCGCGCTTTCGCGGCTGGCGAGGAATCGGGCATTGATCGCGGTGGCCGTGTCCGTGTCCTTCGCATGCCAGGCCGTGATCAGCCTCGCGAGCAGCGGGAGCTCCC
Source organism: Usitatibacter rugosus (assembly GCF_013003965.1). Classification (NCBI taxonomy): domain Bacteria; kingdom Pseudomonadati; phylum Pseudomonadota; class Betaproteobacteria; order Nitrosomonadales; family Usitatibacteraceae; genus Usitatibacter; species Usitatibacter rugosus. Next base: position 2,722,125 of record NZ_CP053069.1, on the reverse strand, counting down.
AGCGTGCCAGCGAAAGGGCCGCGACATCACCCACCCAACGGACGGCACTCGCGCGGTCACGGACGATCCCTGCATCGACGGCGGCCTCGAGCCCCTGCGAATAGCTGAAAGCTCCGACGGGCAGTGCGGGGCTGGCCAGCTGCAGCAGGCGCGCGAGAGGCAATGCAGTGGGCTTAGCCATCCTTCTTCCCGAAGTGATGGATGCGTGCCGGATGGGGCGGAGGTCCGTGCTCGTGGTCGCAGTGCTCACCGTGCTCGTGATCGTGTTTGTGATCGTGCTCGTGATCGTGATCATGGCCGTGGTCGTGATCATCGCCGTGTCGATGCCCACCGCCGTACGCTCCGGCTTCGGGCTCGAACGCGGCGCTCATCGGCTCGATCGTAGCGCCGAGGCCGCGCAGCATCTCCTCCAGCACATGATCGGCCGCGATGCGCAGGAATCCTTCGCCCACCTCGACCGGCACGTGGCGGTTGCCGAGATGATAGGCAGCACGCGCCAGCTCGCGAGGCGACGTGCAAGTGACATGCAGCACGGCTTCGGGGCTCGCGATCACCTCGACCAGGCGGCCGTCGCTCGCCGCGACGATGTCGCCTCCGCGCAGCACTTCGCCGCGAGGCAGGAAGATCGCGACTTCCTCGCCCCCCTCGAGTGTTGCGCGCTGGCGTGTCTTGGTACGCCGATCGAAGGTCAGGGAGAGCCGGGCACTCGTTTTCACGCCGCGGACGAACACGCGATTGCGGAGCTCGACCATCAGAAGAGGAAGTAGCGCTGGGCCATGGGGAGGACCTTCGCCGGCTCGCACGTGAGCAGCTCGCCGTCCGCCTTCACGACATAGGTCTCGGGGTCGACCTCGATCTTCGGCTGCCACGTGTTGTGGACCATGTCCTTCTTGCCGACCTTGCGGATGTTCTTGACCACTTCGAGCTGGCGCGCAAGACCGAGCGCCTGCACTTCCGGATTGTCGAATCCGGCCTGCGACAGGAACGTGACCGAGGTCCGGAGCGCTCCGCCGAACGCACCGAACATCGGGCGATAGTGCACGGGCTGCGGCGTGGGGATCGAGGCGTTGGGGTCGCCCATCGCGGCGGCGGCGATCATGCCGCCCTTCAGGATCACGAACGGCTTCACGCCGAAGAACGCGGGCTTCCAGATCACGAGGTCGGCGATCTTGCCCGGCTCGATCGAGCCCACCGCGTGGCCGATGCCATGCGCGATGGCGGGGTTGATCGTGTACTTCGCGATGAAGCGCTTCACGCGCGCGTTGTCGTGCGTCTTCGGATCGCCCTTGGCGGCCCCGCGCTGCACCTTCATCTTGTGCGCCGTCTGCCAGGTGCGGATGATCACCTCGCCCACTCGGCCCATGGCCTGCGAGTCCGAGGACATCATCGAGAAGGCACCCAGATCGTGGAGGATGTCTTCCGCCGCGATCGTCTCCTTGCGGATGCGCGACTCGGCGAACGCCACGTCCTCGGCGATGGCCGGGTCAAGGTGGTGGCAGACCATCAGCATGTCGAGATGCTCGGCGATGGTGTTGGCCGTATACGGCATCGTGGGATTGGTGGAGGAGGGGAGCACGTTCGGCTCGCCGCACACGCGGATGATGTCCGGCGCATGTCCGCCGCCCGCGCCTTCGGTGTGGAAGGTCGCGATCGAGCGGCCCTTCATCGCGGCCACCGACGATTCCACGAAGCCCGACTCGTTCAACGTGTCCGTGTGGATGGCGACCTGCACGTCCATCTCGTCGGCGACGGTGAGGCAGCAATCGATGGCCGCGGGCGTGGTGCCCCAATCCTCGTGGAGCTTGAGACCGATCGCGCCGGACTTCACCTGCTCGCGAAGCGGACCGGGTTGCGATGCGTTGCCCTTGCCGAGGAAGCCCAGGTTCATCGGGAAGGCTTCGGCGGCGAGCAGCATCGAATGCATGTGCCACGGGCCGGGCGTGCACGTCGTGGCGAAGGTGCCCGTCGCGGGGCCCGTGCCGCCGCCCAGCATCGTGGTGACGCCCGACATCAGCGCCTCCTCGATCTGCTGCGGGCAGATGAAGTGGATGTGGCTGTCGATGCCGCCGGCGGTGACGATCATGCCTTCGCCCGCGATCGCTTCCGTGCCGGCGCCGATGGGGATCGTGATCGCGGGCTGGATGTCCGGATTGCCGGCCTTGCCGATCTTCCAGATGCGGCCGCCCTTCAAACCGATGTCGGCTTTGACGATGCCCCAGTGGTCGATGATCAGCGCGTTGGTGATGACGGTGTCGGCGACTTCCTTCGACAGGCGCTGGCTCTGGCCCATGCCGTCGCGGATCACCTTGCCGCCACCGAACTTCACTTCCTCGCCGTAGACCGTGTAGTCCTTCTCGACCTCGATCCACAGCTCGGTGTCGGCGAGGCGCACGCGGTCCCCCGTGGTGGGGCCGAACATCTCCGCATAGGCCTGGCGCGAGATCTTCGCCATGTCAGAGCTTCCCCATGACCTTGCCCTGGAAGCCGTAGACCTTGCGCTCTCCAGCCAGTGCGACGAGCTCCACCGCGCGCGTCTGGCCGGGCTCGAAGCGCACCGCGGTTCCGGCTGCGATGTTCAGGCGAAAGCCGCGTGCTTTCACGCGGTCGAACGAGAGCGCGTCGTTCACTTCGAAGAAGTGATAGTGGGAGCCGACCTGCACGGGACGATCGCCGGTGTTGGTCACCTCGAGCTTCACGGTCGCGCGGCCCTTGTTGATCTCGATGTCGCCTGCGGCGACTTTCATTTCGCCGGGGATCATGGGTGCAGGGTCTCGAGATGGATGATTGTTTTCAACACAGAGGACACAGAGGTGGCACAGAGGACACAGAGGAAAGCCAATCCTGGTTGGGCACGGCGGCGAGCGGAGCCAGCACGAAACATGAATCGCCCTTCCTCTGTGCCACCTCTGTGTCCTCTGTGTTTCAAATTCATCGCATCCACCTTCACGGTATCGGATGATGAACAGTGACCAGCTTCGTTCCATCCGGGAACGTCGCCTCGACCTGGATCTCGGGAATCATCTCGGGCACGCCCTCCATCACCTGGTCGCGCGTGAGCAGCGTCGCGCCCCAGCCCATCAGCTCGGAGACGGTCCTGCCGTCGCGCGCGCCTTCCATGATCGCGGCGGAGATGAACGCGACCGCCTCGGGATAGTTCAGCTTGAGGCCGCGGGCCATGCGCCGCTCCGCGACGAGCGCGGCGGTGAAGATGAGGAGCTTGTCCTTCTCGCGGGGGGTGAGTTCCATGTCAGGTGCGCCAGATGCGCGGCTCGTGAGCCTCGCGTTGCAGGACGGCGGGCCGCAGCACGTGCCACAGTCGCGTGAACCATTCGCGCGCGGCGTCGGTGCGGGTTCCCAGGTAGCGGGCGACGACCACGCCGGGCAGCCGGGTGATCGCGCCGTCGCCGTGCGCGGGGGCTTCGACTTCGCGGCATTGCGCGACGTGGTTCGCATCGAGCGTGTCGCAAGCCGCGACGAACGTGGCCGTGACCGGGGCGCCGTGCAATCCCGCGGGCGAGTCGAGCATCGGCCCGCCGCCTTCGACGCGCAGCCGGTCGATGAAGACGGGCTTGCCGTCACGCGTGATCTCGGTGGCCGCGATCATCTCGCCGCGGTCGAAGTGCTCGCCGGAGCCGGTGCGGCCGAGGCAGAGGATCTCCCACCCGAGGTAGCGAGCGTTGCCGGTGAGGCCCACGAGCGTGTTCATGCGGGCTCGCGCGCCGGAGAAGACGATGGTTTCCTGCGGCAGCCATTCGAGCGCGGCGCCTGCACCGACGCTCCAGCCGATATGGCTGCTCGCAAGAGCGCCGGCGGAGCGATACCACTTCGTGGCGCCGGGCGTCGTGAGCAATGCATGCGCGTCCGCGCCGGCGGTTGCGCTGAGGTGGAGCTCGTCTCCACCCGCGATGCCGGCCGGCGGATGCACGATGATGCCGTGGCAGACCGCGTCGCCCTCGGGGTAGAGCGCCTTCTGGAAGACGAGGGGGCCGTCGTGATGGCGCTTCGCGAGGACCGTGCGCTCCCCGCGCCGCTCGAATTCGAGCGCGAGCTCGGCGCGCCAGGCTGCGGCGAGGACGGGGTCGGCGAGGAGCATGCGCCGATCATACCGCCAGCAGGTCGCGAACCTTGTTCTTGTCCATGTCGGCTCCGGCGCCGCGCGCGACGATCTCGCCGCGCTCCATCACCATGTAGTGGTCGGCGAGCGAGCGCGCGAAGTCGTAGTACTGCTCGACCAGCAGGATCGCCATCTCGCCGCCCGAGGCGAGCGTGCGGATCGCCCGCTCGATGTCCTTGATGATCGAGGGCTGGATGCCTTCGGTGGGCTCGTCCAGCACCAGCAGCTTCGGACCGGCGGCGAGCGCTCGCCCGATCGCGAGCTGCTGTTGTTGCCCACCGGAGAGATCGCCACCGCGCCGGCCCATCATCTGCTTCAGCACCGGGAACATGTCGAAGATGAACGGGGGGATCGGCGTGGAACCGGGCTTGATCGCGAGGCCCATGCGCAGGTTCTCTTCCACCGTGAGGCGCGGGAAGATCTCGCGGCCCTGGGGCACGTAGCCGATGCCGGCGCGCACGCGTACGTACGGTGCCGCGTGGGTGATGTCCGTCTCGCCCATCTTCACGCTGCCCGTGGTCACAGGGACGACGCCCATGAGGCTTCGGAGGAGTGTCGACTTGCCGACTCCGTTGCGGCCGAGGAGCGTCGTCACTTTTCCCGCGGGGACCTCGAATGAGAGATCCCGGAGGATGTGACTCCCACCGTAGTACTGATTCAAGCCCGAAACGGTCAGCATGGTCGTGAACCCTAGAGGGTTTGATTCAACACAGAGGACACAGAGGAATCACAGAGGACGCAGAGGAAGGCCAAAGTCTGGATTTCAAAGTTGCGATCAGTAGCTTCGACCATGTTGTATATCCCTTTCGCTTCCTCTGTGTCCTCTGTGATTCCTCTGTGTCCTCTGTGCTTTCAATCGAACTCCCAACCTTCACCGTCCCAGGTATACCTCGATGACCCGGGGATCGTTTTGCACATCCGCCAGGGACCCCTCCGCCAGGACCGAACCCTCGTGCAGCACGGTGACCTTCTTCGCGATCGTCTCGACGAACTTCATGTCGTGCTCCACCACCACCAGCGAATGCGTCCCCGCGAGGGACAGGAAAAGCTCCGCGGTGCGCTCCGTCTCGTCGTCGCTCATGCCGGCCACCGGTTCGTCGAGCAGCAGCAGCTTCGGCTCCTGCATGAGCAACATGCCGATCTCCAGCCACTGCTTCTGGCCGTGCGAGAGCAGGCCGGCCTGCCGGTCGGCGCTGTCGGTGAGGCGGATCTGCGCCAGCGTCATGGCGATGCGATCGCGCTCGGCGGAGGAGAGCTTGGCGAAGAGGGTCTTCCGCACGCGCTTGTCCGCCTTCATCGAGAGCTCGAGGTTCTCGAACACGGTGTGGTGCGCGAAGATCGTGGGCTTCTGGAACTTGCGGCCGATGCCGGCGTGCGCGATCTGGTTCTCCGCGAGGCGCGTCAAGTCGATGGTCTGGCCGAAGAACGCCGTGCCCGAGTCGGGCCGCGTCTTGCCGGTGATGACGTCCATCATCGTGGTCTTGCCGGCACCGTTGGGCCCGATGATGCAGCGCAGCTCTCCCGCGTCGACGGTGAGCGTGAGGTTGTTCAGTGCGCGGAAGCCGTCGAAGCTCACCGTGATGCCGTCCAGGTAGAGGACGACGCCCTTCGTGAGGTCGAGCTCGCCGTCGACGCTGCGGCCGAAGCTCGCGTCGCTCGAAGGCTGCGCGGCGACGGCCGCCGCGGCCGCCGCCTCGGGGCTGCGCGCGGGCGGCCACCACGGCCAGGGCCGCGGGGCGTCGCGCCAGTGCGCGACCTCGGGGTCCTCGCGCTTCATGTCGATTTGCGCCTCCAGCGGTCGAGCAGGCCCAGCACGCCCGCCGGCAGGAAGAGCGTGACGAGGATGAAGACCAGGCCCAAAAGGTACAGCCAGAACTCGGGGAAGTACTGCGTGAAGACGCTCTTGCCGCCGTTTACCAGGAACGCGCCGATGATCGGGCCCACGAGCGTGCCGCGGCCGCCCATCGCGACCCAGATCGCGATCTCGATCGAGTTGGCGGGCGACATCTCGCTCGGGTTGATGATGCCCACCTGCGGGACGTAGAGCGCTCCCGCGATGGCGCAGAGCACCGCGGAGAGCGTCCAGACGAAGAGCTTGTAGTGCACGGTGTCGTAGCCACAGAAGAGCACGCGCGTCTCGGAGTCGCGGATCGCCGCGAGCACCCGGCCATAGCGCGAGGTGACGATGAAGCGGCCGAGGAGCAGCGTGCCGATCAGCGCCGCGCCGGTGATGGCGAAGAGCGCCATGCGCGTTTCAGGCGTGGTGATCGGGATGTCCAGGATGCGCTTGAAGTCCGTGAAGCCGTTGTTGCCGCCGAAGCCCGTGTTGTTGCGGAAGAACAGCAGCATCGCGGCGAAGGTGAGGGCCTGCGTGATGATCGAGAAGTACACGCCCTTCACGCGCGAGCGGAAGGCGAAGTAGCCGAACACGTAGGCGAGGAGCGCCGGCACCACCAGCACGAGGATCGCCGCCCACCAGAAGTGCTCTGTGTTCCACCACTGCCAGGGGAATTCCTTCCAGTCCAGGAACACCATGAAGTCGGGCATGTTCATGCGGTACTGGCCGTCGGCGCCGATCTGCCGCATGAGGTACATGCCGAAGGCGTAGCCGCCGAGCGCGAAGAAGAGCCCGTGGCCGAGGGAGAGGATGCCGGCGTAACCCCAGATGAGATCCATCGCCACCGCGACGATGGCGTAGCACATGATCTTGCCGATCAGCGTCACCCAGAACGCCGAGAGATGGAACGCGCTCGTGGGCGGCACCACGAGGTTCAGCACCGGGAAGACGACGAACACCACCGCCGCGCACGCCGCGAGGATCGTCCAGCCGCGCGGGCCGAAGAAGCGCGTCACGACTCCACCGCCCGGCCCTTCATCGCGAACATGCCCTGCGGGCGCTTCTGGATGAAGAGGATGATGAAGACGAGCACCACGATCTTCGCGATGACCGCACCCGCCCAGGTCTCGAGCAGCTTGTTCACGATGCCGAGGCCCAGGGCCGCGAGCACCGTGCCGGCGAGCTGGCCCACGCCGCCCACCACCACGACCAGGAACGAATCGACGATGTACGACTGGCCGAGGTCGGGCCCGACGTTGCCGATCTGCGAGAGCGCGCAGCCCGCGAGCCCGGCCAACCCGGAGCCCAGGCCGAAGGCCCACATGTCCACGCGCGCCGTCGGAACGCCGACGCAGGAGGCCATCGCGCGGTTCTGCGTGACGCCGCGCACGAAGAGGCCCAGCCGTGTCTTCGCGAGCAACAGTCCGATGCCGACCAGCACGGCACCCGCGAAGGCGATGATCACGATGCGGCTGTAGGGCAGCACGACCCCGGAGAGGATCTCCATCCCGCCGGACATCCACGAGGGGTTTTCGACCTGGACGTTCTGCGCGCCGAAGATCGTGCGGACTGCCTGGATCAGCATGAGCGAGATGCCCCAGGTGGCGAGCAGGGTCTCCAGCGGGCGCCCATAGAGGAAACGCACCACGGTGCGCTCGAGCGCCATGCCGACCAGCATCGAGGCGGCGAAGGCGGCGGGGACGGCGAACAACAGGTAGGCGTCGAATGCCCCGGGAAAGTGCGCGCGGAAGAGGTTCTGCACCAGGTACGTCGTGTAGGCGCCGATCATGATCAGCTCGCCGTGGGCCATGTTGATCACGCCCATGAGGCCGTAGGTGATCGCGAGGCCCAGCGCCGCCAGCAGCAGGATGGAGCCCAGCGAGATGCCGGCGAAGAGCAGGCCCGCACGTTCGGCCCAGGCGAGGCGGCCTTCGACTGCTTTCAATGCCTGCTGCGACGCGGCCTTGATCTCGACGTCGGCATCGTCCTTCAGCTCGGCGAGCAGCGTGCGTGACGTCGGGCTGTTCGAAGCTCCGAGTGTCTTGATGGCCGCCAGGCGCTCGGCCTTGTCCGTGGACTTGATGCCGAGCGTGGCCATGATGGCCTCGAGCAGCGGCTTGATCTCCGGATCCTTCTCGGTAGCGAGCGCCTTCTTCACGGCCGGCAGCATGCCGGGCTCGGCGCCGCCGGAGAGCTCCTTCGCGGCGGCGAGGCGCGTCGTGCGGTCGGGATCGACCAGCTTCAGCGCGGCGATCGCGCCCTCGATCTCCCGGCGCAGCCGGTTGTTCACGGTGATCTCGACCGGCTTGCCGTCGAGGGTGACGGTGCCTTCGGCCAGGGACTGCAGGAAGGGGATGTCTTTCGGGTCGGCGGCGGCGACGATCTTCGCGAGGACGGCGACCTTCTCGTCGTTGTCGCCGGCGGCGATGCGTTGCGCCAGCGCCGCATCGACCGCGTAAGCGGGCGGTGCCAGGAGAACGCACAGCAACATCAGGCCCAGCAGCAATGCGCGCATGGAGCGTTGTTTCCGTCAGCGAGAGGGAGAAGCCCGGGCGGCGTACGTGCGCCGCCCGGTGCGGGGGTTACTTCTTCGGTGCCGCGGGTGCTGCGGGTGCCGCGATCACGGTCTTGCCTTCGGGCTCGTCCTTCTTCTTGTCGTTGCCGGCGATGAACGGGCTCCACGGCTGGGCTTTCACCGGGCCGGGCGTCTTCCACACGACGTTGAACTGGCCGTCGGCCTTGATCTCGCCGATGAACACCGCCTTGTGAAGATGGTGATTCTTCTCGTCCATCTTCGACGTGATGCCGGAGGGCGCGGTGAACGTCTGGCCGGCCATGGCGGCGATCACCTTGTCCGTGTCGAACGACTTGGCCTTCTCGACCGCCTGCTTCCACATGTAGACGCCGATATACGTGGCTTCCATCGGGTCGTTGGTGAGCGGCTTGTCGGCGCCGGGCAGCTTCTTCGCCTTGGCGTACGCGGCCCACTTGGCCTTGAAGGAGTCATTGGCCGGGGCCTTGATCGACATGAAGTAGTTCCACGCGGCGAGGTGACCCACGAGCGGCTTCGTGTCGACGCCGCGCAGCTCCTCTTCACCCACGGAGAACGCGACCACCGGGACATCCGTCGCCTTCAGGCCCTGGTTGCCCAGCTCCTTGTAGAACGGCACGTTCGAGTCGCCGTTGATCGTCGACACGACGGCGGTCTTCTTGCCCTCGGACGAGAACTTCTTGATCTTCGCGATGATCGTCTGGTAGTCGGAGTGACCGAACGGCGTGTACTCCTCCATGATGTCCGCCTCGGCCACACCCTTGGACTTGAGGAACGCGCGCAGGATCTTGTTCGTCGTGCGCGGATACACGTAGTCCGTGCCGAGGAGCACCCAGCGCTTGGCACCGCCGCCGTCCTTGCTCATCAGGTACTCGACGGCGGGGATGGCCTGCTGGTTCGGGGCCGCGCCGGTATAGAAGACGTTCTTCGAGAGCTCTTCACCTTCGTATTGCACCGGGTAGAAGAGCAGGCCGTTCAGCTCCTCGAACACGGGGAGCACGGACTTGCGCGACACCGAGGTCCAGCAGCCGAAGACCACGACGACCTTGTCCTGCGAGATCAGCTGGCGCGCCTTTTCGGCGAAGAGGGGCCAGTTGGAGGCCGGATCGACGACATCGGGCTCCAGCTTCTTGCCGAGGACGCCTCCCTTGGCGTTGATCTCCTCGATGGCCATGAGCGCCACGTCCTTCAGCACGGTCTCGCTGATGGCCATGGTCCCGGAAAGCGAATGGAGGACACCGACCTTCACGGTGCCGCCGGTTTGGGCGTACGCGGTGCCCAGGGCCGCCGACGCGGCAAGCGCGACGGAGACCAGCGTGGTCATGAACTTGCGGCGCAGCATTTGGATTTCCCCTTGTGAGTGGTGACTGGACCTGCTGCTTTTACTGTCAGCAGCATTCGTGCCAGCGGATTCCCACAGGGAAAAGGTGCTGCGCGCCGAAATGGCGCACGGAAGCGGTGCCTCGCGGTCCGTTTTGGTGCGTGGTAACGATCAGTCGGGCGCGAGCGTGATCCCGTGCGCCTTTGCCGTGCGCGAGTGGAGGTCGCGCAGGGTGACGAGCTCGAGCTGCGTCGGCGGGGCGGTGTCCTTGATCAGGTTCGCGATCTTCAAGTCCCAGCCCGTGGCCGCGCGCGCCTGCTCGACGCTCACGCCAGGATGCAGGGCCGAGAGGACGAGCTCCTTCGTGGTCGGATCGGGCGTGAGCACGCCGAGGTCCGTGATCACGGCGGTCGGTCCTGCGCCGCGGGCACCGGAACGCGCGCGCGAATCGCCGCCTTCGTAGTGGCCGACGGACGTGAGGAAGTCCACCTTCTCGACGAAGGTCCGCAGGCTCTGCTTGATGATGATCCACGTCTCTTTCGCGTTCGACGCGATCTCCGGCGCTCCGCCCGCGCCGGGCAGGCGCACCTTGGGCTTGGCGTAGTCGCTGCCGATGATGGTGGAGTTGATGTTGCCGTAGCGGTCCACCTGCGCGGCTCCGAGGAAGCCGATGTCAACGTGCCCGCCCTGCAGCCAGTAGCGGAAGATCTCCGGCACGGAGACGACGGTGTCGGCGAACTCGGCCAGCTCGCCGTCGCCGATCGACAGCGGAAGGATGTCGGGCTTGGCGCCGATGGTTCCCGACTCATAGATGAGAACGACATCGGGCGCGTGCGTGAGGCGAGCCAGGTTCGCTGCCGCCGAGGGCAGGCCAATGCCGACGAAGCACACCGTGCCGTCCTTGAGACGCCGCGACGCCTCGATGGTCATGATCTCCGCGGGCGTGTAGCCCGGGTGGCTCTGGGAAAAGCTCATCGGATCCCCGCGTAGGCCAGGAACTGCGCATGGTTGGGCGTGCCGAGCACGTGGGCGTTCATCCATTCGAGGAAGCGGTCGCGGTCGCGCGAGATCACCTCCCACTCCTTGCAGAAGGCGTTGTCGCGGTCGTAGTAGCCGTGGGCATAGCTCGGGTGCGCGCCCATCGGGACCTCGCACACGGCGGCCAGCACCCAGTGGGGCAGCACGCAGGAGTTCATCGGGGCCTCGAGGTCTTCGACGACCTCTTCGACGGTGACGATCGCGGCCTTGGCGGCGAGCACCGCTTCCTTTTGAATGCCGATGATCCCGTGGATGAGGACGTTGCCTTTCCGGTCGGCCTTCTGCGCGTGGATGATCGTCACGTCCGGGTTGATCGCCGGCGTGGCGGCGAGCACCTCGCCCGTGAAGGGGCAGGTGATGCTCTTGATGTTCGGGTTGTGCTTCGGAAGGTCGGAGCCCACATAGCCGCGCAATACAGAGAAGGGCAGGCCCGAGGCGCCGGCCTGGTAGCGGCCCGCCATGTCCGCATGGCTGTGCTCGGAGATCGTGACCGCGTTGGGCCAGCCGTTCTGGATCGCGTCGCGGAAGCGGTGCAGCGAGCCCACGCCGGGATTGCCGCCCCACGAGAACTCGAGGCTCGAGGCGCAGCCCATGCCGATCATCTGGTCGTAGACGATGTCCGGGGTCATGCGGATCAGCGTGAGGTTGCGGCGCTTCTGCCGGATGATCTCGTGGCCGGCCGCGGTGGGGATGAGGTGCGTGAAGCCTTCGAGGGCGAGCGTCTGGCCGTCCTTCACGTGGCGGCGCACGGCGTCGGCGAGGGGCATGATCCGGGATTCCATGGCGGTCCTTCAGCTCTCCGGGGTATCGAGGAAACGTCCGACGAGCGCCGCGTATTCCACCGGCTTCTCGTAGGCGGACAGGTGGGCGGCGCCGTCGATGACGGCGAGCTTTGCGTCGGGAATGCCGGCGGCCAGGATCTCGGCCATCGCAACGGGCGTACCCGGGTCGAGCGAGCCGGCGATGACGAGCGTGCGTGCGCGGATGCGCGGCAGCGAGGCCGTGTAATCGAGCTCCGCGATCGCGTCGCAGCAGCCCACGTAGCCTTCGACGCTCGTGGCGGTGAGCGGCTTCATGGCTACGGCGATCTTCTCCGGGTGCTCCAAGCGAAAAGACTCGGAGAAGTTGCGCGACACCATCAGGTCGTGGAGCGAGGCCATGCCGCTCTCGCGGACGAGCTTCTTGCGCGCCTCCCACAGGCCGCGTCCCTGTGGGCCGTACGAGCTGCTGGTGTTCGAGAGCACGAGGCGGTTCACCCGGTCCGGGTGGCGGAGCGCGAAGGCCTGGCCGACCATGCCGCCCAGCGAGAGGCCGACGAAGTCGGCGCGCGCGTGGCCGAAGCGGTCGAGGAGGGCCGCGCAGTCGTCGGCCATCGCTTCGAGTGAGTAGGGCCCGGGCGGCACGGGACTCTGGCCGTGGCCGCGCAGGTCCGCGAGGATCGCCTGGCGCTGGCTGCCGAAATGCTCGAGCATCGGCGTCCACATGCGATGGTCGTAGGCGATGGCGTGCGCGAGGAGCACGGGCGCTCCGGTGCCATGCGACTGCGCGTGGAGGGCCACCGCGTTCACTTCTTCTTCGCCGCCTTCTTCGACTTCGGCTTGGCGGCGAATGCGTCGATCTCCGCGCGCGCTTCCTTGAAGCCGTGGTTCGCGGTCGGCACGCCGCAGTAGATCATCGCCGTCAGCAGCAGCTCGCGGATGTCGTCCACGGAAAGGTCGCCCGAGCGCAACGCCGCGCCGATGTGCAGGCGGTACTCGGTCCAGTGGCCCTGTGCGGCGAGCATCGAGATGGTGAGGAGCCGGCGCGTGCGATGGTCGAAGTGCGGCCGGTTCCACACGTCGTCCCACGCATGCAGCGTGATGAGGCGCTGGAACTCCTCGTTGAAGCCGGTCTTCGTCGCCTCGGCGCGATCGACCCACTCGTCGCCCAGCACCTTGCGGCGCGTCTTCATCCCGCGCTTGTAGGCGTCCTTGCTCATCGTGCGATCTCCTTCAATAGTTCGTCGAGGGCCGAGCGCAATCCTTCCTTCGAGGCGCCGCCCGCGACATGCACTTCGGGTTGCGCTCGGAGGTTCTCGGCCATGCGTGCGGCATCGATGACCAGCGAAGGGCCGATGCGCTCGAGGAAATCCAGGCTCGATCCGAGCGCGCCCATCAGCTCGGGCACGGTGGCGAGCTCCGCCTGCCAGCCGCCCAGCGCGCGTTCGTGCTCGCCGAGGGCGGCGGCATGAATGGTGGCAAGGAGGCCCGGCGCACGCGTCGCGGCGGCGAGCGCATGGGCGCAGCCGACGGGATTGCGCTTGTGGGGCATGGCGCTCGACGCCCCGATGCCGGCACGCGGCGCGGCTTCCATCATCTCGCCGACCTCGGGTTGCGAGAGCAGCGAGAGGTCGCGAGCGATCTTGCCGATGGTGAGGATGGTGTTGCCGATGCGGTCGAGGAGGTCGATCCACGCGCCGCGATGCGTGTGCCACGCGGGCGCGTCGACGAGTCCGAGCTGGCGTGCGACCCGTGCGCGAACGGCCGGGCCTTTCGCGCCCAGCTTCTCCAGCGCTCCGACGGGGCCGCCGAGCTGGATCGCGAGCGCACCGCGCGCGCCTTCGATGCGCCGGCGGTCGCCTTCGAGCGCCGCCGCCCAGCGCGCGAGCTTCAGGCCGGCGGTGATCGGCAGCGCGGGCTGCATGAGGGTCCGTCCGAGCATCGGCGTGTCGCGGTGCTCGCGGGCTCGCGTGGCGAGCGCGGCGACCGCGGTGGCGAGGCAGCCGTCGGCCTCGTCGAGGCAGCGGCGCACGGCCATCACCATCGCCGTATCGATCGCGTCCTGGCTCGTCGCGCCGTAGTGCACATGGGCGGCGGCCTCGGGCGCGGCGCTGGCCACGCGCGCCTGCAGCGCCTCGACGAACGGCACGGCGATGCTCACCGAGCGCTTGCCTTCGGCGACGAGCGACTCGGCATCCATCACCTGCCGGGCCGCGTTCTCGATCGCGGCGGCCGACGAGGCGGGAATCACGCCTTCCTCGGCTTGCGCGCGGGCGAGCGCGGTTTCGAAGTCGAGCATCGCGCGCACGAACGCCGGGCCGCCGAGGGCCGCCTCGAAGGAGGAGCGCAGCAGCGTGCGTGCGGCGGGATTCATGCTCATGGCAACGGCCTCGTCGGAACGCAGAGATCCCCGGCCGCCTCGCGCAGCACCGGAAGGAAGAGGCGCTCCAGGTCCGGCACCGACACGCGATGCACCTGCGTGCCGGCGTTGATGGCGGCGACGATGCGGCCCTGGTCGTCGCGCACCGGGACGGCGATCGAGCGCAGCCCGACCTCCAGCTCCTGGTCGATGATGGCGAACTCGTCCTTGCGGGCGGCCTCGACGATGGCGCGCAGCTTTTCGCGGGAGACGACGGTGTGTTGGGTGTGGCGCACGGGGTCGATGCGCGAAAGGTAGGCGTTCAGGTCCGGTGCCGAAAGTCCCGACAGCAGCACCCGGCCGAGCGACGTGCAGTAGGCGGGCAGCCGGCTTCCGACGCCGAGGTCGACCGACATGATGCGCCGGGCGGTTCGCGAGCGCACGACGTAGACGACCTCATCCTTCTCCAGCACCGCCATCGAGCTCGATTCGTGGAGCTTCTCGCTCACGGCATCCAGCACGGGCTGCGCGAGCGCGGTGAGCGGAGTCGTGTTCAAGTAGGCGAATCCGAGCGTCAGCACCTTGGCACGGAGCGAGAACGTCTTGCGGTCCGGATCGTGGCCCACGTAGCCGAGACGGGCGAGGGTGTGCAGGGCACGGCGCACGGCGGCGCGCGGGATGCCCGTGCGCAGCGACAACTGCGAGATGGTCTGGTGGGGCCGCGATTGCGAGAAGCCGCGGAGCACGGCGAGCCCGCGAGCGAGCGACGTCATGAAATCGGGATCGCCCGCGAAGGCCTCGATCTCCTGCACGGGCGCCATGAGGCCGCGCAGGGGGAGTGCGTCGGGCGGAGGTTCCTTGCCGCGGGATGCCGTTCGAGCCATGGCGGGGGAGTGTGGGCGATAAACGCACAATGTGTCAATAATCGCCCTTGACGTGGGCGAGCCCAACCGGGATGCTCTCGAAAAATCGAGGAGACGTTGGCCGTGGCCGACGAAGAAAACTACCGCAAGCCGCTGCCGGGCACGCAGCCGGAATACCTGCATGCGCCTTACGGCTCGACGCGCAAGCGTTCGCCCTCGCACGCGCTCGTCGCGGCTCCGCAGCTCGCGGGTGAGCTCGCCGGTCCCCGCTTCACGCGCGAGGAAGTCGGCGTCGGATACGACGACCTCACGAAGCACGGAAATGCGCCGGCCTTGGGAGAGCGCATCGTCGTGGCCGGGCGGATCCTCGACCTCGACGGACGTCCCGCGGCCAACACCCTCGTGGAGATCTGGCAGTGCAACTCGGCCGGCCGCTATGCGCACGCCATCGACACGCACGATGCGCCGCTCGATCCCAATTTCACCGGCCTGGGCCGCGTGCTCACGGACGAGGAGGGCGGCTACAAATTCACCACCATCCGGCCGGGCGCGTATCCGTGGGGCAACCACGAGAACGCGTGGCGTCCCGCGCACATCCATTTCTCGGTCTTCGGCCCGTCCTTCATGACGCGCCTGGTGACGCAGATGTATTTCCCGGGCGATCCGCTGCTCGCCTTCGATCCCATCTTCAACTCCACCGCGGACGCCGAAGCGCGCCAGCGGATGGTCTCCTCCTTCAACTGGAAGCTCACCGTTCCCGAGCGCGCGCTGGGGTTCCACTTCGACATCGTGCTGCGGGGCCGCGGCGCCACGCCGCGGGAGGGCTGATGGCCTCCACGACGCCCTCGCAGACCGTCGGGCCCTACCTGCAGATCGGCCTCGCCTGGCTCGACACCGACACGATCGCTCCCGCTGGCGTCGCGGGCGAGCGCGTGCGGATCCGCGGCC
The DNA here is from genome assembly GCF_013003965.1 of Usitatibacter rugosus. Classification (NCBI taxonomy): domain Bacteria; kingdom Pseudomonadati; phylum Pseudomonadota; class Betaproteobacteria; order Nitrosomonadales; family Usitatibacteraceae; genus Usitatibacter; species Usitatibacter rugosus. The sequence goes on along the minus strand of NZ_CP053069.1, from coordinate 2,706,336 downwards.
GCATGCTCGATGGCGACGCGAAGCCCATCGCCGACGGCCTGCTCGAGATCTGGCAGGCCGATCCCGCCGGGCGCTTCGACAATCCGGCCTTCCGCGGCTTCGGCCGCGTGCCGACAAAGTCCGATGGGACCTTCGCCTTTACGACGATCCGTCCGGGTCGCATCGGATCGCAAGCCCCGCACCTGCTCGTGGGCGTGTTCGCCCGCGGCTTGCTCAAGCGCGCGGTGACGCGCATGTACTTCCCGGGCGACGCCACCCACGACAGCGATCCGCTGCTCTCGCTCGTGGAGCCTGCGCGCAGGGCCACGCTCGTGGCGCGGCCCGCGGGCGACGGAAGCCTCGAGTGGAACATCGTGCTGCAGGGCCCGCACGAAACGGTTTTTTTCGATCTCTAGGAGGAGAAACGAAATGAGGAGAATCCTGTTCGCGGCCGCCATGCTCGCCGCCGCTCCGCTCTTTGCGCAGGAGCCGCTCAAGATCGGCGTGATCGCGCCTTTCTCCGGCCCCTTCGCCGATTACGGGCGGCAGTTCGAAGGCGGCATCAAGGCGTTCATGAAGGTGAACGGCTCCACGGTCGCGGGCCGCAAGGTCGAGATCCTCTATCGCGACACGACGGGCCCGAACCCGGAGATCGCCAAGCGCCACGCGCAGGAGCTCGTGACGCGCGACAAGGTGGACTTCCTCGCCGGCTTCGGCCTCACGCCCGAGGCGCTCGCGGTGGCCGACGTGGCGACCGAGGCGAAGAAGCCGATGGTCGTGATGAACGCCGCCTCCTCGATCGTCACCACCAAGTCCCCGTACATCGCACGCTTCTCGATGACGCTGCAGCAGGTCTCGGCGCCGATGGGCGGATGGGCGGCGCGGAACGGCATCAAGCGCGTCTACACCCTCGTGTCCGACTACGCGCCGGGCATCGACTCCGAGACCGGCTTCAAGAACGCGTTCACCGCGGCGGGCGGGCAGGTGGTCGATTCGATCCGCGTGCCGCTGCGCAGTCCCGATTTCGCCCCGTACCTGCAGCGCGTGAAGGATGCGAAGCCCGACGCGGTGTTCGTCTTCCTGCCCGCGGGCGAGCAGGGCATCGCCTTCATGAAGGGCTTCCAGGAGCGCGGCCTGGCGCAAGCGGGCATCAAGGTGATCGCCACGGGCGACATCACGGACGACCACGTGATCGACGCGATGGGCGATGTCTCGCTCGGCATGATCACGACCTTCCACTACTCCGCGGCGCACGACTCGCCGGAGAACGCGGCTTTCCTCAAGGCGTTTGCGGAAGTGGCGGCCGACAAGGGCCGGCCCAACTTCATGGCGGTCGGCGGCTACGACGGCATGGCCGGCATCTACGAGGTGACGAGGAAGCTCGGCGGCAAGATCGACGGCGACAAGGTGATGGAAGCCTTCAAGGGCATGAAGCTCGCGAGCCCGCGCGGGGCCATCATGATCGACCCGGCCACGCGCGACATCGTGCAGACGGTGTATGTCCGCAAGGTCGAGAAGCGCGGCAACAGCTACTACAACGTGGAATTCGACAAGATCGCCGACGTGAAGGACCCGGGCAAGCCGTGATCGCCGCTTTCCTCGTTCGTCCATGCCGTAGCGGCATAGCTGCTAGTGCGGCAATCGAATTCTGGGATGGGCCGGGCGAGGGCAAACTTCGTCCATGATCGCCAACTTCATCGGCGTCCTGTTCGACGGCGTCGCCTACGGGAGCCTGCTTTTCCTCATCAGCATCGGGCTTTCGGTGACGCTGGGCCTCATGAATTTCGTGAACCTCGCCCACGGGGCTTTCGCGATGCTGGGCGGGTACGTGTGTGTGATGCTGATGTCACGCTGGGGCGTACCCTTCCTCGCGACCCTCCCGATCGCGTTCATCGTGACGGCCGCCGTGGGCGCGGTGCTGGAGCGCACGCTCTATCGCCGCCTGTACCGGGCCAGCCATCTCGACCAGGTGCTCTTCAGCATCGGGCTCACGTTCATGGCGATCGCGGGGGCCACCTGGGTGTGGGGCGCCTCGCAGCAGCCGGTGCGCCTGCCCGAGATGCTGCGGGGCCAGGTCGAGGTGCTGGGCCTGCACGTGGGCGCCTATCGCCTGTTCCTGGTTGCCGTGGTGGTGGTGATCACGCTGGCGCTGGTCGTCATGATGGAGCGCACGCGCTTCGGCGCGCAGGTGCGCTCGGCGGTGGACGATGCCGACGTCGCCAACGGCGTGGGCATCAACGTGAGCCTGGTCTTCAGCCTGATGTTCGCGCTGGGCAGCGGGCTCGCGGGCCTGGGCGGCGCGCTCGGCATCGACGTGCTGGGGCTCGATCCCACGTTCCCGCTCAAGTACATGGTGTATTTCCTGCTGGTGGTGGCGGTGGGCGGCGCGGGAACGATCCGCGGGCCGCTCGTCGCCGCGCTGCTGCTGGGCATCTTCGACGTCGCGGGCAAGTACTACGTCCCGCAGATCGGCGCCTTCATCATCTACACGCTGATGGTGGTGCTGCTGATCGCGTTCCCCGCCGGCCTCTACGGGAGGCGTACGTGATGCGGGCCGCCGAGGGGACGTTCGTGGCACCGCGCGCGGACGATGCCACGGCGGGGTTGCCCTCGGATCGCTGGTCACGCGCCGAGATCGCCTTCTGGGTGCTGCCCGTCGCGTGCTTCTTCCTGCTGCCCGGCTACCTGGTGCTGGGAAGCCAGATCCTCATCACCGCGCTCTTCGCGCTCTCGCTCGACCTCATCCTCGGCTACGCCGGCATCGTCTCGCTCGGCCACGCGGCGTTCTTCGGCGTCGGAGCCTATACGGCGGGGCTGCTGGCGCGCCACGGCTGGGGTGAGCCGATCTCCGGTCTTGTCGTCGCGGCGGTGGTGGCGGGGCTCGTGGGCTTGGCCACGAGCTTCCTCATCGTGCGCGGCAAGGATTTGACGCGCCTCATGGTCACGCTGGGCATCGGGCTCCTGTTCTACGAAGCGGCCAATACGGCGACTCCCGTGACGGGCGGCGTCGATGGGCTCACCGGCGTCACGATGTGGAAGCTGCTGGGCGTCTTCTCCTTCGACCTCGCCGGCAAGACGGCGTACGTGTACAGCCTCGTTGCGCTGTTCCTCGGTTTCGTGGCCGTGCGGCGCATCGTGAGCTCGCCCTTCGGGCTGTCGCTGCGCGCCATCCGCGAGAACGCGGGTCGCATGCCGGCGCTCGGCGCGTCAGTGCGCGCGCGGCTGGTGGTCGTGTACACGATCAGCGCGGCGCTGGCCGGCATCGCGGGCGCGCTCCTCGCGCAGACCACGCAGTTCGTGGGCCTGGACTCGCTCGGCTTCCAGCGCTCGGCGGAACTGGTGGTGATGCTGGTGCTGGGCGGCGCGGGGCGGATGTACGGCGCGGCCATCGGCACGGCGCTCTTCATGATCGTGCAGGACTGGCTCTCGGGGCTGAACCCGGTCTACTGGCAGTTCTGGATCGGCCTGCTGCTGGTGGCGATGGTGCTCTTCGCTCGCGGTGGATTGCTGGGTCTCATGGACCGCATCTCGGAGCGCGTGCGCCGGACGGGAGCGGGCCCATGAACGCCGCGCTTCGCGCAACCGGCATCACCAAGGCGTGGGGCGGCTTCGTCGCCAACCGCGACGTGAACCTCGAGCTCGCCGTGGGAGAGCGACACGCGTTGATCGGCCCCAACGGCGCGGGCAAGACCACGTTCATCAACCTGCTGACCGGTGTGCTCGAGCCGACCGCGGGCGAGGTGTTCATCGGCGAGGAGAACGTGACCCGCCTCGCGCAGCACGAGCGCGTGCGCCGCGGCATGACGCGCACCTACCAGATCACGTCGCTGTTCCCGGGGCTCACGGTGCTCGAATCGGTGGTGCTCGCGATCCTCGAGCGCGAAGGCCACGCGAGCCGCTGGTGGCAGCCGGTTTCGGCGCACGGGGCCGCGGCCCGGGAAGCACGAGACCTTCTCGACGTGCTCCACCTCGGCGCGGAGGCGAACAAGACGACCCGCAACCTTGCGTATGGCAAGCAGCGCCTGGTGGAGATCGCGCTGGCACTCGCCACGAAGCCGCGCATCCTGCTGCTGGACGAGCCCGCCGCGGGCATTCCGTCGGCGCAGAGCGCCGAGGTCTTCGAGGTGATCGCAGCATTGCCCCGAGACGTGACCATCCTCTTCATCGAGCACGACATGCAAATCGTGTTCCGCTTCGCCGAGCGCGTGTCGGTGCTGGTCTCGGGCGCGTTGCTCACGCAGGGGACGCCGGCCGAGGTGGCCAACGACGCGCGCGTGAAGCAGGTCTACCTCGGGGAGGCGGACCATGGCTGAGCGCCTGGGGCTGGAGCGCGTGAGCGCGGGGTACGGCGAGTCCGTGATCCTCGACGGCACGGACCTCGCACTGCAGGCCGGCGAGAGCCTGGCGCTCCTCGGCCGCAACGGCGCCGGCAAGACCACGCTGCTGAAGACGATCATGGGCCTCACGCACCTGCACGGCGGCACGGTGCGCTACGACGGGCGCGACCTTGCGCGCGATCCGCCGTACAAGCGCTCGCGCGCCGGCATCGCCTGGGTTCCGCAGGAGCGAGGCATGTTCCCGTCGCTCTCGGTGGACGAGCACCTCACGACGGTCGCGCGCCCCGGACCCTGCACGATCGAGCACGCGTACGGGCTCTTCCCGGCCATCGCCGCGCGTCGCGACAGCCCGGGCAATCGTCTCTCGGGCGGCGAGCAGCAGATGCTCGCCATCGCGCGGGCCTTGGTGATGAACCCCAAGGTCCTGCTCCTGGACGAGCCGATGGAAGGCCTGGCTCCGGTGATCGTGCAGGAGCTGAAGGCGCTGCTCGCGAAGCTGATCGGCGAGGGCGGCATGACGGTCGTGCTGGTGGAGCAGCACGCGCGCCTGGCGCTCTCCCTCACGGCACGCGCCGCGGTGCTCGAGCGCGGGCGCATCGTGCACCAGGCGCCGAGCGACCAGCTGATCGCTGACCAGGCGACGCTGCAACGGTTGGTGGCGGTGGCCTGACCGTGACGACGACGCGCACGCAGGTGGCGATCGTCGGCGCGGGCCCGGCGGGCCTGCTGCTGTCGGTGCTGCTGCAGCGCGAAGGCATCGACTCGGTCGTGATCGAGACCCGCACGCGAGACGAGATCGAGGCCACGGTGCGCGCCGGCGTGCTCGAGCAGAACACCGTGGACCTGTTGAAGGAGGCCGGCCTCGGGGACCGCCTCGTGCGCGAGGGCGCGGTGCACCACGGCATCCACCTGCGCTTCGACCGCCGCACGCGCCGCATCGATCTCTCCGCGCTCACCGGCGGGCGCTCGATCACGCTCTATGCGCAGCATGAGGTGATCAAGGACCTGGTCGCCGCTCGCGTCCGCTCGGGCCAGCCGATCGCGTTCGGGGTGCGCGACGTGCACCTGCGCGATCTCGAGACGGAGGCTCCGACGGTGCGATACCGCGCCGCGGAGGGCAACGAGGCCACGATCGCGTGCGACTTCGTGGCGGGTTGCGACGGCTACCACGGCGTATCCCGCACCTCGATTCCCGCGAGGAGCCGCGTCGAGCACTCGCGCGCCTATCCCTTTGGCTGGTTCGGCATCCTGGTCGAGGCACCGCTCGCTTCCGAGGAGCTGATCTACGCGCGCCACGACCGCGGCTTCGCGCTCGTCTCCACGCGCTCGCCTTCGCTGCAGCGCCTGTACTTCCAGTGCGAGCCGGGCGATTCGGTCGAGGCCTGGCCCGATGCGCGCGTCTGGGACGAGCTGCACACGCGCCTCGAGACCGACGACGGCTGGACCTTCCGCGAAGGCCGCATCACGCAGAAGAACATCGTCGCGATGCGCAGCTTCGTGTGCGAGACGATGCGCCACGGGCGGCTCTTCCTCGCCGGCGACGCGGCGCACATCGTGCCGCCCACCGGTGCCAAGGGACTCAACCTCGCGGTCGCCGACGTGCGCCTGCTCTCGGCCGCCATCGCCGCGCACTACGCCACCGGCGACGACGCGGGCCTGGATCGCTACGCCGCGGAGGCGCTCGCGCGCGTCTGGCGCTGCGAGCACTTCTCCTGGTGGATGACTTCGATGCTCCACCGCTTTCCGGGCGAGGACTCCTTCCATCGCCACCTGCAGCTTTCGCAACTGGACTATTTGACGCGTTCGAAGGCGGCCGCGACCGCGCTCGCCGAAAACTACGTGGGATTGCCCTGGGATTGGACGAACGACAACTCGAGAGGAGGATTGCAATGAAAACGACAATGACAAAGATCCGCTATGCCGTGCTCGTGACTTTGGGACTGGTTGCGAGCGGCGCGGTGCAAGCGCAAGGCGTCACGCTCTACGGCCTGGTGTTCCAGTTCGCGGAGAACACGAGGACGTCGGGTGCCACCAGCCCGGCGCCGCCTGCGGGTGAGCGGCCTTCGATGCGCAATGCGTACACCGGCGTCAACGATCCGCAGCGCAACCGCATCAGCGCGGGCACGTCGAACCTGGGCGTGCGGGGCTCGGAGGACATCGGAGCGGGACAGAAGGTCATCTTCCAGCTGGAGAGCGGCTTCTCCGTGGACGGCAGCCCGGGACCGGGCTGGGCGGGACGCAACTCGAACGTGGGCCTTCAGGGCGGGTGGGGCACCTTGTCGCTCGGCCAGTGGGACACGCCGTACAAGACGGTCGGGCTGCCGGTGAACCCGATCCGCGTGGGCTACCAGGCCGACTACACACCGGTAATGGGTAACCCCGGGTTCGGCGTTCCGGCCACGACCACGCAGAACACGAGAGCCGGCGCTGCTCCCGATGCGGCGTTCGACCGCCGCAACGGCAACGTCGTGCAGTACTGGAGCCCGGTGGTCGCCGGTTTCTCCGGCCGCATCCAGTACTCGGCTGATGAAGGCCGCACCGCGGCTTCGGCCACCGCACCGGGCATCGCTCCGGTGATCTGGTCCGGCAACGTCCAGTACGACTGGGGGACGCTCTCGATTCGCTACGCCTACGAGCAGCACGAGGACTACTTCGGCATGTCCGTGCTGGGCGGCGGCGCGGGGGCCACGCTCACCAACACGGGCTCCAAGGACCAGGGCAACAAGCTCGTGGGGATCTGGCGGATCGGATCGTTCAGGCTCGCCGGCATCTACGAGGAGCTCAAGTACCACAACGACGATTCCGTCGCGGGCAACGTGAACGACTACAAGCGCAAGGCCTACTACGCGCTGGGCGAGTACTACTTCGGGCAGGCGAGCTTCTGGGTGGCGTACGGCAAGGCCGAAGATGGTTCCTGCAGCCGAGTGGGCGGTGCGTCCTGCACGACCGCGGACCTCGGGGCGGATTACTACTCCGCGGGCCTGGTCTACAACTTCTCGAAGCGCACGCAGGTGATCGCGACCTACTACAAGGTGGACAACAAGAAGTCGGGCACCTACACCGTGCAGCCCCCCGTGGGCGGACCGGTCGCGGCCGGTGCCGACACCTTGTCGTTCGGCGTCGGTATCGCGCACTTCTTCTGACGCAACACGGAGTGCGGCCCCCGCCGCACTTCAGTTCCGCGCGATGCGGTCGGCGAGCTCTCGCCACGCCGCGTCGCGCGGCGCATCTTCGAAGGCTCCCGCTTCCTTCAGCGCCGCCATCCACGCCTGGCGATCGGCGATCGCGCTCGCCATGAACGGTTCGAGCCCGGCTTCGCCCACCGTCACGGCCGCTTCTCGCATCTCCTCGGCGCGGCGCCGCCCATGCGCCACCACGCGCTGGAAGAAGTAGCTGCCGTTCCTTTCCCAGTCGATGCCGGGGAAGGTCTCGGCGAGCGACGCGAGCACTTCTCTTTCGACGCCGTAGCGGCGTGCCGAGAGGAAACTCTCGATCACGAGCGCTTCCATGCCTTTCACGATGACGCTGCGGCACATCTTGATGGCCGAGGCGACGCCGAGCTTGTCGGACGCGTGCTCGACGTTGAATCCCAGGCCGGTGAGGAGCGGCGCCGCGGCCGATGCGTGCGGGCCGCCGGACAGCATCGGCACGCGGATACCGTGCGGTGGGATCGAGGTCATGACGGCCATCTCGACATAGCGACCCCCGGCGCCGTCGATCAGCGCCGCGCATTCGCACTTGGTCTTCGGCGAGGCGGAGTTGAGGTCCACGTAGAACGCGCCGGGGCGCAGGCCCGGGGCGGCGGCGCGCGCGGCAGCCAAGGTCTGGTCGGCGGTGACGGCACAGACGACGAGATCGACGCCGTCCACCGCTTCCGTCGCGGGCGCGATCGGCTCCACGCCGTCCTCCCGCGCGCGTTGAATCATGGCGTCACGCCGAGCGGCATCCTCGAGCTGGAGGTCGTACGTGCGAAGTGCCGCGAGACCCTGGGGCTGCAGAGCCTGTCCCAGCGTGCGCCCCACCTCGCCATAGCCGATGAGGGCGACGCGCGCGGAGGTCATTTGGCGGAGACCGAGTACAGCACCTTGGTGTTGCGCGTCTTCTGGAATTCCTCGAGCGTCTGGCCGCGCATCGCGGCGTAGATATGCAGGTTCGAGACGCCGACCACCGCGCCCAGCTTCTCCAGCATGAAGAAGATGACGCCGTAGTGGATCATGCCGCGCCAGTCGCGCTGGCGGATGAGATCGCGCTCCGTCTCGGCGAGCCCCGCAGCTTCGAAGGCGGCTTCCGGATCCGCGAGGAAACGCGCGCGATGCTCCGGTTCCACCATGCGGTGGAGGAAGTCGTTGATGCGATAGGCCTTGATGCTGCGCGCGAAGTCGAAGGGATACGTGCCCGCCAGCTTCTCGACGCCGGCCAGCTGGTGCCCCGCTGCCGCTCGCGCGCGCTCGTTCGCGGCGGGATCCACCACGGCATCGACGTCCTCGTAGATGGCGGTGGCGATGCCGGCCATGGAAGGCAGGTAGTACGTGCGGTGCAGGCAGCGCACCGTCTTGCTCATCGCGCCGCGCATCACGAGCCACATGATCACTTCCGATCCTTCGAGGCCGCCGCGCGTCGCGTATTCCGCGTGCGTCATGCCCGCGAGCTGCTCCGGATCGCTTTCGAGCAGGTCCAGGAATTCCGCATCCCAGGCCGTGTTGTTGAAGCCGGCGCGCTCGCCATGCACCTGGTGCGACAGGCCGCCGGTGGCGACGATCGCCACGCCGAGATCCTGCGGGAAGCTCTCGATCGCCCGGCGCAACGCCTGCCCGAGGCGGAAGCAGCGGCGCGCCGTGGGGATCGGGAACTGCAGCACGCCGACCTGCAGCGGCACGATCGCCGCGGGCCACGCCGGCTCGTGCGGCAGCATCATCGACAGCGGCGAGAAGACGCCGTGGTCGAGCGCGCGGTGCTGGAAGAACGAGAGGTCGAATTCCTCGGCCATCAGCGACGAGCCGATGTGCGCGGCCAGCACGGGATGTCCGGCCGCGGCGGGGAGGGCACGTGCGCCACCACCCTCGTCAGCGACGGGCCACGATTCCCCGATGCCGAGCGCGAACGCCGAGTAGTGGTCGAAGAAGAACGACGTCACGTGGTCGTTGTAGACCAGGAACAGCACGTCGGGCTTCTTCGCCGCGAGCCAGGCCTGGATCGGGCCGTAGGCTTCGAAGATCGGCGCCCAGACGGGATCGTCCTGCTTCTTCTTGTCGTACGCGAAGCCGATCGTCGGCGTGTGCGAGCTGGCGATGGCGCCGAGGATTCTGGCCATGGAAGTCTTCCGGTCGGAGCTCTAGACGCTGCCCCAGATGTCGCGGGCGGTCTGCACCACGAGCTCGAGCTTCTTCGTCTGCGATTCGACCGCGATGTCGTTGCCGTGCACCGTGCTGGAGAACCCGCACTGGGGCGAGAGACATAGTTGCTCGAGCGGCACGAGCTTCGCGGCCGCATCGACGCGGCGCTTCAAGTCGTCCTTGCTCTCGAGCTGTCCCACCTTCGTGCTCACGAGGCCGAGCACGACGGTCTTGCCCTTCGGCACGTGGCGGAGCGGTGCGAAGTCGCCCGAGCGGGCGTCGTCGTACTCGAGGAAGTAGCCGTCCACCGCGAGCTCGTTGAAGAGCACCTGCGCGACCGGCTCGTAGCCGCCCTCGGCCGCCCACGCGCTCTTGAAGTTGCCGCGGCAGAGGTGCACGCACACCGTCATGCTCGCGGGCCGCTCGGAGATGGCGGCGTTGATGAGGCGTGCGTAGCGGCGCGGGAGCTCGTCGGGATCGTCGCCGCGAGACCTTGCGCCCTCCCGCATCTTCGCGTCGCACAGGTAGGCGAGGTTGGTGTCGTCCAGCTGCAGGTACGTGCAGCCGGCCGCGGCGAGGTCGGCGATCTCCGCCTGGTAGGCCTTCGCGACATCGGCGTAGAACGCCTCGAGGTCCGGATAGGCCTCCTTGCTGATCGCGCCGCGGCCGCCGCGGAAATGCAGCATGGTCGGCGACGGAATGGTGACCTTGGGCGTGCGCTTCGTCGCGCCCTTCAGGAATTCGAAGTCGGCACGCTGGATCGGCACGTCGTGGCTCACCTTGCCGGCCACTTTCATGACCGGCGGGGCGAAGTCCACGTTGCCCGTCGCGCTGTGGAAGCTCACGTTGATGCCGCCCTGCGTCGTGACGCCGGAGAGCTTGGTGAGGAAGTCGGTGTGGAAGAACGTCCGGCGGAACTCACCGTCCGTGATGCCCGTCAGCCCCAGGTTCTCCTGGAAGCGCACGACGTCGCGGATCGCGTCGTCCTCGACGGCGCGCAGCCCCGCGGCCGGGAGCGTTCCGGCCTTGTGCTGGTCGCGGGCATCGAGCAGCTTCTTGGGCCGCAGGAAGCTGCCCACGTGATCGGCACGGAACGGCGGGCGGCGGGTTTGTGTATTCATCGGGTTCTCCTCGGAGAGCTGTTGCGCGTGGCGAGAGCGTCGATCAGCGCGACCGTCGACTGGAGCAGCGGCGTCGACGGGCGCTGGGCAGACGTCGCGACTGCCAATGCGCTCTTCAGGTGGGGTTGGACGATGGTCCGGGCGTGCAGGCGTGCCGCCATGGACGCGCCTTGTACCGCGCGGGGCGAGAGAACGGCATAGCCGTGGCCTTCGGCGACGAGATCGAGGATCGCGGGAACGGCGTCGATCTCCATCGCGATCTGCGGCTGGAGGCCGAGGCTCGCGAGGCGCGTCTCGACCAGGCGTCGGATCGCGTGCGGGCGGCTCGGGATCAGTAGCGGAAAGCCGGGGAGGTCCTGCAGGCGCACGGTGCGCGGCTCGGCGGGCTTGCGGCGCGCGCCCACGAGGCACAGGGCCTCTTCGTAGAGCGTGCGCACGTCGAAAGCCGCGGTGGGCGAGGGGTTGTACACGAGGCCGATGTCGATGCGGCCGTCGCCCAGCATGTCCAGGATGGTGGAGGAGAGGCCCTCGACGATCGACAGCGTGGCCTGCGGGTGCGAATGGCGGAACTCTCGCACGATCGGCAGCGTGAGGTGGCGCGCCAGCGTCGGCGGCAGGCCCACGACAACTTTGCCGACATGGGCGCCGCGCGATTCGTCGATGTCGTGCCGAGCCCGCTCGATCTGCTGGAGGATGCCGCGGGCATGCAGGAGCATCCGCTTGCCGGCCTCCGTGGGCACCGCGCCCCGGCCGTTGCGAAGCAGCAGGTTCTGGCGCAGCTCCACTTCGAGGCCGCGCACCTGGCGGCTGATCGCGGGCTGGGCGACCCCCATCACGCGCGCGGCGCGGCTGAAGCCGCCCAGGTCCACCACGCGGACGAAGTATTCGAGCTGTTTCAGGTCCATGGAATCTCCATCGCTATGGTATCTCCGGCGGGTTCGGTGAGCCATGCCGAAAAGGCATATCTGATAGTGCTCCAAGTGGATTCTATGAGGGGGCGGGCAAAGGCAAACTTCGGCATCGGCCGCTCGGGAGCGGCCAGGAGGAGGGCTCCATTCAAACCGCAATTCCCTGCCTCTTCATGCGGGGCGGCACCTCACGGGGCCCGTTCTTCTCGGCGAGCGACCTGCCGGCCGACGTTGCGGCGCGTGACGCGGTGCTGCTCGCCGTCATGGGCTCGCCGGACAAGCGCCAGATCGACGGCCTGGGAGGAGCGCATCCGCTCACGAGCAAGGTCGGCATCGTCTCGCCCGGCAGCAAGCCCGGCGTGGACCTCGACTTCCTCTTCGCCCAGCTCCAGCCGGAGCTGGATACCGTCGACACCACGCCCAACTGCGGCAACATGCTGGCCGCCGTGGTGCCGTTCGCGCTCGAAACCGGCCTCGTGAAGGCGCAGGGCGAGACCAGCACGTTCCGCGTCCTCACGCGCAACACCGACATGCAGTGCGACATCCGCGTGCAGACCCACGGCGGACGTGTCGAGTACGAAGGCGATGCGCGCATCGATGGCGTGCCCGGCAGTGCCGCGCCGGTCTCGATCAACTTCCTCGACACCGCTGGGTCGGTCTGCGAAGGCCTGCTGCCCACCGGCCGGGTGCGCGACGTGATCGACGGCATCGAGGTCACGTGCATCGACAACGGCATGCCGCTCGTGATGCTGCGCGCGGGATCGGTCGGCCGCACCGGCTACGAAGACGTGGCGCGGCTCAACGCCGACACGGAGCTCAAGGGCCGTCTCGAGCGCCTGCGCGTCGCGTGCGGCCACGCCATGGGCCTGGGCGACGTCACGCCGAAGAACTATCCCAAGATGACGCTCATCGCCGCGCCGCGCTCGGGCGGCAGCCTTTGCACGCGCAGCTTCATTCCCCACGTATGCCATGACGCCATCGGTGTCCTCGCGGCGGTCACCGTGGCGACCGCGTGCGTGCTGGAAGGCTCGGTCTGCGACGGCGTGGCCGTGATGCCGTCCGGCCTGGTGAAGAAAGTGTCGGTCGAGCATCCGACCGGCGAATTCAGCGTCGAGCTCGAGGTGGATCCCGCCAACCCGCAATCGGTCACGCGGGCCGCGTTGCTGCGCACGGCGCGCCTCATCATGCGCGGCGATGTCATGATCCCGGCATCCACGTGGAAGGGAAGGGCTGCATGATCATCGATTGCCACGGCCACTACACCACGGCGCCCCCGGCGCTCGAAGCGTGGCGGAACCGCCAGGTCGCGGCCCTCGGCAACCCCGCCGCGACGCCGAAAGCCTCGGAGCTCAAGATCGGCGACGACGAGCTGCGCGAGAGCATCGCCTCGAACCAGCTGAAGAAGATGAAGGAACGGGGCATCGACCTCACGATCTTCTCGCCGCGCGCGAGCTTCATGGCGCACCACATCGGGGATTTCGAGACCAGCTCTGCGTGGGCGGCCATCTGCAACGAGCTGTGCCACCGCGTGGCCGGCCTGTTTCCCGATGAGTTCATCGGCGCGGCGATGCTGCCGCAATCGCCGGGCGTCGATCCGGCGACCTGGATCCCCGAGCTGGAGCGGTGCGTGAAGGAGTACGGCTTCGTCGGGGTGAACCTCAATCCGGATCCTTCGGGCGGGCACTGGACGTCGCCGCCGCTGACCGACCGTCATTGGTATCCGATCTACGAGAAGCTGGTCGAATACGACATTCCCGCGATGGTCCACGTGAGCACGAGCTGCAACGCCTGCTTCCACGCGACCGGCGCGCATTACCTCAACGCCGACACCACGGCCTTCATGCAATGCCTGTCGGGCGATCTCTTCAGGGACTTCCCCACGCTGCGGCTTGTCATCCCCCACGGGGGTGGGGCCGTGCCATATCACTGGGGCCGGTTCCGCGGGCTGGCCGAGATGCTGAAGAAGCCGCTGCTGCGCGACCACCTGCTGCACAACATCTTCTTCGACACGTGTGTCTACCACCAGCCCGGCATCGATTTGCTCACGAAGGTGATCCCGGTGGAGAACGTCCTCTTCGCTTCGGAGATGATCGGTGCCGTGCGCGGCATCGACCCGGAGACGGGCTTCGCGTACGACGACACCAAGCGCTACATCGAGGCCGCGGCGCTCACGCCACAGCAGCGCAAGCAGATCTACGAGGGCAACGTGCGCCGCGTCTATCCGCGGCTGGACGCGGCGCTCCGCCGGAGAGGGCATTGAGCATGAACAACCTGGGCATCGTTCGCCGCGCGATCGCGCGCGCCGATCGCGCCGCGGTGGAGCGCCTCGCGGGTTTCGGGGTGGCCACCGTGCACGAGGCGATGGGCCGCGCGGGGCTCATGAAGACGTACATGCGCCCTGTGTACGCAGGCGCCCGGTTGTGCGGCCCGGCCGTGACCGTGCTGCTGCAGCCCGGCGACAACTGGATGCTGCACGTGGCCGCGGAGCAGCTCCGCGAGGGCGACATCGTCGTCGCCGCCTGCACGACCGACAACGAGGACGGCCATTTCGGCGAGCTGCTGGCGACGAGCTTCCGTGCGAGGGGCGCTCGCGGCCTGGTCATCGACGCCGGCGTCCGCGACGTGAAGGACCTCGCGGCGATGCCGTTCCCGGTGTTCTCGCGCGCGATCAGCGCGAAGGGCACGGTGAAGGCGACGCTGGGATCGGTGAACGTGCCCGTGATCTGCGCCGGCGCCGCGGTGAATCCCGGCGATGTCGTCGTGGCCGATGACGATGGCGTGGTGGTGGTGCCCTCGGCCCTCGCGGCCCAGGTGGCGGATGCCGCGGCGGCGCGCGAAGCGAACGAGGGCGACAAGCGCAAGCGCCTCGCCGCCGGCGAGCTCGGGCTCGACATGTACAAGATGCGGGAGGCGCTGGCGAATGCTGGCCTCAAGTACATCGATTGATCGCGCCTTCGAGGTGACGCCGGGATGGCTCCCGTTCCATCCCGCGCCTTCGCGGCCGCGCTTCGCGTTGCCTCGCGGCGCCGTGGATGCGCATTGCCACGTGTTCGGCCCGGGTGCGGCGTTTCCCTACGCTCCGGAGCGGAAGTACACGCCGTGCGACGCGTCGAAGGACGACCTCTTCGCCTTGCGAGACCGCCTCGGTTTCGAGCGCAACGTGATCGTGCAGGCCACCTGCCACGGAGCCGACAACCGCGCGCTCGCCGATGCGCTTCGTCATTCGGGCGGAAAGGCTCGCGGGGTCGCGACCGTGCGGCCCGGCGTGACGGACTCTGAGTTGCGCGAGCTGCATGCGGCCGGGGTTCGTGGCGTGCGCTTCAACTTCGTCCGGAGACTCGCGGATTCCACGCCGGCCGCCGCACTGCTGGAGATCGCGCGGCGCGTGGAGCCGCTCGGCTGGCACGTCGTCGTGTACCTCGAGTCAGCGGACCTTCCCACGCATCGGGATTTCCTCGCCGCGTTGCCGACGATCGTGGTCCTGGACCACATGGCGTGCCCGGACGTGACGCAGCCGGTGGACGGACCCGCATTCGAGTCGTTCGTGGCGATGCTGCGCGAGCATCGCAACATCTGGTCGAAGGTAAGCTGCCCGGAACGCCTCAGCGTCTCCGGCCCGCCCGCGCGCGGCGGTGAACGCCACGCCTATCGCGACGTCATCCCGTTCGCGCGCAGGATCGTCGAGACCTTTCCCGACCGCGTGCTGTGGGGCACCGACTGGCCGCACCCGAACCTGAAGGACCCCATGCCCGACGACGGCTTGCTGGTGGATATCATTCCGCACATCGCGGCAACGGCCGAGCTGCAGAGGAAGATGCTCGTGGCGAACCCGATGCGCCTGTACTGGCCCGAAGAACAACGATGAAGCACCCGACCCGGAGGAAACCATGAAGACATCCCTCGCTCTCTCGCGCCGCACCTGGCTCTCGCGCCTCGCCGCGACGGTCCTGCTGGGCGCGCTGCCGCTCGCCGTGCACGCCGCCGATCCGCTGAAGATTGGCTTGATCCTGCCGCTCACGGGGCCGTTCGCCTCCACCGGAAAGCAGATCGAGGCCGCCGTGCGCCTCTACATCGCGAAGAACGGCGACACGGTGGCCGGCCGCAAGGTCGAGCTCATCGTTCGCGACGACACGGGCCTGGCACCGGAGACGACCAAGCGCATCGCACAGGAGATGGTCGTCCAGGACAAGGTGACGGTGCTCGCGGGCTTCGGCCTTACGCCGCTGGCGCTCGCTGCTGCGCCCGTGGCGACCGAGGCGAAGGTGCCGATGATCGTGATGGCCGCGGCCACCGCGATGATCCCGACCCGCTCGCCCTTCATCGTCCGCACCGGTTTCACGCTGCCCCAGGTCACCGGGCCGATCGCCGAGTGGGCCGCGAAGAACAAGATCAAGCGCGTGGTCACGATGGTCACGGACTACGGCCCGGGGCTGGACGCGGAGAAGGCCTTCCACGCGGTCTTCAAGGCGAACGGCGGCGAGATCGTCGAGGCGATCCGCACCCCGCTGCGCAACCCCGACTACGCGCCGTTCCTGATGCGCGCGCGCGACGCCAAGCCCGAGGCGCTCTTCGTGTTCGTGCCCTCGGGCGAGGGGCTCTCCGTGATGAAGCAGTTCGACGACCGCGGCCTCAAGAAGTCCGGCATCCGGATGATCGGCACGGGCGATGTCACCGACGACGACCTGCTGGAGAGCATGGGCGCCCCGGCGGTGGGCGTGGTCACCTCGTTCCACTACTCGGCCGCGCACGAGTCGCCCGAGAACAAGGCGTATGTCGAGGGGATGATGAAGGCCAACAACGGCATGCGGCCCAACTTCCATTCGGTGGGCGGCTACGACGGCATGCACGTCATCTACGAGGCGGTGAAGAAGGCGGGCCCCGGTGCCACGGGCGAGCAGCTCGTCGAGGCGATGAAGGGCCTGAAGTGGGTAAGCCCGCGCGGCCCGATGTCGATCGACCCCGCGACGCGCCAGGCGGTGCAGAACGTCTACCTGCGCGAAGTGAAGATGGTGGGCGGCAAGCCCTGGAACGTCGAGTTCGACAAGTTCGAGAACGTGAAGGACCCGGGCAACTGAGGTAAAATGACCTCTCAGAACGGGCTGAAAGGGCCGACATGGTTATGAGACCGCCGACTACGCTGCAAAGGAAAACCCGGTAGGACGGGCGCGGACCCTTTTCGTCTACGAAAAAGCGCGGCTCGACCGCGCTTTTTTCTTTTAAGGAATGCAAACATGGTTGCCATCACGCTCCCGGACGGTTCGGTCCGGCAATTCGACAATCCGGTTTCGGTGGCCGAGGTCGCTTCTTCCATCGGCCCGGGCCTCGCCAAGGCGGCGCTCGGCGGCAAGGTCGACGGCACGCTCGTCGACACGTCGTTTCGCATCGACCACGACGCGAAGCTCGCCATCGTCACGGACAAGGACGCCGATGGCCTGGACCTCATCCGCCACTCGACGGCGCACCTGCTCGCCTACGCGGTGAAGGAGCTCTTTCCCGACGCGCAGGTGACGATCGGCCCCGTGATCGAGAACGGCTTCTACTACGACTTCGCGTACAAGCGGCCCTTCACGCCCGAGGACCTGGCGGCCATCGAGAAGCGCATGGGCGAGATCGCGAAGAAGGACATCCCGGTCTCGCGCGAGGAGTGGAAGCGCGACGACGCCGTCGAGTTCTTCAAGGGCATCGGCGAGAAGTACAAGGCCGAGATCATCGCGTCCATCCCGTCGGAGCAGGGCATCAGCCTCTACCGCGAGGGCGATTTCATCGACCTCTGCCGCGGGCCGCACGTGCCTTCGACGGGCAAGCTCAAGGTCTTCAAGCTGATGAAGGTCGCCGGCGCGTACTGGCGCGGCGACCATCGCAACGAGATGCTCCAGCGCATCTACGGCACGGCGTGGGCCAAGAAGGAAGACCAGGAGGCCTACCTGCACATGCTCGAGGAGGCGGAGAAGCGCGACCATCGCCGCCTCGGCACGCAGCTGGACCTCTTCCACCTGCAGGATGAGGCCCCGGGCATGGTGTTCTGGCACCCGAAGGGCTGGGCGGTCTGGCAGCAGGTGGAGCAGTACATGCGCCGGGTCTACCAGGACAACGGGTACCAGGAGATCCGCTGCCCGCAGATCCTCTCGCGCTCGCTGTGGGAGAAGAGCGGCCACTGGGAGAACTACAAGGACAACATGTTCACGACGGAGTCGGAGAAGCACGACTTCGCCGTGAAGCCGATGAACTGCCCGGGCCACGTGCAGGTGTTCAACAAGGGCGTGCGCTCGTACCGCGAGCTGCCGCTGCGCTATGGCGAGTTCGGCGCGTGCCACCGCAACGAGCCTTCGGGCGCGCTGCACGGGATCATGCGCGTGCGCGGCTTCACGCAGGACGACGGCCACATCTTCTGCACGGAGGAGCAGATCCTCCCGGAATGCCTCGCCTACACGTCATTGCTGCAGAAGGTCTACAAGGACTTCGGCTTCGAGAACATCATCTACAAGATCGCCACGCGGCCCGAGAAGCGCGTGGGCTCCGACGCGTCCTGGGACAAGGCCGAGGCGGCGCTGATGGAATCACTGCGCCAGTCCGGCTGCGAATTCGAGGTGACGCCGGGCGAGGGCGCGTTCTACGGTCCGAAGATCGAGTACTCGTTGAAGGACGCGATCGGCCGCGTGTGGCAGCTGGGCACGATGCAAGTGGACTTCAATATGCCGGGCGCCTTCGGGGCCGAGTACGTGGCCGAGGACAACACGCGCAAGGTGCCGGTGATGCTGCACCGCGCGATCGTGGGCTCCTTCGAGCGCTTCATCGGCATCCTGCTGGAGCACTACGGCGGGGCGCTGCCGGTGTGGCTGGCACCGGTCCAAGTGGTCGCGATGAACGTCACGGACCGCACGGAAGCGTTCGTGAGGGAGGTCGAGGCTGTCCTTCGCCTGAATGGCATCCGCGTCCAGGTGGACCTGCGCAACGAGAAGATCAACTACAAGATCCGCGAGCACAGCGTCCAGAAGGTGCCGTACCAGCTCGTCCTGGGCGACAAGGAAAAGGAGGCCGGCACGGTCTCCGCGCGCAACCGGGCGGGGGAGAACCTGGCGCCCGTTCCGATCGCGGAGTTCGTCGAGCGGATCAAGGCGGAAGTGGCGGCCCGGCAGTAGCGGCGCGGGGCTCGCGGGCCCCTCGCTGCCCTGTTTGCCCGCAGGTCAAATAACGTATAAAATTCGGGAACATAGCGTTCAAACAGCTCACGCGTTCGTGCCTCGGCACAGGACGCCAAGCAGCGGGAACCGGAGGGTCTCGGCAAGGGCCGTAGTTGGAGCCCGGCTCGAGGCCCTTAATTTCTGGTTCTCCGTGGCGCCGCACACTTCTCGAAGTAACTTCAGAAATGTCCGGCACGTGATTGATTAACTGAGGATTTTTACCCATAGCTCAAGACAAATCGGTACGCATCAACGGGGAGATCAACGCGCCCGAGATTCGTCTGGTCGGCATCGACAACGAACCCCTCGGCATCGTCACCCTGGCTGAAGCGATGAAGCTCGCGGAAGAGAAGGAGATCGATCTCGTCGAGATCGCCCCCACCGCCAAGCCCCCCGTTTGCCGTTTGATGGACTACGGCAAGTTCAAGTACCGGGAGAGCAAGAAGGCGCACGAGGCGAAGCTGAAGCAGAAGCAGATCCAGGTGAAGGAAGTGAAATTCCGCCCTGGCACCGACGACGGCGACTACAAGATCAAGGTCCGCAACCTGACCCGCTTCCTCACCGAGGGAGACAAGACCAAGGTCACGTTGCGCTTCCGCGGACGCGAGATGGCGCACCAGGAGCTGGGCATGGCCCTTCTCAAGCGCGTCGAAGCCGATTTGAAGGAATTTGGCGTCGTGGAGCAGTGGCCGCGACTCGAAGGCCGCCAGATGATCATGATCATCGGGCCGAAGAAAAAGTAGCTTGCAGGGCCCCGCCCGTGGCGGGGGTTGAACAAGGTGTCTTCAGGTTCGAAAGCGCGGAAGGGTTCCGCCACCTGCTGCACCAACGTAGCGAAAAGGAGGGCAATTCCATGCCCAAGATGAAGACCAAGAGTGGCGCCGCCAAGCGCTTCCGGGTCCGCGGCAGCGGCTCGGTGAAGCGCACGCTGGCCGGCAAACGCCACATCCTCACCAAGCGAACCACCAAGTCGAAGCGCCAGCTTCGCGGCACGGCCGGGGTCCACGCGACCAATGCCGCTTCCGTGAAAGCCATGCTTCCTTACGGTTGAGGAGATAAGCCATGCCTCGCGTCAAACGTGGCGTCACCGCCAAAGCCAAGCACAAGAAAGTATTAGCCGCCGCGAAGGGGTTCCGCGGCCGCCGTGGCAACGTCTTCAAGATCGCCAAGCAGGCGGTGATGAAGGCGGGCCAGTACGCCTACCGGGACCGCCGCAACAAGAAGCGCGACTTCCGCGCGCTGTGGATCACGCGCATCAACGCCGCGTGCCGTATCGAAGGCCTCTCCTACAGCCGCTTCATGGCGGGCATGAAGAAGGGCGCCATCGAGATCGATCGCAAGGTCCTCGCGGACCTCGCGGTGATGGACAAGGCGGCGTTTGCGAAGATCGTCGAACAGGCCAAAGCTAGCCTCGGCGCCTAGTCAGACGACAAAAAACGAAAGGGGCTCAGCGATGAGCCCCTTTTTTTGTTGATGCAGCGGGGGAGAACGCGATGTTCGATGAGTCGTGGCGCAAGCAGGTCCTCGAAGAGGCCGTGCGCGACGTGGCGGGCGCGGGGAGCGAGCC
This sequence comes from Usitatibacter rugosus, assembly GCF_013003965.1. NCBI lineage: Bacteria > Pseudomonadati > Pseudomonadota > Betaproteobacteria > Nitrosomonadales > Usitatibacteraceae > Usitatibacter > Usitatibacter rugosus. The sequence goes on along the minus strand of NZ_CP053069.1, from coordinate 2,685,910 downwards.
CGACCTGGCCAACGTGAAGGCGAAGTACCTGGGCAAGGAAGGCCGCGTCACCGAAGGCATGAAGGCGATGGGCAAGCTCTCCCCCGAGGAGAAGAAGGCCCAGGGCCAGATGCTCAATGGCATGAAGGTCGGCATCGAGCAGGCGATCGCGGGCAAGCTCGAATCGCTGAAGAACACCGAGCTGGAATCGCGGCTCGCGGCCGAGGCCGTGGATGTGACGCTGCCGGGACGCCGCCAATCCTCGGGAGGCCTCCATCCCATCACCCGGGCGCAGGAGCACGTGGAGGCGCTCTTCGCCTCGATGGGCTTCGCGGTCGCCGACGGTCCGGAGATCGAGGACGACGAGCTCAACTTCACCGCGCTGCGGATGTTCCCGAACCATCCGTCGCGCAGCATGCAGGACACGTTCTACGTCGAGGGGTCGTCGCGCGTGCTGCGCACGCACACCTCGCCGGTGCAGATCCGCTACATGAAGTCGCACACGCCCCCGATCCGCATCATCTGCCCGGGGCGCGTCTATCGCGTCGACCATGACGCGACGCATTCGCCGATGTTCCACCAGGTCGAGGGCCTGTGGGTCGACGAAGGCATCAGCCTCGCGGACCTGAAGGGCACGATCACGCAGTTCTGCCGCGCGTTCTTCGAGCGCGACGACATCGGCGTGCGCTTCCGCCCGTCGTACTTCCCGTTCGTGGAGCCGGGCGTCGAGATCGACATGGAGTGGGAGAACAAGGGTGGCGAGATCAAATACCTCGAGATCGCTGGTGCGGGCGTGGTGCACCCCGACGTGCTTCGCAACGTCGGCATCGACCCCGAGAAGTATTCCGGCTTCGCCTTCGGCATGGGCCTCGACCGTCTCGCGATGCTCAAGTACGGCGTGAACGACTTGCGCCTGTTCTTCGAGAACGACCTGAAATTCCTGAGGCAATTCCGATGAAGGTCTCGGTCAACTGGTTGCGCGAGCTGGTCGACGTGAAGCTGTCCGTCGACGAGCTCTCCCGCGTGCTCACCATGGGTGGGCTCGAGGTGGAGGAGGTCACGCCGGTCGCGGCTTCCTTCGACAAGATCGTCGTGGCCCACGTGAAATCCGTGGCGCCGCATCCGAATGCCGACAAGCTTCGCGTGACGGAAGTCGACGCGGGCACGGGCACCACGCTGCAGATCGTCTGTGGAGCACCCAACGTCGCCGCGGGCCAGAAGGTGCCCTGCGCGCTGATCGGCGCCAAGCTGCCGCTGGAGGACGGCAAGGTCCTCGAGATCAAGGCGGCCAAGCTGCGCGGCACGGAATCCAACGGCATGTTGTGCTCCGCGCGCGAGCTGGGCCTCTCGCAGGATCACGCGGGCCTGCTGGTGCTGCCGGACGACGCGCCCGTGGGCCAGGACATCCGCACGTACCTGGATCTCGACGACGTCTATCTCACCCTCAAGCTCACGCCCAACCGCGGTGACGCGCTGTCGATGCTCGGTATCGCACGCGATGTTGCCGCGCTGACGGGATCGGCACTTCGTCCGCCGAAGGCGGAGCCCGCTCCGGTCGCGATCGATGCGAAGCGAAGCATCCGCATCACCGACGGCAAGGCCTGCGGCGCCTACAACGGCCGCGTGATCAAGGGCATCGATGCGAAGGCCGCGACCCCCGGCTGGATGGTCCGGCGCCTCGAGCGCGCGGGCCTGCGTTCCATCAGCCCGCTCGTGGACATCACCAACTACGTGATGCTCGAGCGCGGGCAACCGATGCACGCCTTCGACGACGCGAAGCTGAAGGGCGGCATCGACGTTCGCTTCATGAGGGCCGGCGAGCGCGTGAAGCTGCTGAACGACCAGGAAGTCGACTACCGCCCCAGCCTGCTCGCGATCACCGACGACAGCGGCCCCGTGGCGCTGGGCGGCGTGATGGGCGGCCACGCGACGATGGTGGGCGACGCGACGACCGACGTGTTCTTCGAGTCCGCCTTCTTCGATCCCGAGGCGGTGCAGGGCAAGGCGAAGGCCCTGCAGCTCACCAGCGACGCGGCGTATCGCTACGAGCGCGGCGTCGATTTCGCCGGATCCCGCTCCGCGCTCGAGCGCGCCACCGCGCTCACGCTGGAGATCTGCGGCGGCAAGGCCGGTCCCGTCACCGAGGCGCTGGGCGAGCTGCCGAAGCGTTCCGCGGTTCGCGTGCGTCCCGATCGCGTCCGCCTGCTGCTCGGCTACGCAGTCGCCGATGACGAAATGGTCCGGATCCTCGAGCGCCTGTCGTGCAAGGTGCAGAAGGAGGGTGCCGCGATGCAGGTGACGCCGCCTTCGTGGCGCTTCGACCTCGCGATCGAGGAGGACTTCGTCGAGGAGATCGCCCGGGTGCGGGGCTATGACCACGTTCCCGCGACCCCTCCGCGTGCGAGCGTGCCGATGCTGCGCACGCGCGAAGGCGCCCGCGACCGATTCGCGCTTCGCCACATCGCCGCCGACCTCGGCTACCAGGAGGTCATCAACTACAGCTTCGTCCCGGCCGAGTGGGAGCGCGAGTTCGCGGGCAACGAGAAGCCCGTGCGCCTCGCCAATCCCATCGCCAGCACGATGGACGTGATGCGCACCAGCCTCGTGGGCGGCCTCGTCGCGTCCCTTGCGGCCAACCTGAACCGCGGCGAGGAGCGCGCCCGCCTGTTCGAGATCGGCCGCTGCTTCGATCGCGACGAGGCGAGCGTGGAAGCCCAGCCCGAGCGCCTCGCGGCCCTGGCCTATGGCCTGCGCGAGCCCGAACAGTGGGGCTGGGGTGCCAATGCCGGCCGCGTGGACTTCTTCGACGCCAAGGGCGACCTGGAGGCCCTGGCGGGCTCCGTGGCGCTGGAATTCGAGCCTGGAACCCATCCGGCCTGCCACCCGGGCCGTTGCGCGGTCGTGAAGGCGGGCGGGAGGGTGATCGGCTTCGTGGGCGAGCTCCATCCGCGGCTGCAGCAGAAGCACGACCTGCCGTTCGCCCCGGTGCTCTTCGAGGTGCTCGCCGGAGCCCTCCTGGAGGCCCCCGCGACCCGCTTTGGAGGGGTCTCGCGGATGCCGGTGGTGCGCCGGGACCTGGCCGTCACGGTGCCGGAAAACGTGGCCGTTGGGACCCTTTTGGGAGCCGTTCGGGGGTCTTTGCCGGCCTTTGTGACAGAGGTCGAAGTGTTCGATCAGTACCGCGGCAAGGGGGTCGAGCCGGGGAGAAAAAGCCTTGCGTTCCGTATACTTATGCAGGATACTGACAGAACTTTGACAGATACTGAGGTGGAGGTTGTGGTTGCCTCCATACGAGATCAGCTAGTCCAACAATTCAAAGCCCAACCGCGCACGTGAAAGACAAAGTCACACTCACAAAGGCCGAGCTGGCCGACCTGATGTTCGAAAAGGTCGGGCTGAACAAGCGCGAGGCGAAGGACATGGTGGAGTCCTTCTTCGAGGAAATCCGGATCGCCCTGGAGCGGGGGGAAATGGTCAAGCTCTCGGGTTTCGGCAATTTCCAGCTCCGCAAGAAGCCCCAGCGGCCGGGCCGTAACCCCAAGACCGGCGAGGAGATCCCGATCACCGCCCGCCGCGTCGTGACCTTTCACGCCAGCCAGAAACTGAAGAGCCTTGTGGAGAAGTCCTTCAATGGCCACGGAGAACCTGGCGACGACTGAACTTCCCGCCATCCCGGCCAAACGCTACTTCACGATCGGCGAAGTAAGCGAGTTGTGCGGGGTGAAGCCCCACGTGCTTCGGTACTGGGAGCAGGAATTCACGCAGCTGAAACCCCTGAAGCGCCGCGGCAACCGCCGCTACTATCAGCACCACGAGGTGCTGCTGATCCGGCGCATCCGCGAGCTCCTCTACGAGCACGGCTTCACCATCAACGGCGCCCGCAACCGACTCGAGGAACCGGCGCCTGCCGGCTCCAGCGCGGCCATGCGCGACGGCACGCGCACCATGACGGTCCCCCAGCCCATCTCTCCGGCGAGCATCCGCAAGGAGCTGAAGGGCATCCTGAAGCTCCTCGAGCCCTGATCGTCCTTTCTCGCCCTTTTCCTTGGGAAGAGGGCACTCCAGCAGGTATAATTTCGGTCTCGGTCGGGGCGTAGCGCAGCCTGGTAGCGCACCTGCATGGGGTGCAGGGGGTCGAAGGTTCGAATCCTTTCGCCCCGACCAAATCTTCTTCGAAGGGCCCGCACGCGCGGGCCCTTTTTCAGGGTGCCTTCTTCGGGCGCTCCAGCTCGACGATGTGCTTGTTCCGCGGCTTGTCGCGCGGCACCAGGACAGCAACCTCGTAATCGGGCGCAATGTAGGTCGAGAGGACGTAGATCCAGCCGTCCTCGACTTCGAACTCTTCCTTGATCGCCGTGCCGTCGCCGCCGCCGGAGTAGTTGCACTGGTACTGCTTGCAATTGGCCGACATCCACGAGATCACGTGGGGGCGCGCGTCCATGTACGTGAAGTTGTCGGGGTCGTGGACGAAATAGACCTTGTAGATGGACCACACGACCATCACCACCACCGCGATGCCGATTATCTTTGCCATCCCCTTGATGTCCACGCCGGCTCCTTGTTCGAGTTGTTGTTGGCGCGAATATATCGCAAGCGGCTGCGGCTAGCTCCAGTCGAGCACGACCTTTCCGGACTTCCCGGAGCTCATCGTTTCAAAGCCCTTCAGGTATTCCTTCACGTCGAAGCGATGCGTGATCATCGGCGAGAGGTCGAGGCCGCTCTGCAGCATCGCGATCATCTTGTACCAGGTCTCGTACATCTCGCGGCCGTAGATGCCCTTGATGACGAGCCCCTTGAAGATCACCTTCGTCCAGTCGACCGCGGCTTCCGAAGGCGGGATGCCCAGCATCGCGACCTTGCCGCCGTGGTTCATGACCTCGAGCATCTGGCGAAACGCCGTCGGCACGCCGGACATCTCGAGACCGACGTCGAAGCCCTCCACCATGCCCAGCTCCTTCATCACCGACTCGAGCGATTCGCTGGACACGTTCACCGCGCGACTCGCACCCATCTGCCTCGCCAGCGAAAGGCGGTAGTCGTTCACGTCGGTGACGACGATGTGCCGCGCGCCGACGTGGCGAGCGATCGCCGCGGCCATGACGCCGATGGGACCCGCGCCCGTGATCAGCACGTCCTCGCCGACGAGGTCGAAGGAGAGGGCGGTGTGCGCGGCGTTGCCGAAGGGATCGAGGATCGCGGCGATGTCGTCGGGAATGTCGTCGGGGATCGGGAACGCATTCTCGGCGGGGATCACGAGGTAGTCCGCGAACGCACCAGGTCGATTCACGCCCACACCCTGCGTGTTGCGGCAGAGGTGACGTCGGCCCGCGCGGCAATTGCGGCAATGGCCGCACACGATGTGGCCCTCGCCGGAGACGCGCTGGCCGATCGCGAGGCCGCGCACCTCGTCGCCCATCGCTTCCACGGTGCCGACGTATTCGTGGCCGACGGTCATCGGCACCGGGATCGTCTTCTGCGACCAGTCGTCCCAGTGGTAGATGTGCATGTCGGTGCCGCAGATCGCGGTCTTGCGGATGCGGATCATCACGTCGTTGGGGCCGAGCGCCGGCTTCGGCGCGTCCACCATCCAGATGCCCGGCTCGCGCTTCGTCTTGGCCAGCGTTCTCATGCGATCACCTCGAGTTCCTTGCCTACCTTGGCGAACGCGGCGACGGCGCGTTCGATGTGCTGCGGTTCGTGGGCTGCGGACATCTGCGTGCGGATGCGGGCCTGGCCGCGCGGCACGACGGGAAACGAGAAGCCGACGACGTAGATGCCTTCCTTCAGCATCCGGTCGGCCATCTCCTTCGCGAGCGTCGCTTCGCCCAGCATGACAGGAATGATCGGATGGCCGGCGCCGGCAAGCTTGAAGCCGAGCTTCGTCATGTCTCGGCGGAAGTGCTCGGCGTTGCGGCGCAGCTTCGCACGCAACTCGCCGCCGGCTTCGAGGAGGTCCAGCACCTTGATCGACGCACCGGCGATGGCCGGCATCAACGTGTTCGAGAAGAGATACGGGCGGGAACGATTGCGCAGCCACGCGATCACCTCGCGCTTGCCCGCCGTGTAGCCGCCGGAGGCGCCGCCCAATGCCTTGCCGAGCGTGCCGGTGAGGATGTCCACCTTCCCTTCGACCCCGCAATGCTCGGGAGTTCCGCGGCCGTGCTCGCCCATGAAGCCGACCGCGTGCGAGTCGTCGACCATCACGATCGCGTCGTATCGTCCGGCGAGGCCGCAGATCGCCGCAAGGTTGGCCACGATGCCATCCATCGAGAACACGCCGTCGGTGGCGATCATCTTGTAGCGCGCGTCCGCCGCATCCGCGGCCTTCAGCTGCGCCTCGAGGTCGGCCATGTCGTTGTTGGCATAGCGATAGCGCTTGGCCTTGCACAGCCGCACGCCGTCGATGATCGACGCGTGGTTCAGCGCATCGGAGATCACCGCGTCCTCCTCGCCCAGCAGCGTCTCGAAGAGACCGCCGTTCGCATCGAAGCACGAGCCGTAGAGGATGGCGTCCTCCGTGCCGAGGAACTTCGCGAGGCGCATCTCGAGCTCGCGATGCACGGCGTGCGTACCGCAGATGAAGCGCACCGAGGCCATGCCGAAGCCGTCGCGGTCGAGCGACTCGTGCGCGGCGGCCACGAGCTCCGGGTGGTTCGCGAGGCCGAGGTAGTTGTTGGCGCAGAAGTTGAGCACCTCCGGCCCGCCGGCAACGCGTACGTTCGCGCCCTGCGGTGAATCGAGCACGCGTTCGGATTTCAGCAGTCCCTGCGACTCCAGGGTGCGCAGCTCGGTTTGTAGGAATTCAGGAAGGGGTTGTTTCATCGGGGAATTATCCCAAAAAACTGTCCCAATGCTCCGGGGCATGCGTTACCCTGACTTCCGATGGCCACCGCTTCCCAGAACAAACCCCAGGCACGTGCCGACGAGAATGCGTCGCGCGGTCTCAACGACGACGATGCGCTGCACCGGTTGCTGGTTGCCTCGGTCACCGACTACGCCATCTTCGTCCTGGATTCGCAGGGCTACGTCCGCTCCTGGAACGCCGGCGCCGAGCGCCTGAAGGGCTACCGGCCGGAGGAGATCATCGGCCACCACTTCTCCGCGTTCTACACGCCGGAGGACATCGAGCGCGGCTGGCCGGAAGAGGAGCTCACCCGCGCGCGGGACGCGGGCCGCTTCGAGGACGAGGGCTGGCGCGTGCGCAAGGACGGCACGCGCATGTGGGCCAACGTGATCATCACGGCGCTGCGCGACGATCAGGGCGATCTCGTGGGCTTCGGCAAGGTGACCCGCGACCTGACCGAGCGCCGCGAGCAGGAAGAGCGCGTCCGGCAGAGCGAAGAGCGTTTCCGCCTCCTGATCGACGGCGTGCAGGACTACGCGATCTACCTGCTCGATCCCGAGGGGCACGTGAGCAGCTGGAACGCGGGCGCCGAGCGCATCACGGGATTTCGCGCCAGCGAGATCCTCGGCCGCTCGTTCGAGGTGTTCTATCCGCAAGCCGACGTCGCCGCGGGCAAGCCGGCGGCGGAGCTCCGAGAGGCGCTCAACCACCGCCGCGCCGAGGACAAGGGCTGGCGCGTGCGCAAGGACGGAACGCGCTTCTGGGCCGACGTGGTCGTGACCCCGCTCTACAACGCACGCAGCGAGCACGTGGGCTTCGCGAAGGTCACGCGCGATCTCAGCGAGCGAAAGCGCATGGAAGCGCTCGAGCAGGAAGGCCGGCACGTCACCGAGTTCCTGGCGATGCTCGCGCACGAGCTGCGCAATCCCCTCGCGCCGATCCGCAACGCGGTCGGGATCCTCGCCATCCTGCAGGACCCGGCGCCCGAGGTCGCGTGGTGCCGCGACGTGATCGACCGGCAAGCGGCGCAGCTCTCCCGCCTCGTGGACGACCTCCTCGACGTGAGCCGGATCACGCGCGGCAAGCTCCTGCTTCAGTCGACGCCCATGGACCTCGCAGGTGCGGTGCATCGCGCCATCGAGATCACGCGCCCGCTGATCGAATCGCGCAGGCACGACCTCGAAATCGTCGTGCCGAACAAACCGGTCATCGTGCACGGCGACCTCACGCGCCTGGCGCAGGTGTTCTCCAACCTGCTCACGAACGCGGCCAAGTACACCGGCGAAGGCGGGCGCATCCGCATCGAGCTCGGTGTCGAGGGCGATGACGCGATCGTCCACGTGAAGGACAACGGCCAGGGGATCGCGCCGGATCTCATCGAGCGCGTGTTCGATCTCTTCGCGCAGGGCGAGCGCAACCTCGACCGGTCGGCGGGCGGGCTGGGCATCGGCCTCACGCTCGCGCGCCGGATCGCGGTGCTGCACGGCGGCACCATCGCTGCCGCCAGCGCGGGCGAAGGCCGCGGCTCGACCTTTACCGTTCAGCTCCCCTTGGTCCATGGCAAGGGCGCGGCCGATCCCGCCGGCGACGTCCTGGCTTCGCAGTCGCGCGGCCCGAGGCATTCGATCCTCGTCGTCGACGACAACACCGACTCGGGGGCCAGCATGGCGATGCTGCTTCGCCTGATGGGCCACGACGTCGAGACGTCGACCGATGGACCCGAGGCCCTCGCGCGCATGGCATCGCTCAAGCCGGACATCGTCTTCCTCGACATCGGCCTGCCGGGCATGAACGGCTACGAAGTCGCGCGCGAGATCCGCCGCGCTCCCGGAGGCGATCGCGTCCACCTCTATGCCATGACCGGTTATGGCCAGTCCGAGGATCGCCGCCGCTCGCTCGAAGCGGGCTTCAACGGCCATCTCGTGAAGCCCGTGGCGATGGAAGCGATGGTCGACGTGATCGACAACCTCCCGCCGCGCGGCTAGAATCGCGCCCATCTGATCGGGAGAGAGTCGGTCGAGGGATAGAACCCTGGATCGATCGCCGAAGGGGTAGCACCCGCAAACTCTCAGGCAAAAGGACCGATCGGACCCGGGGGTGTTCCCCGGACTCTGGAGAGCAGGCGGATATTCCGCCCACCGAAGGGGCTAGCGGCACGAGGCAGGGTTCCTCGCGCCGTAATCTCTCAGGTATCAAGGACAGAGGGGTCAGGCAAGATGGTGCCTGGCCCTTTTTCTTTTTTGCGACCGGAGAGATCTTGCTGAAAACCACGCCCCTCAACGCCGTCCACCTCGCCGCAGGCGCCCGCATGGTGGACTTCGGCGGCTGGGACATGCCCGTCCACTACGGCTCGCAGATCGAGGAGCACCACGCGGTGCGCCAGAACTGCGGGCTCTTCGACGTGTCCCACATGCTGATCGTCGACATCGAGGGCAGCGGCTCGCGAAGCTTCCTGCGCCACGTGCTCGCCAACGACGTGGAGAAGCTCAAGATCCCCGGCAAGGCGCTCTACACCTGCATGCTCGACGGCAACGGCGGCGTCATCGACGACCTCATCGTCTATTTCTTCCGCGAGGATTTCTTCCGCCTCGTCGTGAACGCGGGCACGGCCGAGAAGGACATCCGCTGGCTGACCCAGCTCGCCGACCGCGGCCAGTTCGCCGTGCACGTGACGCCGCAGCGCGATCGCGCTCTGCTCGCGATCCAGGGGCCGAACGCGCGCGAGATTTTCTGGAAGGCATTTCCCGAAGCGAAAGCCAACACCGAGAACCTCATGCCGTTCTCCGCCGCACTCGCCGCCGGGATGATGGTCGCCCGCACCGGCTACACGGGCGAGGACGGCTTCGAGATCGCCTTCGCGGCCGATCGCGCCGAGGACGTGTGGAAGAAGCTGGTCGCCGCCGGAGCGCGGCCCGCGGGGCTCGGAGCGCGCGACACGCTGCGCCTCGAGGCCGGCATGAACCTCTACGGACAGGACATGGACGAGAGCGTCTCGCCGCTCGACGCGGGCCTCGCCTGGACCGTCGACCTCAAGACCGACCGCGCCTTCGTCGGCCGTCCCGCGCTCGAGAAGGAGGGCTCGTCGAACGAGTTCCTCGGCCTCGTGCTCACCGACAAGGGCGGCGTCCTCCGCGGCCACCAGAAGGTGCTCGCCCCCGAAGGCGAGGGGGAGGTCACGAGCGGCACGTTCTCGCCCACGCTCTCGCAATCCATCGCGCTGGCACGCCTGCCGCGGGGCACCAAGCCCGGCGACACCGTGCACGTGCAGGTCCGCGACAAGGCGCTCGCCGCCCGCGTCGTGAAGCCGCCCTTCGTCCGCAACGGCAAATCCCTCGTCTGATCATCTGGAGCCCGCATGAACATCCCCAAGGACCTGCGTTACACCGAATCCCACGAGTGGCTGAAGCGCGAGACCGACGGCACCTACACCGTGGGCATCACGGACCATGCCCAGGAGCAGCTGGGCGACATCGTCTTCGTCGAGGCGCCGAAGGCGGGCCGCAAGGTCGCCTCGGGCGAGGCGATCGGCGTCGTGGAATCGGTGAAGGCCGCTTCCGACATCTATGCCCCGGTGGCGGGCGAGATCGTCGCGGCGAACGCGGAGCTCACCGGCACGCCCGAGAAGGTGAACACCGACGCGTACGGAGCGTGGATGTTCCGCATCAAGCCCGACAACGCCGGAGACGTCGACAAGCTCCTCGACGCGGCCGCCTACGAGAAATCCGCCAATGCCTGACATTCCCGTGAAGGGTGCGCGCGAGTCGCTCGACGCGCTCGAGGACCACGGCGCCTTCGCGCGCCGCCACATCGGACCCGATGCCGTCGAGGTCGCGCAGATGCTGGGCCTGCTGGGCCACGGCTCGCTGGACGCCCTCATGGACGCGGTGATCCCGCCCGCCATCCGCCGCAAGTCGCCGATGAAGCTGGGGCGAGCGATGCACGAGGCCGAGGCGCTCGCCGAGATCCGCCGCATCGCCGCGAAGAACAAGGTGTTCAAGAGCTACATCGGGCAGGGCTACTACGGCACGCACACGCCCGGCGTGATCCTCCGGAACGTCCTCGAGAATCCCGCGTGGTACACGGCGTACACGCCGTACCAGCCGGAGATCTCGCAGGGTCGGTTAGAAGCGCTGATCAACTTCCAGACGATGGTGACCGACCTCACGGGCCTCGCCATCGCCAACGCGTCCATGCTGGACGAGGCGACCGCGGCCGCCGAAGCGATGACGCTGTGCGCGCGCTCGGCGAAGGGCGAGGCGAAGGTCTTCGCCGTCGCCGACGACGTGCTGCCGCAGACGATCGACGTCGTGCGCACGCGCGCGAAGCCTCTGGGCATCGAGGTGCGCGTCATGCCGGCGGGACAGCTCGCGGAGGCTCCGGCTTTCGCGGTGCTGGTGCAGTACCCCGGCACGGACGGCGAGCTGCGCGACTATCGCAGCCTCGCCGCGGCCGTGCACCAGCGCGGTGGTTTCGTGATCGCCGCGGCCGATCTCCTCGCCCTCGTGCTGGTCGATGCGCCCGGTGATTGGGGCGCGGACGTCGCGGTGGGCTCGGCGCAGCGCTTCGGCGTGCCGATGGGCTTCGGCGGCCCGCACGCCGGCTACATGGCGGTGCGAGACGAGCTGAAGCGCAGCATGCCCGGACGCCTGGTCGGAGTGACCGTCGATGCGCAGGGCGAGCGCGCCTACCGCCTCGCGTTGCAGACCCGTGAGCAACACATCCGCCGCGAGAAGGCGACCTCCAACATCTGCACGGCGCAGGTGCTGCTGGCGGTGATGGCGTCGATGTACGCGGTGTATCACGGGCCGCAGGGGCTGGAGCGCATCGCGCGGCGCACGCACCGGTTGGCCTCGATCCTCAAGGCGGGTCTCGTGAAGCTCGGCTTCGCGGTGCCGACGGGCCACTTCTTCGACACGATCACCGTGGCGGCGGGCGAAGCCTCGCGCGAGATCGGCGATCGCGCCGTCGCGGCCGGCGTGAACCTGCGCCGCTCCGGCGTGCTGCTCGGCATCTCGCTCGACGAGACGACGGTCCCGGCCGACGTCGAGAACCTCTGGCGCATCTTCGCGGGCGAGGACGTGGGCTTCACCGCCGCGTCGCTCGACGCGCGCGTCGACGATGCGATCCCCGCGGCCCTCGCGAGGAAATCGCCGTTTCTCACGCATCCTGTCTTCAACCGGCACCACTCCGAGACGGAGATGCTGCGCTACCTGCGGAAGCTCGCCGACAAGGACGTGGCGCTCGACCGCTCCATGATCCCGCTGGGCTCGTGCACGATGAAGCTCAATGCCACGAGCGAGATGATCCCCGTGACATGGCCCGAGTTCGGCGCCATCCACCCGTTCGCGCCCGTGGACCAGTGGCAGGGCTACAGCGAGCTGATCGTCGGCCTCGAGAAGATGCTCTGCCAGGCCACCGGCTACGACGCGGTGTCGTTGCAGCCCAACGCCGGCTCGCAAGGTGAGTACGCGGGCCTGCTTGCGATCAAGGCGTATCACGAGAGCCGCGGCGAGGGGCACCGCAACGTCTGCCTCATCCCCACGTCCGCGCACGGCACCAACCCGGCGTCGGCGCAGATGGTCGGCATGAAGGTCGTCGTGGTCGCTTCGACGGACGAGGGCGAGGTCGACCTTGCCGACCTGAAGAAGAAGGCCGACGAGCACGCGCACGACCTCGCCGCCATCATGGTCACGTACCCGTCCACGCACGGCGTGTTCGAGACCGGCATCGTCGAGATCTGCGACGTCGTGCACAAGCACGGCGGCCAGGTGTACGTGGACGGGGCGAACCTGAACGCGATGGTGGGCTTGGCGGCGCCGGGCCAGTTCGGCGGCGACGTCTCGCACCTGAACCTGCACAAGACGTTCTGCATCCCGCACGGCGGCGGCGGGCCTGGTGTCGGTCCGGTCGCGGTGAAGGCGCACCTGGCGAGATTCCTGCCGGGCCATCGGCACCTCGAAGCGGCTCCCGGCGGCATCGGCCCGGTGTCGGCCGCGCCGTTCGGCAGCGCCTCGATCCTGCCGATCTCGTGGATGTACATCGAGATGATGGGCGGCGAGGGCCTGAAGCGGGCGAGCGAGGTCGCGATCCTCAATGCCAACTACATCGCCAGGCGCCTCGCGCCGCACTACCCGGTGCTGTACTCGGGCCCGGGGGGATTGGTGGCGCACGAGTGCATCCTCGACCTGCGGCCGATCAAGGAATCGTCCGGTATCACCGTGGACGACGTCGCCAAGCGCCTCATCGACTACGGCTTCCACGCGCCGACGATGTCCTTCCCCGTCGCCGGCACGCTGATGGTGGAGCCGACGGAGAGCGAATCGAAGCTCGAGCTCGACCGCTTCTGCGAGGCGATGATCGCGATCCGCGAGGAGATCCGCGCCGTGGAGGAGGGGAAGCTCGACCCGGAAGACAACCCGCTTCGCAACGCTCCGCACACCGCGGCCGTGGTGATCGGCGACGACTGGAAGCGGAAGTACTCCCGCGAGCTCGCCGCCTATCCGTTGAAGAGCCTGCGGGACTCCAAGTACTGGTCGCCCGTCGGTCGCGCCGACAACGTCTACGGCGACCGCAACCTCTTCTGCAGCTGCGTGCCGCTCGCCGAGTACGAATGAATGAATAAAGGGGTCAGGACAACTTATTCGAAAAGAGAGGCGTACGAATAAGTTGTCCTGACCCCTTTATTCATTCACCGCGCGGAAAAAGTAGCTGACCCTCATTTCTTCAGAGGGAGTTGGTGGAGTGGCCGCCGTCGACGGTGATGACGGAGCCGGTCATGTAGCTGCCGGCGTCAGAGGCGAGGAGGAAGAGGGCTCCGTGGAGCTCCTCCGCCGTCCCGATGCGGCGCATGGGCACGCGCTTCACGAGCGCCTGGCCGGCCTCCGTGTCGAACATGCCCTGGTTCATCTCGGTCTCCACGTAGCCCGGCGCGATCGCGTTCACGCGGATGCCGTAGCGCGCCCACTCGAGCGCCAGTGCCTTCGTGAGCTGCACCAGGCCCGCCTTCGCGGTGGCGTACGACGCGAGGTTGTTGGCCACGCGCAGCCCGAGGATGGACGCGATGTTCACGATGCTTCCCGGCTTCTTCGCGGCCACCAGCGCCTTGGCAGCGGCCTGCGCGACGCGCCACGCACCGTCGAGGTTGGTCGCCATCATGGAGCGCCAATCCTCCTCGGTGAGGTCGATGGCTGGCTTGGCCGAGCCGATGCCGGCGTTGTTCACGACGATCTGCGGCACGCCGATCGTCGCAACGATCTTCGCGAACGCCGCCTCGACCGACTTGGCGTCCGAGACGTCGAGCGCCACCGCATGAGCCGTGCCGCCCGCGGCCGCGATGTCGGCCACGAGCTTCGCCAAACGGTCCTCGCGGCGCGCGGCCACCACGACGACGGCGCCCGCCTTCGCGAGCGCCCGCGCGAACGATTCGCCCAACCCGCTGGAGGCGCCCGTCACGAGCGCCACGCGCCCGGCAATGTCGAAGGTCTTCATCGCGTGAACCCTACCAGATGTGCACGCGCTCCGATTCGGCGCGCAGCGCCTTGGCGGGATCGCACGAGAAGGCTTTCGCGAATTCCGGCAGGTTCTCGGTCGGCCCGCGGACACGGAAGCGACCCGGCGAGTGCCCGTCGGTCTGGATGATCAGGCGCTCGCGCTCCGGGCGGTCCAGGCGGCGCCACGACTCGGCGAACGCGAGGAAGAAGCGCTGCTCGGGCGTGAAGCCCTGCACCGGTTCGCGGGGCTTGCCGGCCAGCGACTTCTGCAGGGCCAGGTACGCGATCTTCACGCCGCCGAGATCCGAGATGTTCTCGCCCAGCGTGAGCTTGCCGTTCACGTGCAGGCCCTCGACGCCGACGTAGCCGTCGAACTGCTTCACCATCAGTTGGGCGCGCGCGTCGTAGCGCTTCGCGTCATCGGCCGTCCACCAGTCCTTGAGGTTGCCCTGCGCATCGTACTTGCGGCCGCTGTCGTCGAAGCCGTGCGTGATCTCGTGGCCGATCACCATGCCGATGCCGCCGTAGTTCACCGCGTCGTCCGCGGTTGCGTCGAACATGGGAGGCTGCAGGATGGCCGCGGGGAACACGATCTCGTTCAGGCTCGGGTCGTAGTACGCGTTGACCATCTGCGGGGCCATCCACCATTCGCTGCGGTCCACCGGCTGGCCGAGGCGCTTCAGCACGCGGCGCGTCTCGAAGCGCTTGGCCTCCATCCAGTTCTGCGCGAACGGTGCGGCCGCGATGCGCGCATCGGCGTAGTCCTTCCAGGGCGTGGGGTAGCCGATCTTCACGTTCATCGCGGCCAGCTTCGCGAGCGCCTTCTGCCGCGTCGCGTCTCCCATCCAGTCCACCTCGCGCAGGCGATCGCCCAGCGCGGCCTTCACGTTGACGATCAGCGCGTCGGCACGGGCCTTGGCCTCCGGCGGGAAGGCTTTCGCGACATAGATCTGGCCGAGCGCCTGGGCCATCGGCTCGTCGCCGTAGGGCCCGTTCATGATCGTGAGCACCTCGCGTTCGCGCTCCGGGCGCGCCTTGAGGCCGTTGATCACGCCCTGGTTGAACGCGAACGACTCATCGGAGATGGCCTTGGGTAGCATCGGGGCGAGCTTGCGCAGGGCCGACCAGCGCAGGTAGGTGCGCCACTGCGCGGCGGGCCGGCTCGCGACCTGCGTGGCGAAGGCCTTGGAGAACGCCGGCTGCGCGTTGTTGAGATTGGCCAGCGACGCGGCGCCGAGCGCGTTCAGGTACTCGGTCCACGGGAAGCCCGGGGCGCCGGAGGTGAGCTTCGCGACGGTCGTCTTGTTGTAGTTCTTCTCGTCGTCGCGGAGGTCGACCGCGGTGCGCGACGCGCGGGCGAGTGCGGTCTCGATCGCGAAGGCCGTGTTCGCGTTCGCCTTGGCGGCCGCTGGCTTGTCGCCGGCCAGCTCGAACATGCGCGCCATGTGGGCGCGGTACTTCTCGCGCTGCTCCTTCGTCTTCGCGTCGGTCTTGAAGTAGTAGTCGCGCTCCGGCAACCCGAGACCGCCTTGCGTCAGGTCGAAGAGGTAATGCGTCGAGTCCTTGAGGTCCTGCTTCACCGTGAAGTCGAAGCCGGCGGGGATGCCCGAGGTGTGCAACGCCGCCAGCGCGCGGGCGAGGCTCTTCGCGTCCTTCACCTCGTCGAGGGTTGCTTGCACCGAGACCAGCGGCGCCAGGCCCGCGCGCTCGATGGCCTCGAGGCTCATGCCGCTCTCGTAGAAGTCGATCGCCTTCCTTTGCGCGCTGCCTTCGGGCGGCGGGTTGCTGCGTGCCGCCGCGATCGATTCGCGGATCAGGGCTTCGTTGCGCTTCTGCATCTCCGCGCCCACGCCCCACGACGCGCGGTCCGCGGGAATGGTCGTCTTCGAAAGCCACTGCGCGTTCACGTATCGGTAGAAGTCGGTGCAGGCGTCGATGTCCTTCGAGTAGCTCTCGACGTCGAGGGCTGCGGCGGGCAGGCCAGCGGCGAGGGCCGAGGCGAGGGCGATGCGGCGGAATGTGTTCTTCATGGGGTCACCAGATGTTGACGCGCTCGTTGTCGGCGCGGAGGGTTTTCGCGGTATCGCAGGAGAAGGCGCGCGCGAACTCGGGCATGTTTTCCAGCGGGCCGCGCACGCGGAAGCGCGGCGGCGAATGCCCGTCGGTCTTGAGGTAGATCAGCTCCTGCTCGGGGCGCATCTTGCTGCGCCAGCCCTGCGCGTAGGAGATGAAGAAGCGCTGCTCGGGCGTGAGGCCGTCGATCGGAGCCCGGGCGGTGCCCTCGAGCGCCTTCTGCATCGCGGTGTAGGCGATCTTGAGCCCGCCCAGGTCGGAGATGTTCTCGCCCAGCGTGAGCTTGCCGTTCACGTGCACGCCCTCGACGCCGACGAAGGCGTCGAACTGCTTCACCACCATCGAGGCGCGCGCCTCGTAGCGCTTGGCGTCGTCGGCCGTCCACCAGTCGCGCAGGTTGCCGATCGAATCGAAGCGCCGGCCGCGGTCGTCGAAGCCGTGCGTGATCTCGTGGCCGATCACCATGCCGATGGCGCCGTAGTTCACCGCATCGTCGGCCTTCGCGTCGAAGAAGGGCGGCTGCAGGATGCCGGCGGGGAACACGATCTCGTTCGCGCGCGCGTTGTAGAACGCGTTCACGATGTGCGGCGACATGCCCCACTCCGTCCGATCCACGGCCTTGCCGAGCAGCGCCACCTGGCGCGCGGCCTCGAAGCGCCCAGCGCGCATCCAGTTGTCGGCGAAGGCATGGCGTCCGACGGTGGAAGCGGAATAGTCACGCCATCTGTCGGGATAGGCGATCTTCGGAACGATCGCGTCCAGTTTCCCGAGCGCGGCGACCTTCGTCTCGGCACCCATCCAGTCGAGGGCCCGGATGCGATCACCGAGCGCCGCCTTCACGTTGCGGATGAGCGCATCGGACCTCGCCTTCGCTTCCGGAGGGAACGCGCGGTCGACGAAGATCATGCCGATCGCCTGGGCCATGGGCTCGGTGCCGTAGTTGCCGCTGATGAACGAGAGCACGTGGCGCTCGCGCGGCGGGGCGACCTTCACGCCCTTCAGCACGCCGGAGTGGAACGCGTAATGCGCGTCCTCGAAACGCTTCGGCAGCGTGGGCGCCGCGTCGTTGACGAGCTGGAAGCGCAGGTACGCCTGCCATTCCGCGGGCCGGCGCTGCGCGGCGAACTTCGCCAGGGCGCGGAAGTACGCCGGTTGCGCCACGTTCACGCGCGCGAGGCCCTTGGCACCGACCGCGTCGAAGTACGCTCGCCACGGGAAGCCCGGCGCATCCGCGGCGAGCGCGTCGATCGTCATCGGGTTGTACGTGGCGTCGATGTCGCGGCGCTCGACGGCGGTCATCGAGGCGCGGGCAAGCTCGGTCTCGAACACGAGTACCTGTACGGCCGATTCCGCGGCCTTGGCCGGCGGCTCGCCCAGCAGCACGAAGACCTGCTCGATGTACTTGAGGTAGGCGTCGCGCTGCTGCTGCGTGCGCGCATCGTCGCGGAAGTAGTAGTCGCGGTCGGGAAGGCCCAGGCCACCCTGCGCGATCTCGGCGAGATACACCTTCGAATCCTTGGCGTCGGGCCGGACGAAGAACGCAAAACCCGCCTTGCTGCCCGCCTGCTGCATGCGGGCGAGGGTCGCGGCCAGCGTGGCCGGCTCGGCGGTGAGCGCGATGGCATCCAGCAGCGGCTGCAGCGGCTTCACGCCCGCGGCCTCGATGGCCTCGCGGTCGAGACCGCTCGCGTAGTAGTCCACCACCTTGCGTTGGGCGGATCCGGCGGCGAACTTGCCGGCCTTGATCTCGGTTCCGAACGCATCGATGAGCAGCGCCGTGTTGCGCTCGCCCACGATGTCGAACGTGCTCCAGCGCGACCGGTCGTCGGGGATCTTCGCGGTATCGAGCCAGCTGGCATTGGCGTACTGGTAGAAGTCGGTGCAGGCATCGAATTCCTTCGTGGGGACATCGATCGCTGCGGAGGCGCCGAGGGGGATACCCAGGGCAAGCAGGGCGGGCAGGAGGCGTTTCATGGGGGCCGGATGAGGGGAAGTGCGGCGATTCTAGCCGACCCCGATGCTATAATTCGTCACCAAAAAATGCGCATCCTCCTCTCGAACGACGACGGCTATTTCTCCCCGGGATTGGCGGCATTGGCGCAAGGCCTGGCTCCCCTGGGCGAAATCACCGTCGTGGCTCCCGAGCGCGACCGCAGCGGCGCCTCCAACAGCCTCACGCTCGACCGGCCGCTCACGCTTCGCAAGGCCCCCAACGGCTTCTACTACGTGAACGGCACGCCGACCGACTGCGTCCACATGGCCGTCACCGGCTGGCTCGATTTCGAGCCGGATGTCGTGGTCTCCGGCATCAACCTCGGCTCCAACATGGGCGACGACACGCTCTACTCGGGCACGGTCGCCGCGGCTACCGAGGGCTACCTGCTCGGCATTCCCTCGGTGGCCGTATCGCTGGTGGGCCACGAGATCTCCCATTTCGACACCGCGGCCCAGGTCGCGCGCACGATCGTCGAGCGCCTCGCCAAGGCGCCCTTCGGCGCTCCGGTGCTGCTCAACGTGAACGTGCCGGACGTGGAATACGCCGCCCTGAAGGGCATCGAGGTCACGCGCCTCGGCCGGCGCCACAAGGCGCAGCCCGTCGTGCCGGGCAAGAACCCGCGCGGCGAGACGGTCTATTGGGTGGGTGCGGCCGGTGCGGCGCGCGAGGCCGGCCCGGGCACCGATTTCCACGCCCTGGAGCACGGCTCCGTCTCCGTGACGCCGCTCCAGGTCGACCTCACGCACGCCGCGCAGATCCCGCTCGTGAAGGATTGGATCGTCAAGCCATGACGGGCGTCGCCGGCATCGGCATGACCTCCGACCGCACGCGCCAGCGGATGGTCGAGATGCTTCGTCACGAAGGCATCACGGACGAGCGCGTGCTGGCCGCGATGCTCGAGCTCCCGCGCCACGCGTTCGTCGAGGAGGGCATCGCGTCCCGCGCCTATGAGGACACGCCCCTGCCCATCGGCCATGGCCAGACGATCTCCAGCCCCCTCATCGTCGCGTCGATGACGCAGCTGCTCCTCGAGAAGACGCCGATGGCCAAGGTCCTCGAGATCGGCACCGGCTGCGGCTACCAGACGGCGGTGCTGGCGCGGCTCGTGAAGGAGGTCTACACGCTCGAGCGCATCGCCCCGCTGATGGACAAGGCCCGCCGGCACCTGCGCGACCTGCGCTTCTACAACGTGCGCTACAAGCATGCCGACGGCCACGCCGGCTATGCCGAAGGCGCACCCTATGACGGAATCCTCTCCGCGGCGTCAGCGAGCCACGTCCCTCCCGCGTTGAAGGAGCAGCTCGCCGTCGGCGGGCGGCTCGTCCTGCCGGTCGGCGTGGGCGAGCAGTGGCTCTACGTGATCGACCGCACGGAAAAAGGATTCACCGAACAGAAGCGCGAAGCCGTCCGGTTCGTGCCGCTCCTTCCGGGACTCGCTCAATGACCTCCAGGCATCTCTTCGTTGCGCTCGCCCTCGCGTTGCTCGCGGGCTGCGCGTCCCGCCAGCCCGCGCCCGTCAGCGATCGCGCCGCGCCTCCGCCCGCGGTGGTCGAGGCCCCCGCACCTGTGGAGCCGGAAAAGCCCGCGCCCAAGCCCATCCCCACGCACACGGTGAAGCGCGGCGAAACGCTGGTGGCCATCGCGCTGCAATACGGGTTGGAATATCGCGAGTTGGCGGCGTGGAACGGAATCACCAACGTCAACGTGATCAGCGTGGGCCAGGTGCTGCAGCTCGCTCCCCCGATGGGCATGGGGCAGACCACGCCGCTCGCCGTCGGTCCTACACCACTCGCCACTGCCGGGCCGCCGATCGAGGCGCGGCCCCTCGCGAATACGGACAAGCTGAAGGTCGAGCCGCGCGGCCAGAAGCTGCCGTTCTCCGAGAAGACGCTCTCGCAGCTCTCCGTGCCCGAGGCCGGCGGTACCACCGTCGCATCCGCACCGCCCGCGCCGATCAGTGCGCCTGCCTCGCCGGAAGCGCCCGCACGGCCCCCTGCGCCTGCACCCGAACCCGAGAAAGCCTCGCCCGGAACAGACTCCGAGGACGTCGACTGGATGTGGCCCGTGAAGGGCAAGGCGCTCGCGCCGTTCACCGATTCCACCAAGGGCGTCGACATCCCGGGCAAGAAGGGCGCTCCCGTGCAGGCCGCGGCCGCCGGGCGCGTCATCTACGCCGGGGAGCTCCGCGGCTACGGGCGTCTGGTGATCATCAAGCACAACGCCACGTGGGTGTCGGCGTATGCCCACAACGAGAAGCTCCTCGTGAAAGAGCAGCAGGACGTGAAGAAGGGCCAGAAGATCGCCGAGATGGGCTCTTCGGATACCGACCAGGTGAAGCTGCACTTCGAGGTCCGCCGCAACGGCAAGCCCGTCGATCCCGCGAAGGTCCTTCCCGCGCCCTGAAGCGGAACTCCCGGTGCCGCCGCGGGGTCAACCCTGCGGATCACCAAGGAGACCCGCCATGCATCGCCGCTTCCCGCACTTTGCCGCCGCAGTGCTCATTGCCACCGCCGCGCCGTTTGCGCACGCCCAGGTGGCCGACGCGGACGCGCGTTGCAAGTCGGAGGTCACGAGCCGCGGCTACCCCGGTTCGTTCGACGGCGTGCAGGTCAACGGCAGCGTGGTCAGCGGCCAGGTGCGAACGGGCAACGACGTGCTCGCGTTCCGGTGCCTGGTGGATAACCAGGGCAACGTAAGCGAGGTGTACGTCGATCGCGCGTACGGCGTGCGCAACGACCTTGCTCCGTCCGACAGCGACTACAAGCGCGGCTATCGCGATGGCGCCGTGCGCTCGCCCTACAACAATTACTCGAACAGCAGCGCGTACGACCAGGGCTACGAAGAGGGTTACCAGTCGCGCCGTCGGCGCTAGGCCTTCACGGGCGCGGCGGGCGGCTCACGCGCATGCCCGGGTACCAGGGCGAGGTCTCGCCCTCGACCATCCAGCGCCACTCCGGCGGATCGGGCACGTAGACCCGCTGGCCTTTCGCCACACCGGCGCGCAGGTGCGTGTTGGTGTTGCTGGGCCCCACGTAGTCGTCGACGAGATCCATGAGGGCCAGCATGTCCTCGAGATCCGCGTTGGCATCGGACAAGTCGTGCACGGTCGCTCCCAGCGCACGCTCCAGGGCCTCTCGTGAACCGGGTACGGGGTTGCGCTGCACGCTCACGAGCGTCGCGGCGCTGCCGCGAAGCTCGCCGACGATCCAATCCGTCACCGCCTCCTTCACCTGCGCGCGCGTTGCACCCTTGGCCGCGACGCCCGCCCGCCAGGTGATCGCGATGCGCGGAGCGGGGCCCAGGGCTTCGAGCTCGCGTTGCAGGGCATCGATGCGATCGGCGAGCGGCGTGAGGGGCAGCGCCGGCGGAAAGCGCGAGGCGTCGTCGGCACCGGTGAGCCACGGCAGGTCACCCACGTAGATCGCTTCCAGGTCCGGCGCGGCTTGGCTCTCGGCCGCGCAGCCGAGCGCGAAGTGGCCGGTGCGTTGCAGCATGCCGTGCAGGCGCGGGTCGCCGCGAAAGGCGAGCTGCGCGCCGCGGCGCGTGAGCTCCGGTGCGAAGCGCAGGAAGAACAGCACGTCGCCCACGCCCTGTTCGCCATGGAGCACGAAGCGGCGGCCGGAGAGCGATGCGGGCAGGCGCGGCGCGTTTGCTTCAGGCGGGGCGGTCACGCCGCGCGCATGGAGGCGCCAGCGGTAATGGTCCCAGGCTTCCGCGAATCGCCCGAGGCACAACTGCAGGCGCGCGAGGTTCTGGTGCGCGGCGGCGAAGCCCGGCGAGCGCTCGAGCGCATGTCGATACGCGCTCTCGGCGTCTTGCCACTGCAGGGCGTCCTCCAGCGCGAGGCCGAGGTTGTTCCACGCTTCGAAGTAGCCCGGATCGACCTCGAGCGCACGCCGGAAGCCCGCGACCGCCGCGGCGTTGCGGCCGAGGTTGCCTTCGAGGAGCGCCAGGTTGCTGTGGAAATCGGGAATGCGCGCATCGGCCGCGATCGAGGCGCGCAGTTTCGCTTCAGCCTCGGCGAGGCGGCCCTCGGTCCAATCGATCATGCCGAGGTAGTGCGTCGCGATGGCGTTGCCCGGATCGGACTCGAGGATCGCGCGATACACGGCGCCCGCTTCGGCGAGGCGGCCCTGCTGGTGGGCCTGCAGCGCTTGCGGGATGCGCGGGTCGGTCGCCGTCGCTGCGGGCGGTGCATCGCCTCCGAGGCGGCCGTGGCAATCCTTGTAGCGCTGGCCGCTTCCGCAGGGGCAGGGCTCGTTGCGGCGAACGGGGACGGGCGGCATGGAGCGCGATTCTCGCCGAAGATCAGGCGGCGCGGAAGGCGCGCACGAGCCGCGAGAGCTCGCGCAGCTGCGCCGGGCTGGCACCGCGGCCGTAGCGCGCTTCGACGTAGCGCTCCGTGATCTCGCGGGCCGCGCGCTCCAGCTCCGGGCGAGTGCCGGCCACGCGTTCGGTGAAATCGACCGGACCTTCGTGCGGCGCCCGTGCGAGGCCGATGCGGGCGAGCTTCGCGCAGAAGCGCTTCCAAGCGGCGAGCGAGGGATCGCCGCGGCGCGGAAGGTCGCGCAGCAGCAACCCCAACGCGATGAGTCCGCCGATCACGAACGTGCTGCCGCCAAGCCACAGGGCCAGCTTCTGCCAGTCGATGTTCACGCCCATGCCGAGCTGCTGGAGGAACTGGCGCTGGCGGTCGACGTTGTAGCCGACGACCCATTGGTCCCACTCGCTGTTCACCACCTGCCAGGCGTAGCGCATGCGCGAGAGCACGCCCAGCTTGTC
Organism: Usitatibacter rugosus; assembly: GCF_013003965.1. NCBI lineage: Bacteria > Pseudomonadati > Pseudomonadota > Betaproteobacteria > Nitrosomonadales > Usitatibacteraceae > Usitatibacter > Usitatibacter rugosus. Next base: position 2,662,746 of record NZ_CP053069.1, on the reverse strand, counting down.
CGCGGCGATCAGCGAGGACATCGCGCCGATGGGTCCGAGCGCCGCGTCCATGCCGCCTTCGACGCGCAGCGGCGAGACGGCACCCGTGGGGTCGACGCGAATCCACCCGCGACCCTCGAGCCACAGCTCGACCCACGCATGCGCATCGGCCTGGCGGACGATGAGCTCCTGGTTCAGCGGGTTCACGTCGCCGCCGAGGTAGCCGGTCACGATCCGCGCCGGGATGCCGGCGGCCCTCATCAGCAGCGCGAAGCTGCCGGCGTAGTGCTCGCAGAACCCGCGCTTCGTCTGGAAGAGGAAGTCGTCGTAGGGGCTGCGCTCGTCGAGCAGCGGCGGCTCGAGGGTGTAGGTGAACTCGCGGTTGAACATCGTGAGGGCCCGATTCACGATCGCCGCGGGCTCCCGGAGATCCGCGCGCCATTGCTGGCCGAGGGCGATGGTCTGCGGGTTGCGCGACTCGTCGCCGAGGCTGAGCGCGTAGTTGCGCCACATCTGCGGGAATTTCTCGTCGTACGCGTAGTCGAGGTACGAGACCATCTCGTAGCGGATGCGCGTATCCACGGGCCGCGTCGAGCGGATCTGCAGGTCGTGGCGGATGGTGCTGCCCGGCGGCAGCGTGCTTCCGGGGATGTCGAGCGCGAAGAGCCAATGCTTGCCGGTGGGCTCGACCGTCACCGCGTAGCGCACCGGCCGCTCGGCCTTCTCGTATGGGGCGTTGCGAAGCGGCGCGCTCTCGTTCGCCCGCCACGTCGAGCCATCGAAGCCCCAGAGCACCGGCCCGCGCCAGTAGAGCGTTCCGTACGCCGGGATCTTGTCCTCGAACTGCACGCGAAACGCGAGGGAATCCGACTGGATCAACTTGGAGATGTTGCCCGGGGTCATGGTCTCCGAGAGCCCCGTCATTCCCGCTCGCGCGTCCTGCGGCAACGCCCACAGCGGCCCCTGCACGCGCGGGAAGAGCAGGAAGAACGCGGCCATCAGCGGCAAGGCCTGCAGCAGCAGCAGGCCCGCGGGCACGAGGCGCTCGCGCACGGTGGGCGTGGCCCCGATGCGCTGGAACCCCACGAGCGTGGCCACGAAGAGCCACACGCACGCCAGCAGGTAGATGCCGAGCGGGATCGACTGCGAGAAGAGGAAGTTCGTCATCACCAGGAAGAAGCCCAGGTAGATGCAGAGGATCACCTCGCGCTGCGTGCGCATCTCGAGCAGCTTCATCGCCGCCATCACGATGAGCAGCGTCACGCCCGCGTCGCGGCCGACGATGCGCCCGTAGGCGAAGAACACGGCGACCGAGGCGCCGAAGGTGAGCACGGTGGTGAACCAGCGCGGCGGGAAGCGCTGCGCGGAGATCGAGATCCATCCGCGCCACGCGATGATCGCCGCGAAGAAGATGCCGACCCACGCGGGTACGCGCAGCAGGTGGGGCGCGATCACGAACGCCATCGCGGCCAGCAGCCAGAAGACGTTGCGGATGTCGAGGGCGCGCAGGGCCGCGGGCGGGGCGAGGGCGCTCATTGCGGCTTCGGGTCGCCGTGGAGGGCGAGCGCGTTGAGGCAGCGCGTGCGGTGGGCGTCGCCCCGGCCCGGCTCGATCGAGGTTCCCGGCAGCCGCAGGCCGTAGCTCTGGCCCATGCGCTCGGCCTCGAGCACCCAATGACACAGCACCGACAGGCGCGACTCCGGGTCGAGGGCGCGGGCGTCGTTCCAGTCGAACCACATCTCCGAGGAGGCGGTGGCGTTGAACTCCTTCGTGAGCAGCCCCTGGCCGCGTGCCAGCGCCTTCCACGCGATCTGCCGCGGCGGATCGCCGGCGTGATACGGGCGCAGCTGGTTGAATTCGTCGTCGCCCGGAACGGGGATCCCTTCCTCGGCCTCACCGTGCGATTGCGTGGGCGGGGCGCCGGCGGAGGCATCCGGCTGCGGGTAGACGATGACCTGCAGGCCGAAGTCGAAGTACGACCACGCGTGGAAAAGCCCCACCGGATAGCGCGTGAAGATCTCCAGGCGGCCGCAGGCGACGCGCCCGCGCCGCACCGCCGCCGAAGGCAGCGACACGACGGCGACGTTGCCGAGCTCCACGTCCGCGTAGCTGGGCTCCGCATCGCGGCGGCGAATGGCGACGGCGAAGCGCGTGCGCGAAGGCGTCTCGATGGTGACGCCGAAGTGCGCGGTCTCGCCCGCGAAGACCGGCGGGCAATGCCCGGGGCGAAGCTTGAGGTGCGCGAGGTTGCGCCAGGTGTGCAGCATTGCCACGCCGCCCATCGCCGCCAGCAGGAACGTGAGCAGGAAGCCCAGCGAGAGCGTGTAGTTGATCGACGCCATCAGCAGGAGCAGCAGCGTGAAGGCGAAGAAGTAGCCCTGCCGCGTGGGCAGGATGAAGATGCGCCGCTGGACCAGCGTGACCGGCGGCGCCTCGGGAACGGCGGCGCGGAAGATCCAGTCGGCGACCGACTGGCGGATGTTCGCGAACATCACCCGTTCAAGGGATCGCGACGCCCGTCAGCAGGTCTCGCGCGGCGTCGAACCCGCCCTTGGCCGCCTCGGCGCTGCCGTGCACGCGGTGCCCGACGACCGAGGGCAGGATGGCCTGCACGTCCTCGGGCAGCACTTGCCTGCGGCCCTTCATCATCGCCCACGCCTGCGCGGCGCGAAGCAGGGCGAGGCCGGCGCGCGGCGAGAGGCCCTGCGCATAGCGCGGCGAGTGGCGCGTGTGGTTGATGAGGGCCTGGGCGTAGTCGAGGAGCGCCTCGGACACCTGCACCTGTGGCACCGCGGCCTGCAGCTCGAGGAGCTGCGCGGCCGTCATCGCCGGCTGGAGGTGCTGGATCATGTCGCGCCGCTCTTCCCCCATCAGCAGCGCGCGCTCGGCCTTGGCATCGGGGTAGCCCAGGTGGATGCGCATGAGGAAGCGGTCGAGCTGCGACTCGGGCAGCGGGAACGTGCCCACCTGGTGCAGCGGATTTTGTGTCGCGATGACGAAGAAGGGCTCGGGCAGGCGCCGCGTCTCGCCCTCGGCGGTCACCTGGTGCTCCTCCATCGCTTCCAATAGCGCGCTTTGCGCCTTGGGGCTCGCGCGGTTGATCTCGTCGGCGAGGATGATCTGCGCGAAGATCGGGCCCGGGTGGAAGCGGAAGGTGGAGCTGTCGCGATCGAAGATCGACACGCCGATGACATCCGCCGGGAGGATGTCGGACGTAAATTGGATGCGCTGGTAGTCGAGGCCGAGCAGCCGGGCGAGCGCGTGGGAGAGCGTGGTCTTGCCCACGCCGGGAACGTCCTCGATCAGCAGGTGGCCGCGAGCGAGGATGCACGCCATCGCGAGGCGGATCTGCCCCTCCTTGCCGAGGATGACCTGGCCGGCGCGGGCGATGACTTCCTCGATGGGATCGGCGAGTTGCTTGCGGGAATCGAGCAGCATGGAAGGGGGCGGAAACCTGTCAGCCAAATACGTGTCGGAACGTTAACTGGATTATAGTGGGACTCCCGATGAAGCCTTCCAAGATGCGTCTTTTCTTCGCCGCGGCCGCCTGTGCCGCCTCGCTCCAGGCCTCCGCGCAGGCCGTCCCCAACGCCAACTACACCGACATGTGGTGGCTGCCCGCCGAGTCGGGCTGGGGCATCAGCTTCATCCAGCACCCGTCCAATCAATCGTTCGCGGTGCTGTACCACTACGATCCGCTGACCCCCGAGCCCAACACCGCCGACGGCGCCGATTTCAGGCCGATCTGGATCGTCATGCCCGGCGGCACGTGGACTTCGCCTACCCGTTTCACGGGCGCCGTCTATGTCACGAGCGGGGTGCCTTTCTTCCAGTCCGGCACCAACACGGTCAACAACGAGGTCGGCACGTTCACGTTCAACTTCACCGACATCAACAACGGCACGTTCACGTACAGCATCCAGGGCAACAACACGCCCGGCACCCCGGCCTTCGGCCTGCCCGCGGCCAGCGGCGTGAAGAACATCACGCGCCAGATTTTCTGACGCGGGGCGCATGGCAGTCGCGCTCCTCACCCACCCCGATTGCGTCCTCCACGAGATGGGGGACCATCACCCGGAATCCCCGGAGCGCCTTCGCGCCGTCCTCGCGGCCATCGAAGGCGCGGGCCTGGCACCGAAGCTGCGCATCGAGCGCGCCCCCGAAGCCACCCGCGAGCAGCTGCTGCGCATCCATCACCCGGACCACGTCGACCTGATCTTCGACGCGTCGCCCCAGGCGTCCTACGCCTACCTGGATCCGGACACCTCGATGAATCCCAAGTCCCTCTCGGCCGCGCTGCATGCGGCGGGTGCGGTCGTCCGCGGCACGGACCTCGTGATGTCGGGCGAGGTGAAGAGCGCCTTCTGCGCCGTGCGTCCGCCGGGCCACCACGCCACGCCCGAGCGGCCGATGGGCTTCTGCCTCTTCAACAACGTCGCCATCGGCGCCGCCCACGCGCTCGAGGCGCACGGGCTGGAGCGCGTCGCGGTGCTGGACTTCGACGTCCACCACGGCAACGGCACCGAAGACGCTTTCCACGAAGATCCGCGAGTGATGCTGTGCTCCACCTTCCAGCATCCCTACTATCCGCACTGCGGCGCCGAATCCGGCAACGAGCACATCATCAACGTGCCGCTGCCGGCGATGACCGATGGCGAAGGCTTCCGCCAGGCCGTGGAAGAGGTGTGGATCCCCGCACTGGATCGCTTCAACCCCCAGCTCATCTTCGTCTCGGCCGGCTTCGATGCCCATCGCGAGGATCCGCTCGCGTACCTGAACCTCGAGGACGAGGACTACCGCTGGGTCACCGAGCGCCTCGTGGAGGTCGCAAACCGCCACGCGCAAGGCCGCGTGGTCTCCACGCTGGAGGGCGGCTACAACACGGTGGCTTTGGGGCGGTGCGTGGTTGAGCACCTCGAGGTGCTCGTCGCCCACTGAAGCCGGGCGAATCCGCTACGGCTTGGCGGTGGCGACGTTCTGGGCTTGCGCCCGGAAGGGCCCGGATTTCTGCGTGAGGCCGATCAGCGCCCAGTTCCGCGTCGCGATGGCGTCGTGGATGATGCTGCGATAGCGCATGGCCTGCGCGTACGCGAAGGGCGAGGCGAGGAAGTTCTGGTAGAGGTCCTCGTACGTGCGCGCATCGCAGTAGCCGGCGTAGGCGCAGGCATTGAGGGCTTCACGGTTGAGCGCGAGGCAGTCGGGGCCGTAATCGCAGGCCACGAGCAGGAATGCGCCCAGGAAGGCGTTGGGTTCCGCCATTTCGCCGTCGGGGCCGATGCGGATCTGCTGCGTGGTGGCCATGGTGGAGAGCACCTGGCCCACCGTCACCACGGCCTCGGGGTCGTGCGTCTCGAGCAGGCCGATCAGCACGTTCAGCTCCGAGGAGCCGTCGACGCGCTGGCCCGCGCTGGTGTCGCCGGGCGGCTTGGAGCTGCCGGGCACGCCGTTGTTGTGCTTGTTCAAGTCGGCCACGAACATGCGGGCCTGGGCGCGCGGGTCGCCTTGCTGGGCGGCATCGGCGTACAGCGACTCGATGTCCTTGGCGGCGATCTTCGTGCCCTGGAAGCGGGCGCAGCGCTGCGTGTTGTCGCTGGCCTCGAAGGCGGCGATGCGCTTGCCGTTGAGCGCGTCTCCCGCGGGCAGGCCGGCCAGGAACAGGCGGCGCTGCTTGGCGGCGTAGGCGATGAGGTCCTCGTTCATCGAGGCGACGAACTGGCACTCCTCGAGCGTCTTGGCGAGGTGGTAGCGCTCGTCGGCGTTGAGCGTGGCGCGGCGCGACAGGAGTTGGTCCGCGTAGGCCTTGAGGTCCGTGGCGGCGCGGAACTCGAGCGACGCGGCGGAGGCCTTGACGGTCTGGATGCGATTGGCCGAAGCGATGGAGGCGGCGGCACGAGGCTCGGCGACGACGGGGAGCACGGCAGATTCGCCGACCGTGAGCTTGCCCTCGGTGGCCGTGACGCGCGCAGGCGCCCGGTCACCTGCGGATGCAGGCGCAAAACCCGCGTACTTGGTGGCGATCAAAACGCCCCAAGCAACGAGAGAAGCCAGGCCGATGGCCGTCAGGCGATTCATGGATAGGGAGTTTCGGGGGAAAAACCCGTTTCGTCAATGGCTTGGGCAGGATTCCTCAGCCCATTTTCGGCAAGGAGTGCCGAAAATCGCCCAAATCGGCAGTTTGGGGTCAATGGTGGAGGATTTTGGACAGGAATTGCTGGGCCCGCTCGGAGCGGGCGGTGCCGAAAAACTCGTCCTTCGTGCAGTCCTCGACGATCTGGCCCTTGTCCATGAAGATCACCCGGCTGGCGACCGTCTTGGCGAAGCCCATCTCGTGGGTGACGCACATCATGGTCATCCCCTCGCGGGCGAGCTCGACCATGACGTCCAGCACCTCGTTGATCATCTCCGGGTCGAGGGCCGAGGTGGGCTCGTCGAAGAGCATGGCGATGGGGTCCATCGACAGGGCGCGGGCGATGGCCACGCGCTGCTGCTGGCCGCCCGAGAGCTGGCCGGGGTACTTGTCCTTCTGAGCGATGAGGCCCACGCGGTCCAGGTACTTCAGGCCGTGCTCGATGGCCTGGTCGCGAGGGCGGCCCAGGACCTTCATCTGGCCGATCGTGAGGTTGTCCACGATCTTCATGTGCGGGAAGAGCTCGAAGTTCTGGAACACCATCCCGATGCGCGAGCGCAGCTTCGAGAGGTTGGTCTTCGGGTCGTGGACCTTCACGTCCTCCACGGTGATCTCGCCCTTCTGGAAGGGCTCGAGCGCGTTCACCACCTTGATGAGCGTCGATTTACCGGAGCCCGAAGGGCCGCAGACGACGACCACCTCGCCCTTTTCGACCTTGGTGGTGCAATCCGTGAGCACCTGGAACTGCCCGTACCACTTGCTCACGTTCTTGATGTCGATCATCGGCATGCGATTGTCCTATCGAACGATGGCGTACTTCGCCTGGAGCTTCTTCACGGCCCACGAGGCCCCGAAGCAAATGATGAAGAACACGAACGCCACGAAGATGTAGAGCTCCACGATGCGCCCGGAAAGCTGGCCCGCCTTGCTCGCGGCGCCGAGGAAGTCCTTCAAGCCGACCACGTACACGAGCGAGGTGTCCTGGAAAAGGATGATCGCCTGCGTGAGCATGATCGGGATCATGTTGCGGAAGGCCTGGGGCAGCACCACGGTGCCCATCGCCTGCCAGTAGTTCATGCCGAGCGCGTAGGCGGCCCACGGCTGGCCGCGCGGGATCGACTGGATGCCGGCGCGGATGATCTCGGAGTAGTACGCGCTCTCGACCATGATGAAGGCCACGATCGCGGAGGTGAACGGTCCCACGGCCTCGCCCTGCTGGCCGGTCATCTTCTGCACCAGCATCGGCGTGAGGAAGTAGAACCAGAAGATCGCCATGATGAAGGGGATCGACCGGATCAAATTCACGAAGCCCGCGGCGGGGTAGGAGAGCACCTTCCACGACGACAAGCGCGCCATCGCGAGCAGCGTGCCGAAGAAGATGCCCCCGGTGAGCGCGATCGCGAAGAGCTTGAGCGACAGCATCATGCCGCTCACCAGCACCTCGCGGTTCTTCCAGATGACGTTCCAGTCGAAATCCATCAGTGCCCCGCCGCCTGGGAGATGTAGCCCGGAACCGCCACGCTCTTCTCGAGCCAGCGCATGAGGAAGATCACGGTGAGGGTGATCGCGACGTAGATCAACGTGGCCGCGGTGAAGGCCTCGAAGGTCTTGAACGTGTACTCGGAGATCTGCCGGCTCTGCGCCGTGAGCTCGATCACGCCGATGGTGAGCGCCGTGGAGGAGTTCTTGAAGATGGTGAGGAACTCGCTCGTCATCGGCGGGATGATGATGCGGAAGGCCATCGGCACCAGCACGAAGCGGTAGACCTGCGGCAGCGTGAAGCCCATCGCGAGGCCGGCGTTGGTCTGGCCGCGGGGCAGCGAAAGGATGCCGGCGCGAACCTGTTCGGCGACGCGCGAGGCGGTATAGAGGCCGAGGCACAGGACCGCGGCGGTGAATTCCCACATCGAGAACTGCGCGAACGGCAGCTCCACGAGGTTGGGAAGGTCCTGCTTGAGGTAGTCGCCCAGCGCCTTGGGCACCAGCTCCGGCATCACGAAGTACCAGAGGAACATCTGCACCAGCAGCGGGACGTTGCGGAAGATCTCGACGTACGTCGTGGCGATGGTGCGCGGCAGCGCGAGCGGCGTGGTGCGCATCACGCCCAGCACCGAGCCCAGGCTGAAGGCGATGATCCACGCGAAGATCGAGACCAGCAGCGTCCACATCGTGCCGGACGCGAGCCAGCCCAGGTACGTCATGCCCCCCGAGGGGGCCTGCTCCAGGAAGACCTTCCAGTCCATGGCGGGCTCTAAAGAAGCGAGGGGAGCTTTCGCTCCCCCGGTCGGTCAGGACATCAGTCCGGAAGTGCGTTCGTGCGGCAGACGGCCTCGAGCAGCGGGCTCATCGGCACGCCCATCGTCTGGCCGGATGCCAGCTTGTCGACGAACCACTTCTTGTAGACGGTCTTGATCGGGCCGTTGCACAGGCCCGGCTCGCCGAAGAAGCGGGCGACGGCGCGGCGCACGACGACACCGAACGCATCGTCGTTGTTGCGGAACATCATCCCGTACGGGTCGTACGAGAGGTAGTCGCCGACGACCTCGAAGTCCTTCGGGTTCTTCGCGGTGCCGATCAGGCCGTAGAGCAGGATGTCGTCCATCGAGAACGCGGCGGCGCGGCCGGACTCGACCGTGAGGAAGCTCTCGGCGTGGTCCTTGGCGTTGAGGAACTTGATGTTCAGGTTCTCCTTGTCGGAGAGGGCCTTGATGATCCGCTCGTTGGTCGTGCCCTGCGTCACGACGACCGTCTTGTTCTTGAGGTCCTTGTACGTCTTGATCTTCGCGGACTTCTTCACCAGCAGCTTGGTGCCGGTGATGAACGTGACCGGCGCGAACGCGACCTGCTTCTGGCGCGTGAGGTTGTTCGTGGTGGAGCCGCACTCGAGGTCGATGGTGCCGTTGGCCATGAGCGGGATGCGCGTCTGCGACGTGACCGGGTTGTACTTCACGGTGAGGGTCGGCAGGTTCAGCTCTTTCTTCACTTCCTCGACGATCGCGGCGCAGATGTCCATCGAGTAGCCGATGGGCTGCTGCTTCTCGTCCAGGAAGGAGAAGGGCACGGAGGTCTCGCGGTGGCCGAGGGTGATGGTGCCGGAGTCCTTGATCTTCTTCAGGGTGCCGGTGAGATCCTGCGCCATGGCCGGAATGGCCATGAAAGCGCAGAGCGCGGCCGCGGCGGCGGCGTGGATGTGGCGATGCATGGGGGTTCCCTCCTCTGTTGAAAGCCAAGAATACTTCAAGTGACCATGCCTTGGTGAGCCAAGGCTCATGCCGGCCGATCGATTCCGAACGTCCCCGAAGGCTCGGAGCAAGCCGTATGCCATCGGCGGAGCCGGTCATGAAGACGTCCGCCGAATGGAGCAAAATGGAGGACTCCATACGCTTTCCGCATCCCCAATCCCCATGCATTTCCCCGCCCACGAGCAGAAGCAGGCCATCCTCGCGCAGGTCCTGCGCCTCGCCGACCAGCGCCTTTCCGGTGCCGCGGCGAAGGAGGCACGCACCTTCATCGCGCACTACTTCGATTCCGTCGACGCCGAGGACCTGTCGAGCCGGTCCGTCGAGGACCTCTACGGTGCCGCCATGGCGCACCTGCAATTCGCGCGCACGTTTGCCTCCGGCATGCCCAAGATCCGCGTGTACAACCCGCGCGTCGAGGAGCACGGCTGGTCCAGCCCGCACACCGTGATCGAGATGGTGAACGACGACATGCCGTTCCTCGTCGATTCGGTGGGCATGGAGGTGAATCGCCTCGGCTATACGCAGCACCTGCTGGTGCATCCGTTGTTCGGCACGCAGCGCGACAAGGAAGGGGCGCTCACCTCGGTCGGTGCTCCCGGCGCGGGCACGAAAGTGGAGTCGCTGATCCACGTCGAGGTCGATCGCGAGAACGACCCCGAGCGCCTCAAGGTCATCGGGCTGCAGCTGAACGCGGTGCTCGGCGACGTTCGCGCGGCCGTCGAGGATTGGCCGGCGATGCGCGAAGGCATGGCGGCCATGGCGAAGACGCTCGAGAAGCCACCCGTGACCGTGGATGCGGACGACGCCCGCGAGATCCAGGCGTTCCTCGCCTGGGCCATCGACGACAACTTCACGTTCCTCGGCTGCCGCGACTACGAGCTTGCGGTGATCGATGGCGTGGATCAGCTGAAGATCGTGCCGCGCACGGGCCTTGGCGTGTTGCGGGAACCCAAGCTCGGCGGCGTCTCGGCCAGCTTCGCGGAGCTGCCGGCACAGCTTCGTGCGCTCGCCCGCGAGCCGCGCGTGCTGGTGCTCACGAAGGCGAACACGCGCGCGACGGTGCATCGCCCGGGCTATCTCGACTACATCGGCGTGAAGCGCTTCGATGCCGCCGGCCAGGTGATCGGCGAGCGGCGCTTCGTCGGCCTCTACACCTCGTCGGCGTATCACGCCGATCCGCTCGAGGTCCCGCTCCTTCGCCGCAAGGTGGCCGCGGTCGTGGAACGCGCCGGCTTCCCGAAGGGCAGCCACGCCTACAAGAACCTGGTGCAGGTGCTCGAGGACTATCCGCGCGACGAGCTTTTCCAGGTGGACGCGGAGACGTTGCTGGACACGGCGCTGGGAATCCTGCGCCTGGGCAACCGGCGCAGGACCCGCGTCTTCATCCGCCGCGACCTCTTCGGCCGTTTCTATTCGTGCCTCATCTTCCTGCCGCGCGACAACTACAACACCGACGTGCGCGTGAAGATCCAGGAGATCCTCAAGCGCCACCTCAATGGCACGACCGCCGAGTTCACCGTCATGCTGTCCGACGCGGTCCTGGCGCGCATCCACATGCTGGTGCGCACCTCGCCGAAGGAGACGCCCGACTACGACGCGCGAGCCATCGAGGCGGAGATCGCCCAGGCCACGCGCCGTTGGGAAGACGACCTCAAGATCGCGCTCACCGAGGCCCTCGGCGAGGAACGCGCCGTCGGAGCCGTGCGCTCGTACGGCGCGGCCTTCCCGGTGGCGTACCGCGACGACGTCACGCCGCATTCGGCCGTGCGCGACGTGGTCGCCATGGAAACGCTCGGCGCCGATCGCGAGTTCGCCGTGAGCCTCTACCGCCCCGTCGAGGGCGATGCGAACACGCTGCGGCTGCGCGTCTATCGCTCCGGAGCCTCGGTGGCGCTCTCGGCGAGCCTGCCGGTGCTGGAGAACATGGGGCTCGAGGTGCTCGATGAAGTGAGTTATGAAATCGAGCGCGCGGGCGGCACCGTGTTCCTGCACGACTTCGGCCTGCGCAGCCATCGCCCGATCCCGCAGGTCGAGGTGATCAAGGCCATCACCGAGGAGGCGATCGCGCGCGTGGCCCGCGGCGAGATCGAGAACGACGGCTTCAACCGCCTCACGCCCGGCGCCGCACTAGCCCCGGACGACGTGATCGTGCTCCGCGCCTACGCCAAGTACCTCAAGCAATCGGGCTTCACGTTCAGCCAGGCGTACCTCGAGCAGACGCTCGCCGCACATCCGATCATCGCCGCCAAGCTGGTCGCGCTCTTCAAGGCGCGCTTCGAGCCGGCGCGCACCGGCGACCGCGAGGCTGCGCAGCAGGAGATCCACACCGAGATCAAGGAGGCGCTGAACGGCGTCGCGAATCTCGACGAGGACCGGATCCTCCGCCGCTTCCTCCACGTGGTCTGGGCGACGCTGCGCACCAACCACTGGGTGAAGGGCGCGGACGGCAAGCGCAAGCACTACGTGTCGTTCAAGCTCGAGTCGGCCAAGGTGCCGGAGCTGCCCGAGCCGCGGCCGCTCTTCGAGGTGTTCGTCTACTCGCCGCGCTTCGAGGCGATCCACCTGCGCTCCAGCAAGGTCGCGCGCGGCGGGCTTCGCTGGTCCGACCGCCCGGAGGACTTCCGCACGGAGATCCTCGGCCTGATGAAGGCGCAGGTCGTGAAGAACGTCGTCATCGTGCCTTCGGGATCGAAGGGCGGCTTCGTGCTGAAGAAGGCGCCGCCGCAGTCCGACCGCGAGGCCTACCTGAAGGAAGGCATCGACTGCTACCAGAACTTCCTGCGCGGCCTGCTCGACGTCACCGACAACCGCGTGGCGGGCAAGATCGTGCCGCCCAAGGACGTGGTGCGTCACGACCCGGACGATCCGTACCTCGTCGTGGCCGCGGACAAGGGCACGGCCGCGTTCTCCGATTTCGCCAACGCGGTCTCCGAGGAATACGGCCACTGGCTGGGCGACGCGTTCGCCTCGGGCGGCAGCGTGGGCTACGACCACAAGAAGATGGGCATCACCGCGCGTGGCGCCTGGGAGAGCGTGAAGCGCCACTTCCGCGAGATGGGCATCGACACGCAGAGCCAGGACTTCATCGTCGCCGGCATCGGCGACATGTCGGGCGACGTCTTCGGCAACGGCATGCTGCTGTCGAAGCACATCAAGCTCGTGGCCGCGTTCGACCACCGCCACGTCTTCCTCGATCCCGATCCGGATCCCGCGACCACGTTCGCGGAGCGCGAGCGTCTCTTCAACCTCCCGCGCTCGTCATGGGAGGACTACGACAAGAAGCTGATCTCCAAGGGAGGCGGCATCTTCCCGCGCTCGGCGAAGTCGATCGCGCTCACGCCAGAAGTGAAGAAGCGCCTCGACATCCGCGAGGACAGCCTCACGCCGCCGGAGCTGCTGAAGGCGATCCTCAAGGCGCCGGTGGACCTGCTCTACAACGGCGGCATCGGCACCTACGTGAAGGCCTCGTACCAGGCGAACACGGAAGCGGGCGACCGAGCCAACGACGCGATCCGCGTGAACGGAGCCGACCTGCGCGCGAAGGTGGTGGGCGAGGGCGGCAACCTCGGCTTTACCCAGCTCGGCCGCGTCGAGTACGCGCTGAAGGGCGGGCGCATCTACACGGACGCGATCGACAACTCGGCCGGCGTCGACTGCTCCGACCACGAGGTCAACATCAAGATCCTCGTGGGCCAGGTGGTGGCCGAAGGCGAGATGACGCTGAAGCAGCGCAACAAGCTGCTCGCGGACATGACCGAAGAGGTCGGCCACCTCGTGCTCGTGGACAACTACTACCAGCCGCAGGCGCTCGCGGTGCAGGGCGTGCGCGGCGAGAAGCTGCTGGATGGCCAGGCCGCGTTCATGCGCGTGCTGGAGAAGGCCGGCAAGCTCAATCGCGCGGTGGAGTTCCTGCCCTCGGAGGACGAGATCGCCGAGCGCCGCGTGAAGAAGCTGGGCCTCACCGCGCCCGAGCGGGCCGTGCTGCTCGCCTACTCGAAGATCGTGCTCTCCGACGAGCTCGACCGCTCGACCCTGATCGACGACGCGTATATCGGCAGGGCGCTCGTGGATTACTTCCCGAGCACGCTGCGGAAGGAGCAACCGGCGGCGATCGCGAAGCATCCGCTGCGCCGGGAGATCATCGCGACCGTCGTCGCCAACACGATGATCAACCGCACGGGCAGCATCTTCGTGCACCGCATGCAGGAGGAGACGGGCGCTTCGGCGGAAGAAGTCGTGCGCGCCTACATCCTGGTGCGCGACATCTACGGCCTCGACCCGCTGTGGCTCGAGATCGACGCGCTCGACAACAAGGTCCCCGCGCAGCTCCAGTACGAGCTGCTGATCAACGTGGGCCGCGTTCTGCTGCGCGCCGTGCTCTGGTTCCTGCGCCGCCGTCGCGAGAGGCTGCCGATCGCGCAGGTGCTGGAGATCTTCCGGCCCTCGCTCGGCGCGCTCGGCAAGCAGGTTCCGGCGGTGCTCTCTCCGGGAGACCGCGCCGCGTGGGAGGCCTACGTGCACAAGCTCACGACGAGCGGCGTGCCGAAGCCCCTCGCCGAGCGGCTGGCCAGCCTCGAGTCGCTCTACGCCGTGCTCGACGTGACCGAGGTATCGGACGAGACGAAGAAGGGCATCGACGCGATCGCCGCGGTGTACTTCGCGATCGTGGGCGAGCTCGACCTTCGCTGGGTCGCGGAGAAGATCACCGCGCTGCCGACGGATACGTCGTGGCAAGCCCTGGCCCGCAACGCCCTGCGCGACGACCTCGCGAGCCAGCAGCGCGCCATCACGCAGTCGATCGCGAAGATCTCCGACTCGAAGGATCCGGCGCAGATGCTGGCCGCGTGGAAGGAGCGCTACGGTCCGCAGATCGCGCGCCTCGAGTCGATGGTGAAGGATCTCAAGGGGCAGGGCACGCTGGATCTCGCCGTGCTTTCGGTGCTGCTACGGGAATTGCGCGGGCTCGCGTGAGCCTGGGCGAGGTCCTCCTCAGGACCTGCCCGAACTGCGGCGAGGTGAACCGGCGCGCCACGGGCTTCCGCGCGATCTGGACCAACCCGCGCTACACGGCGCGACAGTGCCAGGCGTGCGCGCATCCCCTCGACGGCAGTGCGGCGAGCGTCTTCGATCGCCTGGCCGGAGCGGGGCTCCGCGCCACGTTCTACGGCTTCAATGCGCTCTCGTGGTGTGTGGTCGCGATCGTCGCAACCGTCATCGTGGATGCATCGATCACCGCGCCGGTGCCGCGCCTTGTCTACCCGGTGTTGGCGGCGGCCGGCGTGGCGTTCGGCCTGTACCGCGCGGACATCACGCGCCGCCGCAAGCGGATCCTCGCGGTGCGTTCGGGCTGACCTATCGTCACTTGCATGAAACTTGCATCATGGAGGCTCCACCAACGACAACAACCCGGGGAGCTCCACCGATGCATGCATTCCGCAAGGCGATGATCGCCACCGTCTTCGCCGCCGCCGCGTCCGGCGCCAACGCCCAGTCCATCGACAACAGTGCGATCGGCAAGCCGGAGTTCCGCGAGCACAAGGCCACGTACGGCGTGGTCTATCGCCTGCCGAAGGATGTGACCGACATCCTCGACAGCAAGGTCTACCCGCCGCTGCGCGAGAGGCTCGTGAAGCTGGGGCTGGTCGCCGAGGCGCGCACCTTCAACTTGCAGCACGTGACGGTCGTGCACATCCACAGTGCGGATCCCTCGACGCCGAAGAAGATGCTGGCCGCGTTCCCGAAGGCGCCGCCCGTTCTCACCCTCACGCTCAAGAACTTCTACAACACCGAAGCCGCGGCCGGCGCCGGAGCCCCGTGGTGGTTCGACCTCGGCGTGGTGAAGAGCGGGCAGGGCTACACCGAGATGATGAAGTTCAACACCGTGGCCACGGCGGCTATGGCGCCGCTGCGCGACGGCCCGCTGCCCCGCGTCACCGGGCCGGTGTACGAGAAGATGGGCGATGCCGGCAAGGACCTCGTGAAGACGGTGGGCGTGAGCGGCGTGAACATCGTGAAGGACGGCAAGGAAACGGCGTCCCACAACCCGCACAACACGCTCGTCTACAGCATGGTGCGCTGGGACGACCGGCTGAAGACCGCGATGAACGAATTCGCCGCCGAGATGAACGCGGTGCTGCCCAACGGCATCGACACGCAGTTCCGGGAAGTCTCGATCGTGGAGATCGGCTTCATGGGCAACGTGCTGCGCGAGTTCTACCGCGTGGGCCTCGCCGACGGCTCGGCCTACGACGTGGTGAACGGCCAGCCCGTGAAGGCGGGCAGCTAGTCGACCACGAGGGCCGCGACCACGTTGCGGCCCTCGCTCGCGAGGATGTTGAAGGTGCGGCAGGCCGCGGGGGTGTCCATCACCTCGACGCCGATGCGCGCCGCGTAGAGCGGCGCCAGCACCGCCGGGTCGGGAAAGGCGAAGCGCGCCCCGGACCCCAGCAGCACGATCTCCGGTTTCGCCGCGAGCACCTGCTGCACGTGCTCGGGCGCGAGCTGCGCGATCGAGGCGACGTTCCAGTCGTCGATGGCTTCCGGGCGCACCAGCACGCCGCGCTCGATGTGCCGTCCATTGACGGCCACGTACCCGGCCCCGTAGCCGGTGAATCCATTGCGGCCCTCGGCCGTGACGCGATCGACTTTCATCCCGGCATTCTCGCATTCCCGGGAGGCGCCGCGCGTGTTCGGATAGACTTCCGCCTGCACGGAGAACAGGAACCCGAGGTCGCAATGCCCGTACCCGATTACTACGAAATACTCGGCGTCCCCCGCCGGGCCAAGTTGACCGACATCACGCGGGCCCACAAGCGTTGGGTCGCGGAATTCAAGAAGGAAAGCACGGCGCCCGACCCGCGGCGCGAGGCCCTGCTGCTCGAGGCGTTCGAGACCCTGTCCGACGAGCATCGGCGCGACGCCTACGACGCGGAGCTGGCGGCCTTCGAGCGCGAGATCGGGAGGAAGAAGAACAAGCCCCCGGTTGCCGCGATCGCCGCGGGAGTCCTCGTGGTGGCCGCGGGCGCCGCCTTCTTCGGGTTCCGGTCCTCCGGCCCGCCCGCTCCGACGGCGAGCACCACCGAATCCCTGCAGATGGCGATGTCCGGCTCCGTGTCGCCGCTGCTGAGCTACGACATCTCCGGCAAGTCCACGCCCGCGGGCCTCGCGTTCGTGATCGAGGACAAGGTCATGGTGGGCAACTGCCAGGGCCTGGCGCCTGGAGCGCTGCTGGTCGTGAACGTCGGCAAGGGGCGCACGATCCCGGCGCGGGTCACGATCGCCGACGACGCGCTCGGCCTTTGCAAGATCCTCACCGACGGCTATGTCGGCCAGCCGCTCTCGGTGAACAGCACGCCGCCCGCGGTGGGCGCGAACGTCTTCTCGGCGGTGATGGATGCGAAAGGCGAGCTGGGCATCCGCGAGACGAAGGTCACGAAGGTCGTGGACGAGGGCAAGGGGAAGGCGATCCAGGCCGCCATCACGACGCAGCCCGGCGGCAACGGCGCCCCGCTGCTGGATGCGCAGGGCAAGGTGGTGGCCGTGGCGACGCTGCAGGCCGACGGAAGCACGCTCCACCGCGTGATACCCGCGGGCTGGCTCGCCGAAAACCGGCCGCAGCTGGCGGAGCCCAAGCCGTATCAGGATTCGGGAGGCGCGGCGAAGGCGACGGGCACCGCGGGCGCCACGACCGACCAGGGCGCGGCGAACCTCCTCGGGCAGAAACCGGCCAACTGGGAGGAGATGGGCCCGGACGAGCGCGAGCAATGGGAGCGCGGACAGGCGGAAATCCAGCGGCGGCAGGGCGCGATCATCAAGGGGATGGGCGGCAAGAAATAGCGCTGCGATAGAATTGGGGCATGCAACCCGAATTCCCGCGCATCAAGCGCCTCCCCCCGTACGTCTTCAACATCACCAACGAGCTGAAGATGGCCGCCCGCCGCGCGGGCGAAGACGTGATCGACCTGTCGATGGGCAACCCCGACGGTCCTACGCCGCGCCACATCGTCGACAAGCTCGTGGAGGTGGCACAGCGCGAAGACACGCACGGATACTCCGTCTCCAAGGGCATCCCGCGCCTTCGCCGCGCGATCTGCCAGTGGTACAAGCGCCGCTGGAACGTGGACCTCGACATGGATTCCGAGGCCATCGTCACCATCGGCTCCAAGGAAGGCCTCGCGCACCTGATGCTCGCCACGCTCGACCGCGGCGACACGGTGCTGGTGCCCAACCCCAGCTACCCGATCCACATCTATGGCGCGGTGATCGCCGGGGCGGACATCCGCTCGGTGCGCATGACCCCGGGCGTGGATTTCTTCGAGGAAGCCGAGCGCGCGATCCGCGAGCTCTTCCCCAAGCCCAAGATGATGATCCTGGGCTTCCCGTCGAACCCCACGGCCAAGTGCGTGGAGCTGGAGTTCTTCGAGAGGATCGTGGCGCTCGCCAAGCAGCACAACATCCTCGTCGTGCACGACCTCGCCTACGCCGACATCACGTTCGACGGCTGGAAGGCCCCGTCGATCATGCAGGTGCCGGGAGCGCGCGACGTCGCCGTCGAGTTCTTCACGATGTCGAAGAGCTACAACATGGCGGGCTGGCGCATCGGCTTCATGGTCGGCAACAAGGACCTGGTGCACGCGCTCGCGCGCATCAAGAGCTACCACGACTACGGCACGTTCACGCCCCTGCAAGTGGCGGCCATCGCGGCGCTCGACGGCCCGCAGGAATGCGTCGAGGAGATCCGCGCGAAGTACCAGAGGCGCCGTGACGTCATGGTGGCGGGGCTCCACGACGCCGGCTGGATGGTCGCGAACCCCAAGGCCTCGATGTACGTCTGGGCGCAGATCCCCGAGCCGTACCGCGCCATGGGCTCGATCGAGTTCGCGAAGAAGCTGCTCAAGGACGCGAAGATCGCCGTCGCCCCCGGCGTGGGCTTCGGCGACTACGGCGACGACCATGTTCGCATCGCCCTCATCGAGAACGAGGCCCGCTCGCGCCAGGCGGTGCGCGGCGTGAAGGAAATGTTCCGCAAGGACGGCCTGCTGTGAGGATCGTCCCCGTCACCGACGCGCAGGGCGCCATCACCGAGCCGCAGCTCATCGCCGCCGCCGAGGAAGTGCACCGCCAGCTCCGCCCTCAGCTGCCGCAGGACTACGTGGGCCGCCTGAAGGAGGTCTTCGCCAGCGGCGCCGAGATGGCCGTCGCCGAGAAGGACGGCCGCGTGCTGGGCATCACCGTCTTCCGCGTGATGGAGAAAACGTTCACCGGCCGCGAGCTCTACTGCGACGACCTGGTCTCCGACGAGCGCGAGCGCTCGAGCGGCGTGGGCAAAGCACTCCTCGATTACCTGAAGGGCGTGGCCGAGCAGCGCGGCTGCGACAACTTTGCGCTCTCGTCCGGCTGCCAGCGCACCGCGGCGCACCGCTTCTATTTCCGCGAAGGCCTCGTCATCGGCGCATTCAGCTTCAGCCGCAAGGTGAAGCCGTGAAGCCGATGCAGGTGGGGTTGCTGGGCCTGGGTACGGTGGGCAGCGGCACCGTCGAGGTCCTGCGCCGCAACCGCGAGGAGATCGCGCGCCGCGCCGGGCGCGACATCGTCGTGAAGGCGGCTTCCGCGCGCGACCTCAAGAAGAAACGAGCCGTCTCGCTGGACGGCATCGAGCTCGTCGCCGATCCAGCCGCGATCATCGCGCGCCCCGACATCGACATCGTGGTGGAGCTGATCGGCGGGGACACCATCGCGCGAGAGCTGGTGCTGAAGGCCATCGCCGCGGGCAAGCACGTGGTGACCGCCAACAAGGCGCTGCTCGCCAAGCATGGCACCGAGATCTTCCTCGCCGCGCAGAAGAAGGGCGTGATGGTCGCGTTCGAGGGCGCGGTCGCCGGCGGCATTCCGATCATCAAGGCCATCCGCGAGGGCCTCACGGCCAACCGCATCGAGTGGATCGCCGGGATCATCAACGGCACCTGCAACTACATCCTCTCGGAGATGCGCGACAAGGGCCTGCCCTTCGACATGGTGCTCGCCGAGGCGCAGCGCCTGGGCTACGCCGAAGCCGATCCGGCGTTCGACATCGAGGGCATCGACGCCGCGCACAAGCTCACCATCCTCGCCGCGATCGCCTTCGGCATCCCGATGCAGTTCGACAAGGCCTACGTCGAAGGCATCACGCGGCTCACCGCCATCGACATCAAGTACGCCGAGGGGCTGGGCTACCGGATCAAGCTGCTCGGCATCGCCAAGCGCACGGACAAGGGGATCGAGCTTCGCGTGCATCCGACGCTGGTGCCGTCGCGCCGCCTGATCGCCAACGTCGAGGGCGTGATGAACGCCGTCCTCGTGAAGGGCGACGCAGTCGGTCCGACGCTGTTCTACGGGCGTGGCGCGGGCTCGGAACCCACGGCGAGCGCCGTCGTGGCCGACCTCGTGGACGTGACCCGCATGGCCACGGCCGATCCGGAGCACCGCGTCCCGCACCTCGCATTCCGTCCCGACCGGCTCTCGGACGTGCCGATCCTTCCGATGGAAGCGGTCGAGTCCGCGTATTACCTGCGCCTGCGGGCGCTCGATCGCCCCGGAGTGCTCGCCGACGTGACGCGCATCTGCGCCGACCTCTCGATCTCCATCGACGCGATCTTCCAGAAGGAAGCGGGCGAGGGCGAGGACCAGGTCGACGTCGTGATCCTCACGCACGCGACGCAGGAGAAGCACGTCAACGCCGCCATCCATCGCATCGAGAATTTGCCGACGATTCCGTCGCCGGTGGTCCGCATCCGGTTGGAGGAGCTGCTGTGAAGCCGGGTGTCGTTGCCGTGGCCCTCGGGCTCGCGGCGGCCAACGCGTTTGCCTATGCCCCCTGCGACAGCCCGGCCAAGTACACGGCGATGAACGATTCGCTCCAGCCCTGGCGCAACGCGCTCACCGAGAAGCGCTTCGACGACCTCGAGCGCCATTTCTCCGGCGTGGTGAAGTCCGTGGAAGCGGGCACCCTCAGCGACGCCGAGGGCTCGACCCTGTTCAGCGTGTTCGCCGTCGCTTCGCCCGCCCGCGATCCGCTGCACCGCGAATGGATCCAGCGTTACCCGAAATCGGAGGCTGCCTATCTCGCCGCCGCGGCCTACTACCTGCGCCTGGCTTTCGCGGCGCGCGGCGACAAGTTCTCCGACGAGACCTCCGACGAGCAGTTCGACGCGATGGGCGAGTCGATGATCAAGGCCAACGAGCTGCTGGACGAAGCGATGCGTCTCTCGAAGCGCCCCACGATGGCGATCTCGCAGCGCATGCGCATCACGACCGCAACGGGCAACTCCGTGCGGACCGCCCAGCACTACCGCAAGGCCATCAAGGACTATCCCGAGACGCTGCAGGTCCGCTACCGCTACATCTCGGCCAGCAATCCGAAGTGGGGCGGCAGCATTCCCCAGCTGATGGCGATCGTCGACGACGCGAAGGGCATGTCGGAATCCGACCAGCGCTACGTGAAATACATGGTGCAGAACGAGGTGGCCTCGTCGCTCGAGACGGTCAACGACGACAAGCGCGCGGTCGAGGTCTACGAGAAGACATTCCTGCTTTGCCCGGGGCTCGAGGGCGCGCTCGACTCGGCGATCCGCCTGCGCGAGAAGAACAAGGAATACGCCGCGATGCTTCCGCTCGCCGAGGAGTTCATCAAGCGCTTCCCGGCGCGCGGCCGCGGCTATGTGTCGCGCGGCTGGTCGCTCTACTACACGGGCAAGATAAAGGAGTCCTTCGCGGACTACGAGAAGGCCGCGGAGCTCGGATACGGCCGCGGCTTCAGCGGCCTAGCCTGGTACTACGAGACCGGGACCGTGGTGGCCAAGGATCCGAAGCGCGCGGCCGAGCTCTACCTTGCCGCCGCCGCACAGGGCGTGCCGGGCACGAAGGAGAGGGCGGCCGCGGTCCGTGAAAAGGCAAAGGCCGGCGCATCCCCCGTCCCCGCGAAGCCGTGAAGTACGTCAGCACCCGCGGCGCGTCTTCCGGCCAATCGTTCACCGACATCCTGCTGGAGGGGCTCGCGCCGGATGGCGGGCTCGCCGTGCCCGAGCAGTGGCCGCGCATCATGCCGGTCAAGCTGCAGGCGATGCGCGATCTCGCCTACCCGCAGCTCGCCTTCGAGATCCTGCGCTTCTTCTCCGACGATTTTCCCGGCGGCGCGTTGAAGCGCATCGTCGACAAGACGTATACGAAGGAGATCTTCGGCACGCCCGAGATCACGCCGCTCCGGCCGCTCGGCAACAATCTTCATCTGCTCGGCCTCTCCAACGGGCCCACGCTCGCCTTCAAGGACATCGCGCTCCAGCTCCTGGGCAACCTCTTCGAGCAGGTGCTCGAGGAGAAGGACCGCCGCCTCACCATCGTCGGCGCCACGAGCGGCGACACGGGCTCCGCGGCCGAGTACGCCCTGCGCGGCAAGTCGCGCGTGAAGGTCTTCATGCTCTCGCCGCACAACCGCATGAGCCCGTTCCAGCGCGCGCAGATGTTCTCGCTGCAGGACGCCAACATCTTCAACATCGCCGTCGAGGGCACGTTCGACGAATGCCAGGACGTGGTGAAGGCCGTGAATGCCGACGCCGCATTCAAGGCGCGCCATTCGATCGGCGCGGTGAACTCGATCAACTGGGCGCGGGTGGCAGCCCAGGTGGTCTACTACTTCAAGGGCTACTTCGCGGCGACGCAGTCGAACGACCAGCAGGTCTCGTTCGCGGTGCCGTCGGGCAATTTCGGCAACATCTTCGCGGGCTACGTCGCGAAGCAGATGGGCCTGCCGATCCGCAGGCTCGTCCTCGCCACCAACGAGAACGACGTGCTGGACGAATTCTTCCGCACCGGCCGCTACCGGCCGCGAGCGACGGCAGATACGCACGAAACCTCGAGCCCGTCGATGGACATCTCCAAGGCGTCCAATTTCGAGCGCTTCATCTGGGACATCGTCGGCGGCGACGGCGAGAAGGTCCGCTGGCTCTTCGGCCAGGTGGCGAAGGAGGGCGGCTTCGACCTCTCGCGCGAGAAGGAATGGGAGAAGGTCGAGGAGGATTCCGGCTTCGTCTCCGGCAAGAGCACGCACGCCGACCGGCTGGCCACCATTAAAGAGGTAAAGGCGATGCACGGCGTGATCATCGATCCGCACACGGCCGACGGCGTGAAGCTCGCGAAGCGATACGCCGAGCCGCGCTATCCGATGATCTGCCTCGAGACCGCGCTGCCGGTGAAGTTCGAGGCCACGATCATCGAGGCACTCGGTGAGCCGGCGCCGCGGCCGCCGGGATTTCACGATCTGGAATCGAAGCCGCAGCGCTTCGACATCTTGAAACCCGATGCCGAGGCGTTGAAGCGCTACATCGCCGATCGCTGAAAGTTTGTCAAGACTTCCCGTTCGTTTCGGAGGCCCTTAGACTCCGAAAAAAACGTGGAAGTAACGATCATGCGCACTTCGCTCCTTCGCACACGTTCAGGGCGTGTCGCGAATGCCGTCAAGGCTGTGCTATTCGTCGCCTGCGTTGCGGGCGCTTCGTCGGCACACTCCGCCACCTTCGACGTCACGTCGCTCGCCGATTCCGGAGGCGGGTCATTGCGCGACGCGATCGACCAGGCCAACGCGAATCCCGGCGGAGACACGATCACCTTCTCCGTGACCGGCACGATCACGCTGGCCTCGCCGCTGCCCCCGAGCATCGGACCTCTCGTCGTGCAGGGCTCGCCGGGCGTGATCATCGACGGCATCGGGCTCTACCGCGCGTTCATGTTCCTCGCCGGCGACGGAGCGCTCCGCGACCTCGTCATCCGGAACGCCCGCGCAAAGGGCGGCGACGGCGGCATCGGCCAAGGCTCCAGCGGCGGCGGCGGGATGGGCGCGGGGGGTGGCCTCTTCGTGAACAGCGGCGTGAACGTCATCGTCAGCGGCGTCGCTTTCCAGGACAACGTCGCGCTCGGCGGCAATGCGGGTGCGATCGCGGCCGAGTCCGCCGGGGCCGCGGGCCCGGGCGGCGGCGGCATGGGCGGCAACGGCGGCAACAGCCGCTATACAGGCGGTGGCGGCGGCGGTGGGCTGATCGGTCAGGGCGGCTCGTCGACGACCGCGGAGCAAGGCAATCCCGGATTCGTGAATGGCGGCGCGGCCGGCGGTCTCGGCGGGAACACCTACTCGTCCGGCAGCGGCGGGGGCGGACCCGGTGGCGGAGGCGGTGGGGGCTACTCCGGCGGCGCAGGCGGCGCTTCGCTCGGCTTTCCGGGCACGTCGGGCACCGGAGGCTGCGGAGACGTCGCGGGTTCGCCCGGTTCGGCCGGCGCGGGCGGTGCGGGCGGCAATGGTTCGACCGATCCCGCGGCTCCGCCCTTCGACTACCAAACCGGCGGGGGTGGAGGCGGTGCGCCAGGAGGCGGGGGCGGCGGCGGCAGCGACAATGCGTGCGGCGGCGGCGGCGGCGATTTCGGCGGCGGCGGCGGCGCGGGCCTCGACCAGAACCTGAGGACCACGACCGGCGCGCCCGGTGGATTCGGGGGCGGCGGTGCCGGCGGTGCGAGTGAACGGGCGGGCGGCGCCGGCGGCTTCGGCGGTGGCAATGGCGGAACGGGCGGTGACTACGGCACCGGACTGGGCGGCTCGCGCGGCAACGGAGGCTCGGCTTACGGAGGCGCCATCTTCGTGCGCCAGGGTGGAACCGTCACATTCGCCGAAGGTTCGATGTCGGGCAACATTGCCCTGGCCGGTACCGGTAACGCGAATGGCAGCGCGGACGGGCGCGGGATCTACCTGCATGGCTCGTCCACGCTCTCGCTCAACACGGTCGTGAGCTCCACGCTGAGCGACCCGATCGCAGGCACGGGCTCGGTCAGCAAGACGAGCCCGGGCACGGTCACGCTCGCGGCGGCGAACACCTACACGGGCGGCACGACCGTCGGTGGCGGCACGCTCGTCGTCAACGGATCGATTCCTTCCGCGACCGTTTCCGGCGGAACGCTTGCCGGGACCGGCACCGTACCCAGCGTGGTGGCCACCAGTGGCGCCATCAATCCCGGCGTCGGCGGCTCGGGCCTGCTCAACGTCGGCACGATGAGCCTCGCGGGCGGCGTCACGTACTTTGCGACGATCGGACCGACGACCGCGCGCGCGCGTATTGCGGGCAACATCACCCTCGGCGGTGCGACGCTCTCCGTCACGCTCGCCCCGGGCTACACGCACACCGTGGGCGCGGCGCACACGATCGTGGAGAACGCCGGCGTGCAGGCTATCGGCGGCGTGTTCGCGGGCCTCGCCCCGAACGCGCTCACGACGATCGGCGGCAACCTCTTTCGCATCAGCTATGCCTCGGGCGCCGGCGGCCGGCAAGTGACGCTCACTGCGGTCGGCCTGCCCTCCGCGCCCACCGGCGTTGGCGGCAGCGCGGGCAATGCCAACGCGACGATCTCGTACGGCGTGCCCCTATCCAACGGCGGCCTCACGATCACCGGCTACACGGTGATCTGCAATCCGGGCGCAATCACGGTGACGGTCTCCACGCTCTCGCGCAACTTCACCGGCCTGGTGAACGGCACGCCTTATACGTGCACGGTCGCCGCGGTGAACGCGGCGGGAACGGGTCCGGCCTCCGCGCCCGTGACCGTGACGCCCACGCTCCTCAACGTCACGGGTCCCGATCCGGACGGGGTCGGCGTCGTGACCGCGGCGCTCGCCGGCGGTGGCGGGGGATGCTCGTTCGCTCCGACGCCCGCGTTCGTGCCGCCGGTCGGCGATCCACGTTCGCCGCCGGAGCTTCCGCCGATGGTCGCCTTCCCGCACGGGCTGTTCGATTTCAGCCTCGTCGGCTGTACGCCGGGTGCCACGGTGACGCTCACGCTCGCGTATCCCGATGGCCTGCCGGTGAGCAAGGCGCAATTCTTCAAGTACGGGCCCACGGTGTCCGATCCCGTGCCTCACTGGTCCCCGTTCCCGGCCACCCTCGCCGGCAACACGCTCGTGATCACGCTGGTCGACGGAGGCGCCGGTGATAGCGATCTCGCCGCGAACGGCGCGATCGCGAACCTCGGCGGCCTGGGCGTGCGCGTGCCGGACCCGCCGGTCTTCACGCCGGCGACGGTCGCGTACCAGGGCACGTGGTGGGCGAGCCCGGGCGGCCGCGAGAACGGCTGGGGCATCAACACCACGCACCAGGGCAACACGATCTTCGCCACGTGGTTCACGTACGACGCGAACGGCGACGGCCAGTGGCTGGTGATGTCCAACGCCGAGCGCGCAGCAGACGGTTCGTTCACGGGCAAGATCCATCGCGTGACCGGACCCGCGTTCGATGCGGTGCCGTTCGATCCGCGGCTCGTCACGCGAACGGAAGTGGGAACGGGCACCCTCACGTTCACGAGCGCCACCGAAGGCACGTTCGCGTACACGCTGGATGGCGTGACGCAATCAAAGCCGATCACGCGCCAGGTGTTCGGCGACGTCGTGCCGGAGTGCGTCTCGAGCGGCTCCACGGGAACGATCGACAACTACCAGGACCTCTGGTGGAACGCGGGCGGCTCCGAATCGGGCTGGGGACTCAACATCACGCACCAGGGCGAGGTGATCTTCGCGACGTGGTTCACCTTCGCCGCTTCCGGCAAGGGGCAATGGCTGGTGATGTCGAACCTGCGGCGCGTGGAGCGAAGCGACACGTACACCGGGAAGATCTATCGCTCGCGCGCCAACCGCTTCGATGCGCAGCCCTGGGATTCCTCGTCGCTGCACCTCGTGGAGGTGGGCGAGGCCACGCTGAGCTTCCCGGACCGCAGCAACGGCACGTTCGCCTATACGCTGGACGGCATCACGCAGCAGAAGGCGATCACGCGCACGGTCTTCAAGGACGCATCGGCGGTCTGCCGCTATCCGTAGGCGGCACTTGCCCGTACTAAAGGAACATCTGCAGCCGGGGGCGGCGCGTATTCCCTACAGCCGCCTTTCCCGGCGCCTTCGCCCGCCCTCGCATTGACGATGCGATAACGCTGCATTAACACCCGTCCTGCCGGCCTTTCCCGACACTGCTCCCATCCCATCGATGGGAAACCAGGAGCCGGGCCATGGCAGATATCCAGCGTCGCATCCGTTCGTTTCTCCCCTTGCTCGTCGTGGCGGCCGCGGCTCTCGCGCCATCCGCCGCGTCAGCCGCGGATTGCCCGGCCAACAACGAGGCCACCTTCCTGGCCTGTGCGTCCGGCCCCGGCGCCGGGGACACCATCACCCTGTCCGCGGACATCACGCTGGGCGGTGGAAGCCCCGTCCTGGTGGTCGCGGACAAGACCCTGGTGCAGGGCGCCTTTCGCCTCTTCGGTAACCTCAACAAGACCGGCGCCGCGGCCCTGTCCATCAACGCCAACAACTCCCTGGGCGTCGTCCAGATTTCCGCGGGAACGATCTTCATCGGCGCCACCGGCGCCCTGGGTTCGGGCAGCCTCCTCATGGCCGGTGGCCAGCTCGTCGCGACGGGCCTCGCGAACCCCACCTTTTCGACGCTCGATTTCACGGCCGGCACGACCAGCGTGATCTCCGCCGTGACAGGCCAGTCGATCGGGCTCTTCGTGACCAACGTGACCCTCCAGACTTCCTCGCAGGCCCGGTTCGGGAGCCCGGGGCGCCAGGGCGGGGTGTTCCTCTTGCCGGGAGCGCCTTCCAGCGCGGCAGCGGACTCGACGATCGTGGTCGACGGGACCAGCCTCACGGCGGGCAGTCCGAACTTCTCGCTGCTGTCCGATGCCGCGGCCTCGCTGACGATCCAGAACACGGGGGGCCTCTCCAACAACGGCAACAACCTCACGATCGCCAACCTGCAGGCGCCGGACATCTTCGCGGGCCTGACGATCGCGTCGGCCGGCGCCTCGACGGTCAGCGTGCGCAGCGGCAACTTCCCGGCGAGCATCGGCGGCAACGGCGCGCTCGCGAAGATCGGGGCTGGAACGCTCGTGCTGTCGGGCCTGCTCCAGCACACGGGAGGCACCACGATCAGCGGCGGGACGCTGCAGCTCGGCGACGGCTCCGGCACCAACCAGAACTACAACCTCGCCATCCAGAACGACGCCACGCTGGTGATCGACACGGCGGCGGCCAACTTCACGCTCGGCGGGACGATCAGCGGATCCGGCAGCGTCGTCAAGAACGGCGTCGGCGCCCTGAACCTCAACACCACGAGCTCGTACTTCGGCGACACCACGATCAACGCCGGCACGCTTCGCATCGGCAACGCGGGCGCGCTCGGCGTCGGCCCGAACCTCAACATCAACACCGGGCGGCTGCAGGCGACCGCCACGATGACGCTGAACAAGAACATCACCTTCGGCGCCGGCAGCTCGCCCACGATCTGCGCCACCGACTTCCAGACGCTGGTGCTCACCGGGCTCATCACCAGCAACACGAGCGGCGTGCTCCGCTTCAACGATTGCGGGGCGGGGTACATCGAGCTCGCCGGCGGCACGACCGGCCTGCCGATCGGATCGTTGCAGGTCGTCAACGGCGAGCTGCAGGTCAACAATCCGTTCAATGGCACCCTGTTCCAGACCGCGATCAATACCCAGGTCACGGCACCGGGCGCGCTGCGCGTGAATCGCGTGACGCCGCTGCGGGTCGCGAACCTGCAGGGCGACGGCAGCGTCATCGTCGAGCAGAGCCTGCTCGAGCTGAGCGGCGGCACCTTCGATGGCGTGATTTCGGGCGCGGGAGGCGTGAGGACCGTCACCTCGCCCGTCACGCTCACCGGCGACAACACCTACACCGGCGGCACGGAAGCCCAGATCAACTTGACCGTGGGCAACGGCGGCGCGTCCGGAACGCTCGGCACGGGGCCCATCAACGTGATCAGCGTCGTGACCTTCGTCCGCTCCGACACGCTCGACATCCCGAACACGCTCAGCGGCAACTCCATCCAGTTCAACGGCGGGGGCACGTTCATCCTTTCCGGCACCGGGACGTCGGTCGGCAACTTCCGTACCCAGCCGAACGCGACCCTCGTCGTGACGGGCACGTACCTGGCGGCGCGTCCGCAGATCACCGGTGCAGGCGGGGTGCTGCGCGGCACGGGCATCGTGCAGGGATTCCAGGTGGCGCCGGGCGGGATCGTCGAGCCCGGCGTCGGCGCAGGGACCGGAATATTCAATGGGGGCCAACCCTCGCTGGTCGGTGGCCAGGTCAGCATCAAGATCGGCGGCTCCACGGCCGGAGCGCAATACGACCAGCTGCAGGTGTCGAGCTTCAGCTCGTTCTCGGCCACGCCGCTCAGCGTGATCCTCGTCGGCGGCTACGTCCCGCCGGCGGGCACGTCGTTCACGATCGTGGACGTCGCGACCGGGAGCACGCCGGCCTCTTTCAACGGCCTCCCCGAAGGCGGGCTGCTGGCGACCGGCGCGACGAATTTCCGCATCACCTACCAGGGCGGCAACGGCAACGACATCGTGCTCACCGCGATCAGCGTTCCGGGCGCGCCGACGATCACGGGCGTGATGCCTGCCGACCCCGACTTCCCGAATGACGTGCAGGTCTCGTTCACGGCGCCGGCCTCCGACGGCGGCTCGCCGATCCTCGACTACACCGTCACGTGCGCGGCCACCGCCGTGATGGGCGTCACTTCGTCGCCGGCGCTGCTGTCCGGTGTCGCCTCGGGGCCGACGACCTGCGTTGCCCGCGCTCGCAATGCGCTGGGCAACGGTCCCGATTCGGCGCCGTTCGCGGTCACCATCGGCCTCTTCGACTTCTCCGGCCCGAGTGCCACGGGCAGCGGCACGATCACGGCGAACGTCGCCGGAGGCGGCGGTTGCAGCTTCACCATTCCGCCGTTCCTCCTTCCGGTCACCGCGGCTCCGGATGCGCCGCCGGCGAACCTCGATTTCCCGCACGGGATCGTCGGTCTCATCGCGGACGGATGCACGCCGGGCTCGACGGTCACGTTCACGCTCACCTTCCCGGCACCGCTGCCCGCGGGCACGCGCTACTGGGTCTACGGCATCGAGGCCGGCAATCCCGTGCCGCACTGGTACGCGCTGCCGCTATCCGCCGCGGTCATCTCGGGCAACACCGTCACGCTCAGCATCATGGACGACAGCACCGACGACGCCGAGCCCACGCCGGGCCAGGTCATCATCGGCGGCGGACCCGCGGCGCCGAGGGCGGCTCCCGTGACGCCTCCGACCGCCGGCACGCCCGCGTACCAGGCGTTGTGGTGGGCCGGCGCGCAGGAATCCGGCTGGGGCATCAACACCACGCACCAGGGCGACATCCTCTTCGCGACGTGGTTTACGTACAACGCGAACGGGGAAGGGCAGTGGTTCCTGATGTCGCGTGCCGAGCGCACGGGACCCGGCGAGTACACCGGGACCATCTACACGACGCGAGGCCCGGCCTTCAACGCGGTGCCGTTCGATTCGCGCCAGGTCGTGGCCACCGAGGTCGGCACCGGAACGTTCAAGTTCTCGAGCGCGACGTCCGGCAGGTTCGAGTACACGGTGAACGGCATCACGCAGTCGAAGACGCTCACGCGCACCGAGTTCGGCAACGCCATTCCCGAGTGCACGGCGGGCGGCCCGGCGAGCGCGATCGTGAACTACCAGGACACGTGGTGGAACGCTTCGGAGTCCGGCTGGGGCTTGAACATCACCCACCAGGGCGACGTGATCTTCGCGACGTGGTTCACCTACGACACGAGCGGCAAGGCGCAGTGGCTTCTCATGTCGGACGTGCGCCGTGTTGGATTGGGCGACAGCTTCGCCGGGAAGATCTACCGGGCGCGCGGCAACCCCTTCAACACGCTGCCGTGGAACACGGGCTCCATCCAGGTGACCGAGGTCGGCCAGGTGACGCTCTCCTTCAGCGACGCCGACCACGGGACGTTCGCGTACACGCTGGATGGCGTGTCGCAGACGAAGGCGATCACGAGGCAGGAGTTCGCATCGCCCAAGGCGATGTGCAGCTTCCGCTAGGGAGACGGCGATGACGGCGATGAGGAAGGTCCTGCAGGCCCTGGCCGTCGCCGCCCTCGCGCTGCCGCTCGGCGCACGGGCGGCGGCGTGCCCCGCGACCAATGAGGCGACGCTGCTCGCCTGCGCGGCGAGCGCGGCCGACGGCGACACGATCACGTTCGCCACCACGATCACGCTCTCCGGCGCTCCCATCGTGGTGCCCGCGGGCGTGACCGTCACGCTCACGGGAACGAGGCTGCAGGGCACCATCCTCAAGGACGGTCCCGGCACCCTCGTGTTCGCGCTGACGAACCCCCTCGGCACCGGGATCCC
Organism: Usitatibacter rugosus; assembly: GCF_013003965.1. Classification (NCBI taxonomy): domain Bacteria; kingdom Pseudomonadati; phylum Pseudomonadota; class Betaproteobacteria; order Nitrosomonadales; family Usitatibacteraceae; genus Usitatibacter; species Usitatibacter rugosus. The sequence continues at coordinate 2,632,140 of NZ_CP053069.1, read as the reverse complement.
CCGCGTGGAAGCGCGCGCGGGCACGATCTCGATGGGCACGGCGCAGGTCCAGTCACCCACCGCGTGGATCTTCTCCGGAGGGCGCTACGTGGCTACGGGTGGCGGCATCGTGGTGATCTCGGGCAACACGATCAACTTCGCCGCGGGCACGTCCAGCACGGTCTCGGCGGAAGCGGGCACGACGATCTTCTTCCAGCCCACCGTGACGCTCGAGCTCGAGCACGACTCCGTCGCGACGTTCGGCGATCCCCTGGCGACGGGCAGCGTCAACATCAGCCAGCCCGCGACGGCCTACATCTCGGATCCCACGGCGGAGTTCGTCGCGGGCGGCGGCACGGTCGTCATCGGCCGCCCGAACTCGTTGCCGCTGCTTCGCGACGTCGGGTTTACGACGGTGAACGCGGGAGCGACGCTGCGCAACAATGGCGATCCCCTCACCATCAACAACCTGCGCGGCACCGGCACGTTCCAGTCGCAGTTGAACCTCAACACGATCCTCACGGGCACGAGCCAGTTCGACGGCCTGATCACCGGCTTCGGGAGCCTGGAGATCGCCGGCGGCGCGGAGATCACGTTCACGGGGAACCACACCTACACCGGAGGGACGACGGTCGGAGGCACGCTGAACCTCGGTGCCGGCGGGACATCGGGCGCACTACCGCCGGCGAGCGTCGTCACGATCCTCGGCAATTTCCTTTCCGGCGCGATCGTCAACGTGAACCGCTCGAACGTCTACGACATGCCGAACCCGCTCACGACGGGCGGCCGGCTGTTCATGAGCGGCCCGGGCGACCTGCGCCTGTCGGGGCCCAGCACGCGCACGAGTGGCCAGACGTACGTGAGGGGAGGCGGCACGGTCACGATCGCCAACCCGCTGGCGACAGCCGGGGGCGGCGCCGTCATCAACCAGTTCAGGATCGAGGACGGCCGGCTCCACTTCGTGGTCGGCGTTTCCGATGTGCGCTTGCAGTTCGCCCACGCCAATGCCCGGCTCACGGTGGCGGCGGGGGTCACGGTGAACCCGCTGTCGATGGGCATCAGCAACATGACGGACCGGTACCTGATCGGCGATCCCGTGAATAGCGGCACGTTCGCGATCGACGTGCCCCTGAGCGGCTTCAGCAGCTTCACGAACTTCAGCACGGCCTTCCGCGTCGAGGGAGGCACCGTGCGATTCGGCAACACCTTCTTCAATAGCGCCACCGACGCCTTTGGGTCGACCTACGTCGCGGCGGGCGCGACGATCGAGGTGAATGCGACCCCGGGCACGGTGCGCCTGCGCAACCTCCAGGGTGACGGCCGCCTGCTCCTGGGCACCGCGACCAACCTGCGCGGGCCCACGAACTTCAACGGACGCATCGAAGGGGTGGGCACGCTCACCCTCGCGGAGACCACGATCCTGACGGGCGACAACAGCGGTTACTCCGGCTCGCTCAACGTCAACGCGTCGCTGAACGTCGGCGTCGGCGGCTCGACCGGCACGCTCGGTACCGGTCTCGTCTTCGTCAACGACGTGCTGACGGTCGACCGTGCCGGCGCGCTCACGATGGCCAATGTCTTCCAGAGCTCCGGGACGATCGTGAAGAGCGGCGCGGGAACGCTCACGCTCTCCGGCGCGAGCCCCTTCAACGGGCCCGTGAACGTCCAGGCGGGCGTGCTCTCCTTGACCGGCTCGATCGCGGGGACGATCACCAACAACGCGCGCCTGATGGGGACGGGCAGCGCCGCGGCGGTGAACAGCTCGGGCTCGTTCGCGCCGGGCCTTTCCCCCGGCCTCTTCACCGTCGACTCTCTCAACCTCGCGGCCGGCACGCTCGAGGTCGAGATCAGCGGGCTCGCTGCCGGCACGCAATACGACCAGGTTCGCGCGAACATTGGCGCAAGCGTCGGCGGGGCTCTCAACGTGGCGCTCGGCTACGCACCCGCGACCGGAGACGTGTTTCGCATCGTCGACAACCTGGGTCCTTCGGCGACCGCCGGCACGTTCGCGGGCTTGCCCGAAGGCGCGATCGTCACGGCGGGCGCTTCGAAATTCCGCATCTCGTACGCGGGCGGTACGGGCAACGACATCACGCTCACCGTACTGGCCGTTCCCTCGGCGCCGACGATCACGAACGTCACGCTGCCGACGACGTCGAGCGCGCTCGTCACGTTCTCGGTCCCCGCTTCGGACGGTGGCTCGGCGATCCTCGACTACACCGCGCAGTGCGGCGCGCGCACCGCCACAGGGCCGGCCTCGCCGCTCACGGTGGGCGGATTGCCCGCGGGTCCGGTGACGTGCGTCGTTCGTGCACGCAATGCCGTCGGCACGTCGGTCGACTCCGCGCCGTTCTCGATCACGCCCGGCCGATTCACCGGCGGCGGCACGAGCCCCACCGGCACGGGGACGATCGCGGCGAACCTCACGGGCGGTGGTGGGGCCTGCGAGTTCTCGGTGGATCCCTCGTTCATTCCGTTGACGGGCGATCCCTTGTCCCCGCCTGCGGGAACGGGCCCCTCGAACGTGCAGTTCCCGCACGGTCTCTTCGCGTTCGATGCGGGGGGCTGCGCTCCGGGCTCGACGGTCACGATCGTGCTGACGTATCCGCAGACGTTGCCCGACGGCACGCAATACTGGAAGTACGGTCCGACCGCAGCCGCGCCCGCGCCTCACTGGTACACGGTGCCGGCGACGATCGCGGGCAACACGATCACGCTCTCCATCGTCGACGGTGGATTGGGCGACGACGATCTCGCGGCCAACGGCGCCATCAGCGATCCGGGCGGCCCCGGCATCTACGTGCGTCCGCCGCCGCCGGTGGCTTCCGTCGCCGATGCGTATCAGGCGTTGTGGTGGGCCGGCCCGCAGGAATCCGGCTGGGGCATCAACACCACGCACCAGGGCAACATCCTCTTCGCCACGTGGTTCACGTACGGCGCGAATGGGGAAGGGCAGTGGTACCTGATGTCGCGTGCGGAGCGCACCGGTCCCGGCGTCTATACGGGGACGATCTACACGACACGTGGGCCCGCATTCAACGCGGTGCCGTTCGATCCGAAGCAGGTCGAGGTCACCGAGGTCGGTACGGGGACGTTCACGTTCTCGAGCACGACGGCCGGCAAGTTCGACTACACGGTAAACGGCATCACGCAGACGAAGCCGCTCACGCGCACCGAGTTCGGCAACGCCATCCCCGAATGCTTCACGGGTGGTGCGCCGTCGGCCATCGTGAACTACCAGGACACGTGGTGGAACGCTTCGGAGTCAGGGTGGGGCTTGAACATCACGCACCAGGGCGATCTCATCTTCGCGACGTGGTTCACGTATGACTTGAGCGGCAAGGCGCAGTGGCTGCTCATGTCGAACGTGCGGCGCGTGGGGCTGGGCGACCAGTTCACCGGGTCGATCCACCGCGCGAAGGGAAATCCGTTCAACACGCTGCCGTGGAACGTGGGCTCGATCCAGACGACGGAGGTGGGGCAAGTGACGCTCACGTTCAGCGACCGCGAGCACGGGACCTTCGCGTACACGCTGGATGGGGTGGCGCAGGTGAAGAACATCACCCGCCAGGAGTTCGCGTCACCGAAAGCGACGTGCAGCTTCCGGTGACGCAGTCCAGTAGTCGCTGGTCTTAGGGGGCGTTGCAGGCGGCCTGCGCGCCGTCCGGATTGAACACCGTGCGCGTGATCGCCTTCGATTGGCTGATGTTGTCCAGCGTGTACGCGAACGTTCCGTTGTTGCGGTCGCTGAACACGACGGTCGCCGTCCCGACTTCGGTCGAGATCACGGATGCCGGGTTCCACGGCGTGCTGTTGAACGGGTTGCCGGTGTAGCGGTAGATCTTCCCGCTGAAGGACTCGCCCGTCCCTTTCACGACGTCGGGCATCAGCAGCCACTGGCCCTTGCCCGTCGCGTCGTAGGTGAACCACGACATGAGCAGGCGGTTGCCTTGATGCACGATGTTGAGGCCCCAGCCCGATTCGGACGAGGCGGGAGCCTTCCACCAGATGTCCTGGTAGTTGAGGCCGGTCGGCGTTCCGCCGAGCGTGCACTCGGGAGCACCCGCGGAGAAGACGAAGCGGGTGATGTCCTTCGTCTGCGTGATGTCGTTGACGGTGTACTGGAACGTGCCCGACGACGAGTTGCCGAACGTGAACGTCCCGTTGCCCACGTTGGTGAGCACGACCTGGTTGGGAAAGAACGGCTCCGCGTTGAAGGGGGGGCCGCGTGCCGTGTAGATGTCGCCGCGATACTGGCCCTCGCCGATCTTCGATGCATTCGAGAGGATCATCCAGAGGCCCTTGCCGTCCGCGCCATAGGTAAACCACGTGGCGAAGATGATGTCGCCCTGGTGCGCGGTGTTGATGCCCCAGCCGGATTCCTGGCCCGGGTCCTGCCACCACATGCCCTGATAGGCGGGTGGCAAGCCGGCGAAGCTCTGCGGCGTAGCGGCCCGGGACACGAAAGTGACGCCGCTCGTATTGAGCGACGTGGCGCCATCCACGGGCAGGGCCGGGTAGACGAGAGTGTCCGATCCTTCACCCCAGTTGATCGTGCCTCCCGCCGGCGCGACGAATGAGTTCGGGCAGATGTAGTCCGGAGTCACGCCGAACCGGGCCTGCACGCCGGCCGTGCCGAACAGCATCTTCTTGCCGCTGGTGTCGCCCGGCAGGTTCGGGGCGGAGTTGCAGACCACGGCGGCCCCACCACCGGCCGGGGTGATGGTCAGCGTGTGTCCCGACGTGAACTGCTGGCCGCCCGCGAGCGCGGTCAGCTCGACGAACTGAACCGTGCCATTGTTGTTGGTGTAGACCTCGTTGATCCTGAAGAGGTGAAATGCCGCCGAGGCGGGGCCGCTGGCGGCGACGAGGGCCGCGAGGGCGAGGGATGAGGCTAAATGACGCATGGATTTCTCCTGAGATGATCGATACGGTAACAGCGGCCAAACGGATTTGTTCCCGCGGCCGGAGAGGGGCGCGCCGTCGTTGATTGCCGACAGGCGGAGGGGGCGGGCGGTCTTAGAGGAAGACCAGCCACGCGACGAGGAGCGTGAGGAGCAACCCGCCGATGGCGGCGGAGAAGATCACGATCAGTACCCGGGCATCCTGCGCTTCGCCGGCGGCAATGTCACCTGGCGCGAGAGCCTTGCCGCGCGCCCGTTCGCGGAAGGCCATGTACATCACGCCGCCCATCAGCGTGCAAAAGCCGATGAAGACGAAGAAAAGTTTCCAGCCGAGCGACATGCCTAGAAGTCGTCCTTCACCTTCGGCGGCTTGCCGTCGTAGACCTGGTTCTGGCGGCGCTGCAGCCATGCGTCGCGGATGAACGAATACTTGTCGATCGCCGCGTCGTCGAGGAGCTTTTCGTTGCGGAGCAGGTTCGCGCGCGAGCGGGTGATGTCCACGCCGAAGAGGATCCAGCCCACGGATTCCGGCTCGATGTAGCGGCCCCACACGTATTGCGGATCGACGATGCGAGCCGGCGCATCGCGCGCGGTGCTGGGACCGAAGAGCGGGATCATGAGGTAGGGGCCTGAAGGCACGCCCCACACACCGAGGGTCTGGCCGAAGTCCTCGTCGTGCTTGTCCAGCCCCATCGGCGTGGCCACGTCCCACAGGCCGAAGATGCCCACGACGCTATTCACGACGAAACGGCCGAGGTCGCCCACGCCCTGCTGCGGCTTGCCCTGCAGGATGTTGTTCAGGCCCGTGGCGATGTCGTTGATGTTGCCGAAGAAGTTGTTCACCCCGGTCTGCGCGAACTCCGGCATCACCTTCTGGTAGCCCTGGGCCACGGGCTTCAGGACCGCCTTGTCCACCGTGTCGTTGAAGGCGTAGACCGGACGGTTGAAGCCCTCCCATGGATCGCGCGGGTTGGTCTCGGCGGTGGTGGCGCAGCCGGAGAGCAGGGCGATGAGGCAGAGGGCAAGAAGGGAGCGCATGGTTTCCTTATCGGTGGATGAAGCGCATCGAGAGATCGATGGCCTCGATGTCTTTGGTGAGCGAGCCGATCGAGATGCGGTCCACGCCCGTCTCGGCGATGGCACGCACGTTCTCCAGGCTCACGCCGCCGGAGGCCTCGAGCTCGGCGCGGCCGGCCGTGGCTTCGACGGCGGAGCGCAGGCCCACGATATCGAAGTTGTCCAGCAGCACGAGCTTGGCTCCGGCGTCGAGCGCCTCGGCGAGCTGGGCGAGGTTCTCGACTTCGACTTCCACCATCGTGCCGGGGTCGGCGACATGGCGGGCTTCCTCAAGCGCGGCGCGGATACCGCCGGCGGCGAGGATGTGGTTTTCCTTGATGAGGATGCCGTCGTGCAGGCCGATGCGGTGGTTCGAGCCGCCGCCGGCGCGCACGGCGAATTTCTGCGCGATTCGCAGCCCCGGCATCGTCTTGCGCGTGTCGTAGATGCGCGCCTTCGTTCCGGCCACGGCCTTCACGAAGCGGTTGGTGCGCGTTGCTACGCCGGAAAGCATCTGCACGAAGTTGAGCGCGGTCCGCTCGGCGGTGAGCAGCGCCCGGGCGCGGCCCTCGATCTCGCAGAGCTGGGTGCCGGCCATGACCTCGTCGCCGTCCTCGAAGTGCCAGAAGATCTCCGCGTCGGTGTCGAGCTCTTCCACCGTGCGGTTGAACCATTCGACGCCGCACAGGATCGCATCCTGGCGGGTGAGCAGGCGGGCGGTGCAGGACTTGTCCCGCGGCACCAGGCTCGCGGTGAGGTCGCCCACGCCTACGTCTTCCGCCAGGGCGCGCGTGACGTCGGCGGTAACGGTTTCCTCTAGGGCGTGGAAGGGGTCGGACATGGCGTGTAAAAAGGTAAAAAGGCCTTGAAACCGTAGGGCTAACGCCCCACGTCTTTCGCATCACAAGGGAATGATACCTATGCGGATCGACAAGCTGACGACTAAGTTCCAGCAGGCCCTGGCCGACGCCCAGAGCCAGGCCCTCGCACACGACAACGCGTACATCGAGCCCCAGCACCTGCTGCTGGCGCTCCTGAAGGATCCTGACGGCGGCATTGCGTCGCTGCTGCAGCGCTCCGGCGTGGCCGTACAGCCGCTCTCGGCCGACCTCGAGGCATCCGTCGATCGCCTGCCGAAGGTCGAGGGCACCGGCGGCGAGATCTCCGTCTCGCGCGACCTGAACAACCTGCTCAACATCACCGACAAGGACGCCACGAAGCGAGGCGACCAGTTCATCTCCTCCGAGCTCTTCCTCGTGGCCGCGCTCCACGACAAGGGCGAAACCGGCAAGTTGCTCAAGAAGCACGGCGCCGAACCGACCGCCGTCGAGGCGGCGATCAAGGCCGTGCGCGGCTACGGCAACGTGAACAGCGCCGATGCCGAGGGCCAGCGCGAGGCTCTGAAGAAATACACCGTCGATCTCACCGAGCGAGCCCGCCAGGGCAAGCTCGACCCGGTCATCGGCCGCGACGAGGAGATCCGCCGCGTGATCCAGGTCCTGCAGCGCCGGACCAAGAACAACCCGGTGCTGATCGGCGAGCCCGGCGTGGGCAAGACCGCGATCGTCGAGGGGCTGGCGCAGCGCATCGTCAATGAAGAAGTGCCCGAGGGCCTTCGCGGCAAGCGCGTGCTGTCGCTCGACATGGGCTTGCTCATCGCGGGCGCCAAGTACCGCGGTGAATTCGAGGAGCGCCTCAAGGCGGTGCTGAAGGAGCTCACGGCGGACGCGGGCAAGTCGATCGTGTTCATCGACGAGCTGCACACCATGGTGGGTGCCGGCAAGGCCGAAGGCTCCATGGATGCCGGCAACATGCTGAAGCCCGCGCTCGCGCGCGGCGAGCTGCACTGCGTGGGCGCCACCACGCTCGACGAATACCGCAAGTACATCGAGAAGGATGCCGCGCTCGAGCGCCGCTTCCAGAAGGTGCTCGTCGACGAGCCGTCGGTGGAAGACACCATCGCGATCCTGCGCGGCCTCCAGGAGAAGTACGAGGTCCACCACGGCGTGGACATCACCGACCCGGCGATCGTCGCCGCGGCCGAGCTCTCGCACCGCTACATCACCGACCGCTTCCTTCCGGACAAGGCGATCGACCTCATCGACGAGGCCGCGTCGCGCATCAAGATGGAGATCGACTCCAAGCCGGAGGTGATGGATAGGCTCGACCGCCGCATCATCCAGCTCAAGATCGAGCGCGAGGCCGTGAAGCGCGAGAAGGACGAGGCGTCGCAGAAGCGCCTCGGCCTGATCGAGGACGAGATCAAGCGCCTCGACAAGGAGTATTCGGACTACGACGAGATCCTCAAGGCCGAGAAGGCGCGCGTGCACGGCTCGACGCACGTGAAGGAGGAGCTCGAGAAAGCCAAGCTCGCGATGGACGAGGCCAAGCGCAAGGGCGACTGGTCGAAGATGTCCGAGATCCAGTACGGCAAGATCCCGGAGCTGGAGAAGCAGCTCAAGGCCGCGGAAGCGCAGGGCGAATCGAAGGACAAGCCGAAGCTGCTGCGCACGCAGGTCGGCGTGGAAGAGATCGCGGAAGTGGTCGCTCGCTCGACCGGCATTCCCGTGTCGAAGATGCTGACCGGCGAGCGCGAGAAGCTCCTGCACATGGAGGATCGCCTGCATCGCCGCGTGATCGGCCAGGACGAAGCCGTGCGCCTCGTCTCGGATGCCATCCGCCGCTCGCGCTCGGGTCTTTCGGATCCGAAGCGCCCGTATGGATCGTTCCTGTTCCTGGGCCCGACCGGCGTGGGCAAGACGGAGCTTTCGAAGGCGCTCGCGGAATTCCTCTTCGATTCCGAGGACCACCTCATTCGCATCGACATGTCCGAGTACATGGAGAAGCACTCCGTCGCGCGGCTGCTCGGAGCGCCCCCGGGCTACGTCGGCTACGAGGAGGGCGGCCAGTTGACCGAGATGGTTCGCCGGAAGCCCTACTCCGTGATCCTGCTCGACGAAGTCGAGAAGGCGCACCCGGAAGTGTTCAACGTCCTCCTGCAAGTGCTGGACGATGGCCGCATGACGGATGGCCAGGGCCGCGTCGTGAACTTCAAGAACACCGTGATCATCATGACCAGCAACCTGGGCTCGCAGATGATCCAGCAGATGCAAGGGCAGGATTACCAGGTGGTGAAGCTCGCCGTGATGGGTGAAGTGAAGACGCATTTCCGCCCCGAATTCATCAACCGCATCGACGAGATCGTCGTGTTCCATGGCCTGGACGAGAAGAACATCGAGGGCATCGCCCGCGTGCAACTGAAGCAGCTCGAGGAGCGCGTGGCCGCGATGGACATGGCCCTCGAAGTGTCCGATGCCGCGCTCTCCGAGCTCGCGAAGGCGGGCTTCGATCCGGTCTACGGCGCGCGGCCGCTGAAGCGCGCGATCCAGTCGGAGATCGAGAACCCGTTGTCGAAGGCGCTGCTCGAGGGCAAGTTCGGCCCGAAGGACACGATCCGCGTGGATGCGAAGGGTGGAGTCTTCAGCTTCACCAAGGCCGGATTGAAGCGGGCGGCGTAGAAACTCGCGGCCCCTCCTCGCGGTCGAACGGATTCACGACATCGAGGAGGTTGCCATGCAAGCAGATCACATCGAGAAGTCCGTCCGCGCGTGCTTCGAGGCCTACGCCACGAAGGACCGCGCGGCGATCGAGGCGTTGCTCGCCGACGACTTCCACTTCACGAGTCCCCTCGACAACCGCATCGATCGCAAGACTTACTTCGACGTGTGCTGGCCGAACAGCGAGCGCATCGACGGCTTCGAGATCGAGCGCCTGGCCGTCGATGGCGATCATGCCTTCGTGACCTACGAGGGCCGCATGGGCAAGGAGACATTCCGCAACACGGAGATCCACACCGTGCGCGGCGACAAGATCGTCGACGTCGAGGTCTATTTCGGCTGGAACGTGCCGCACAAGGCGAAGCCGGGAAAACACAAGGGCTGACACGCGGCGTCGGTATCATGGCGTTCCACTCCCTCCAGGATTCGCCATGAAGGCATTCGCCGCCGTCGTCGTGACACTCGCCGCCACGTCGGCCAGCGCGCAGGACCTCACGGGCACGCTGAAGAAGATCAAGGACGCCAACGCCATCTCGCTCGGCATCCGCGACACCTCCGTGCCGTTCTCCTTCCTGAACGAGAAGCAGCAGCCCGTCGGCTATTCGATGGACCTGTGCATGAAGGTCGTCGACGCCGTGAAGGCGGAGCTGAACCTGCCCAACCTGCAGGTGAAGCACATCCCGGTGATCTCGCAGACGCGCATCCCGCTCGTGGCCAACGGCACCGTGGACCTCGAGTGCGGCTCCACCACCAACACGCTCACGCGCCAGAAGCAGGCGGAGTTCTCGCCCGTCACGTTCATCGGCGGCACGCGGCTGCTCGTGAAGGCGAAGTCGGGCATCAAGGAGGTCGAGGACCTGAAAGGCAAGACCATCTCGGTCTCGCAGGGCACGACCAACGAGCGCGTGATCAAGAACCTCTCCGAGAAGCTCAACCTCGGCATCAAGGTCCTCAACGTGAAGGACCATGCGGAAGGCTTCCTGGTGCTCGAGAGCGGCCGGGTCGATGCGAACGTGAGCGACGACGTGCAGCTCTACGGTCTCAAGGCGAACGCCCGGAATCCCTCGGACTACGCAGTCGTCGGCCGCACGCTCTCGTATGAGCCTTTCGGGCTGATGTTCCGGCGCGGGGATCCGGACTTCAAGTTGCTGGTCGCGAAGACCCTCGCGGGCCTGATGCGCAGCGGCGAGATGGAGAAGCTCCACGCGAAGTGGTTCGGTCCGCTGGGCCTCGCGGTGGACGAAGCGACCAAGGCGGCGTTCGCCTTGCAGGCCCTGCCCGAGTAGTCGCGGCGGATTCCTACGTCGTTGCGATGAAACGATTGCGCCGTTTACCGGTCGATCCTCCATGAAGCGACACTTCTCGATGATCCGCGACTTCCACGTCGCGGATTTCTTTACCCTCGGCAACGCGGCCTGCGGCATGGCGGGCGTGATGCTCGCCATGCTCTTCATGGCCGACGCATCGCCCTCGCACTTCCTCGCGGCGGCGGCGTTCGCGCCGGCGGCCTTCATCTTCGACGTGCTGGACGGCAAGATCGCCCGCGCCCGCAACGAGCACTCCACGCTCGGGCGCGAGCTCGATTCGCTGGCCGACGTGATCTCCTTCGGGGTCGCCCCGGCGTCGCTGGCTTTCGCAGCTGGCATGCGCGGGGGTTGGGATGCCGTGGTGCTCGCGTATTTCGTCTGCTGCGGCGTGAGCCGCCTCGCGCGCTTCAACGTGACCGCGGAGACGCTCGCCGAAGGCAACGAGGGCGGCAAGGTGAAGTACTTCGAAGGAACGCCTATCCCCACGAGCGTGGCCCTCACCGGCGTGCTCGCCTTCGCGTGCTGGCAGGGGCGGATCGGCGAGTCGCTGTACGGCGGAGCGTGGGCCCTCGGACCCTGGACGCTCCATCCGCTGGTATTGCTTTTCGCGCTGTCCGGCTCGCTGATGATCAGCAAGACCCTGCGCATCCCCAAGTGGTGATTCTGAAAGGGATTTTTCCCGCTTCGGTTACATCTGTCGCTTTCTGACAACACTTGTTGTTTTCTCGCCCACAAGCACCCCGAAGGCGGTAAAATTGCAGCATGGGAATTCGCCTCTCCGCCTTCGTCGCGCTCTTCACCGTCTCGCTGCTCGTCCAGGGCGCGGGCGTCTCGGGCGTCACGAAGCCGTTCGACGGCGGTAGCCCGAAGCGCTTCGAGCAACTCCAGTTGGGGGCGGGTCCGGACGCGGTCCTCGCGTTGCCGCCCCTGGGCGCGGAAGCCAAGAGCGCCATCGCCGATCTTCCCTTCCACCAAGTGGGCGTCTCGCGCCGCTTCGAGGTCGAGTCGCAGCCTTCGATCGATGCCTCGTCGCTCACGTGGGTTGCCGCCGCGGGCGGATACGCAAGCCGCATTCGGGTCGTGTCGCCCGGAGCCGTGCAACTACGCGTGGGCCTGCTCTTCACCGCCATGCCGGCCGACCTGCAGGTCCGTGCCGCGTCGGCGTCGGGCGGCGAAGTCACGCGCGTCGACGCATCCGATCTCTTCAAGCTCTCGGGCGGCACCTGGCCCATCGAGCACTGGACCAACACCAGCGACGGTGACGTCCAGGTGATCGAGCTCTGGAGCGCGCGGAAGCCCCTGCCGCAGCAGCTCGCCTTCCGCGTGATCGACGTCTCGCACGGCTTCAGCAAGGCCCTCGACTTCGCGTGCCACGTGGACATCGCGTGCGTCTCCGATCCCAACGTCCGCACGGACGGGAAGGGCGTCGCGCGCATGCGCTTCGTGAAGGACGGCAGCGCGTTCGTCTGCACGGGATCGCTGCTGAACGACAACGCGAGCTCCATGACGCCGCTCTTCGCGACGGCGAACCATTGCATCTCGAGCTCGGCGGTGGCGGCGACGCTGGAGTCGTGGTTCTTCTACTACCCGGCCGTGTGCGGCGGTACGCCGGCCTCGCCCACGCGCCTCACGGGCGGTGCCACGCTGCTGATGGCCGACTTCGACACGGACTTCACGTTGCTGCGTCTCATGAATGCGGCGCCCGCCGGCGCGCATTTCCTCGGATGGGATCCCAGCCCGCTCACGGTGAACTCCGCGGTCTTCGGCATCCACCATCCGAACGGCGAGGCGCAGCGCTACATGGCGGGCAGCGTCGCGGCGAGCGTGCGCGTGACCGATTCCGATACGGGCCTTACGTTCGGCCAGCCTTTCAACCGCATCGCGATGTCGCAGGGGATCATCGAGGGCGGCAGCAGCGGCTCGCCGCTGCTCACCGGTACCGGCATCTTCCGCGGCACGCTCTTCGGCAGCCCGGCCAGCAACGCGTGCGGCAACACGGGCAACGTCGCGTCGTATTCGGACTTCTCCAAGGCCTATCCGCTCGCCTCGACGTTCCTCGCCGGCCCCAACGCGGCCGATGACCATTCGGATTCCGCGGGCTCGGCAACACTGCTGCGCGCCGACGCGCGCATCGTGGCGCAGATGAATCGCGACGGCGACGCGGACTGGTTCCGCACCACCTTCGCGAGCTCCGGCAACTGGACGATCCGCTCGTTCAGCCCCTCGAACGGCGCGCCGCTCGACGTGATCGGCGAGGTCTACGCTTCGGATGGCCTGACGCGCATCGTCATGAGCGACGACCGCTCGTCCTCCGACCGCAATTTCGAGATGGTGATCCCGGTCACGCCGGGCACGTACCTGCTCAAGGTGACCAGCCATGCGGGCGCCACGGGCGCGTATGGCGTGCAATCCGCCTTCGAGCTTCCGGACGACCACGGCAACACGTTCTCGACGGCCACGCCGCTCGCCCCGACGGGCAGCGCCGCCGGCGGCCTGCAGAGCCGCACCGACCAGGACTGGTTCCGCATCACGTTCGACGGCCCCGGCACGTTCAGCGTGCGCTCCACCGGCACGACCGACATGTACGGCCGCCTCTATCGCGCCGACGGCACGTCGCTGATCGCGGAGAACGACGACATCGTGCTCGGCACCGAGGTCAACTTCCAGATCGGCGCCACGGTCAACGGCGCGGACACGTACTACCTGCAAGTAACGGGCTTCGACGGCGACGTCGGCACCTACGGCATCACGACCACCTTCACCGCCGGCACGGGGGTCGCGAACTACACCGACCTCTGGTGGAACGCGGCGGAGTCGGGCTGGGGCATGAACCTGAACCAGCAGGGCGAGACGATCTTCGCCACCGTGTTCACCTACGCCCCCGACCGACGCAACATGTGGCTCGTGGCCTCGGCGCTCGCGCGCCAGCCGAACGGCTCATTCGCGGGCGCGCTCTACCGCGCCACCGGCCCGGCCTTCAACGCGCAGCCTTGGGGCGCCTATGCGCTCACGCAGGTGGGCACGCTCTCGATCACGTTCTCCGGCCCGGACAGCGGGACGCTCGTCTACACGGTCAACGGGCTCACGGTGAGCAAGGTGATCACGCGCCAGCGTTTCGGTGCGGCACCCCTCTGCACCTTCACCTCCGCACCGCGCACGGGCGCCACGAACTACCAGGACCTCTGGTGGAACCCGCAGGAGGCCGGCTGGGGCATCAACCTCACGCACCAGGGCACGATCATCTTCGCGACGCTGTTCACGTATGCCGCGGACGGGCGCGACGCCTGGTTCGTGGGCGACGCGCTGAAGCGCCAGGCGGACGGGTCCTTCACGGGAACGTTGAGGCGTGCTTCAGGCCCCGCGTTCAACACGGTCCCGTGGACGCCGATCACCCTCGAGGACGTCGGGACGATGACGCTCTCCTTCACGAACGGCACCAACGGCACGCTGCGCTACACCGTGGACGGCGTGGTGGTCGTGAAGCAGATCGAGCGCGAAGTCTTCGGGTTGCAGCCCAGCGTTTGCCAGTAGGCTGCGGGGCCGCGGAGCGGCGCTAGTCCGGGAGGATGGGCAGCCGGACTTCGAAGGTCGTCGGGCGTCCCGCGCCGATGCTCTCGGCCATGACCGAGCCCCCGTGCAGGTCCACCAACGCTTTCACCAGCGCCAGCCCGACGCAGAGGCCGCTCGCCATGGCGCCGGCGTCGCCTTCGACGGCCGGGAAGATCCCGAACATCGACGCGACGGCGCGGGGAGCCCGTGACGCATGGTCGCGGACGGTGAGGATGACCTCCGCGCCTTCGACCACCGCGGAGATGCGCAGGAGATCCTCGCGGCCCGCGCGGCGCGACGCCTGGACCAGCAGCGTGCCCAGGGCCTGCGCGAGGCGCTTCGAATCCACATGCACGAAAACGGCGGCCGTCGGCAGCGACACGGCGACCTCGTGGCCGCCTTCGGCCAGGACGGGTCGCGCGTATTCGAGGGCGGCCGAGACGGCATCGGCGAGCCGCACGCGCGTGCGCGCCAGCGGGAGCTTGCCCTCGGTGAGGCGGGAGAGCGTGGCCAGGTCGTCGAGGATGCGCGCCATGTGCTCGAGCTGGCGCTCCATCAGCGGCAGCTCGTGGGCGACCAGGGCGCTGAAGTCGTCGCGGGCGCCGGAGGGCTTCTTCGGGGCGCGGTTGCGGTGGTCGGCGACGGCGAGCAGGCGCGAGGTGAGCTGGTTCAGCTCCTCCAGGGCGCGCAGCTCCAGGGTGACGATCGCCGGCTCGGCCTCGGGCAGGGCGCGCGGGCGCGCCCGGGAACCGGGAGCGGTGGAATTACGCGCAACGGTGCGGACGGCGGTCTTCATCGGGAGGGGGCCATTCTCCACCTCGTACGGTGACAAGACAATGGCGGATTCGGCACTCTAGAATCGGACCTTCCCCACCGGTTGGAGTTGCAGAATGCCCCGCTATCTCGTCGAGCGAACCTTTCCCGAGGGCCTCGCCATCCCCATCAACGACGTGGGCGCCCGGATCTGCGCCTCGGTCGTCGCCAACAACCTGGCCGGCGGCGTCACGTGGATCCACTCCTACGTGACCCCCGACCGCAAGAAAACCTACTGCATCTACGACGGCCCCAGCCCGGAGGCCATCCGGAGTGTCGCCGAGAAAAACGGCCTGCCCGTGGACCGGGTCGAGGAGGTCCGGGTCTTCGATCCGTACTTCCACCGGTAACCTGTCCCACGCCTTGCCCTGTTTCGAAAAAGGAGAACCCATGCTTCGCGCCGCTTGCTTCGCGTTCGTCACGTTCGCCGCAGTCGGCGCCCAGGCCCAGGTCGTGAAGATCATCGTGCCGACGCCCCCGGGCGGCGGCACGGATGGGTTCTTCCGCGTGGTCGGCAAGGAAGCGGAGCCTTTCCTGCAGCAGAACGTCATGGTCGAGAACGTGCCCGGCGCCGGCGGCACGATCGGTGTGGCCAAGCTCACCAATTCCAAGCCCGACGGCCTCACCCTCGCGGGCATCTGGAGCAGCCCGCTCACCGCCACGCCGCACACGCTGAAGGCCACGCCGTACTCGACCACGGACTACATCCCCGTGATCGAGCTCTCGCATACGCCGTACGTGATGTGCGTGGATGCCAAGTTCCCGGCGGCGAGCGGCGCCGACCTCGTCGCCGAGCTGAAGAAGAACCCGGACAAGTACACCTTCGGCAACGACGGCATCGGGGGCACGGGCCAGCTCTCGGCCGCGCGCGTCTACAAGGCGCTTGGCGTGAAGGTGCGCGACGTGCCGTTCAAGGGTGCCGGCGAGACGCTCACCAACTTCCTCGGCGGCCACGTGGACATCTACGTGGGCTCGCCCGCGCCGATCCTGCCGTCGGTCGCGAGCGGCAAGTCGAAATGCCTCGTGGTGACTTCGGCCGAGCGCCTTCCCGCGTTGCCGGGTGCCGCGAGCCTGAAGGACCTTGGCATCCCGGGGGAAGAGACGATGCTCTGGCGCGCGATCCTCGTGCCGAAGGGGACGCCGCCCGAAACGGTCGCCAAGCTCGAGGCCGCGTTCGAGAAGGCGATGTCCACGCCGGCCACGAAGGCGTACGTGGAGAAGGCGGGCGAGATCGTGCAGATCCGCAAGGGCGCGGAGCTGCGCCGCATGCTCGAGACCGAGTACGCGTCGCTCGGAGCCGTCGCGAAGGGCCTGAACCTGCAGGCGCAGTAGCGTGGGTTCACGTGCCTACGACACGCATGCGCATGTCTGGCACGGACCGCTGCGGCTGATCGAAGGCGCGCGGCACCGTCCCACGCACGACGCGCCGGTCGACGCCTTCATCGCCCACCTCGATCGCCATGCGCTGGGCGGTGGCCTCCTGATCCAGCCGAGCTTCCTCGGCACCGACAACTCGCTGATGCTGGAAGCCGTGCGGCGCTACCCGCACCGCCTGAAGGCGGTGGCCGTGGTGAATCCGGCGATCGATGCCGCGGCGCTCGACGCGCTCGCGAAGGACAACGTGGTCGGCGTGCGCTACAACCTGATCGGCCTGCCGCTGCCGGACTTCGCTTCGGGTCCGTATCCGGAATTCCACCGCGAGCTCGCGCGCCGCCGCTGGCACGTGGAGCTGCATCGCGAGTCGGGCGACCTGCCGCGCCTGCTCCACACACTGGTCGCGCAGGGCGTGCGCATCGCCGTCGATCACTTCGGCCGCTGCTACTCGCCCGATGACGCGGGGTTCCGGCATCTGCTCGGCCTGGGCCCGAGCGGCAACGTCTGGGTGAAGGTGTCGGGGGCATACCGGTGCGGTGGCGATGCGACCGGAACGGCGCTCACGCAACGGCTGCTCGACGCTTTTGCTCCCGATCGCCTGCTCTGGGGCAGCGATTGGCCGCACACCCAGCACGAGTCCCTCGCCACGTACGACTCGACGTACGCGCTCTTCGAGCGCAGCATCCCCGACGCGGCCGTCCGCAAGCGCATCCTCGAGGAGGCGCCGGCCGCGCTCTTCGGGGACACCTGATGCCGGCCGGGCGACTGCAGCAAATCTCGTATGGGCTGGCCGGGGGCGTGCTCGTCTTCGTCCTGTATTTCCACCTGCTGCCGGCGCTGCTGGCCGGGCTCCTGGTCTACGAGCTCGCGCACATCGGCGGGCGGCTGCTCGAGCGGCGGCTCTCCAGCCAGCGCGCGAAGCTGCTGGTGATCGCGCTGCTCGCGATCGCGGTGGCGGGGCTGGTGGCCGGCGCGATCATGGCGATCGTGGCGCTCCTGCGCGACGAGAACAGCCTCGCGGCGCTCGCCGCCAAGATGGCGGAGGTCCTCGAGAGCTCGCGGCGGATGCTGCCGGCCCCGGTGATCGAGTCATTGCCCGAGAGCGTGGACGACATCAAGGATGTCGCGGTCGCGTGGCTGCGCGAGCACGCCCAATCGCTGCAGGGCTACGGCAAGGACGCCGGCGTGGCCGCGGCGCACATGCTGGTGGGCATCGTGATCGGCGCGATGGTGGCCATGCGCCACGCGACGCAGGCGGCACCGCTGGCCCCGCTCACCGCCGCGCTTGCCGAGCGCTGCGCGCATTTCGCCGAAGCCTTCCGGCGTGTCGTGTTCGCGCAGGTGACGATCTCGGCGCTGAACACCGTATTCACCGCCGCCTACATCCTGGTGGTGCTGCCGCTGTTCGGCATCCACCTGCCGCTCGCGAAGACGATGGTGGTGGTGACCTTCGTGGCCGGCCTGCTGCCGGTGCTGGGCAACCTCATCTCGAACACGGTGATCGTGGTGTTGAGCCTCGCGCACTCGCCGCAGATGGCGGTGGCCTCGCTCATCTTCCTGGTCGTGATCCACAAGCTCGAGTACTTCCTCAACGCCCGCATCGTGGGGTCACGCATCTCGGCGCAGGCGTGGGAGCTCCTGCTCGCCATGCTCGCGATGGAGGCCGCCTTCGGCATCCCGGGCGTGGTCGCCGCGCCGATCTACTACGCGTACGTGAAGCGCGAGCTCGCCGCGGCAGGGCTCGCGTAGCCGCTAGAGCTGCTTCAGGCAGCGCTCCCGGGCTTCCTGGTCGATCACGCGGTTGCACTCCGCGCGCCGCCATTCCTTCTCGGACTTGTCCTGCTCGGAGACCGCGCAGCCCGGAAGCAGGGTGGCGGTCGAGAGGGCGAGCACTATCGCGGCGATCTTGAGCATGGGATCCGGCCTCATACCAGCACGTTGACGATGGCGTTGCCGATGCCGACCAGCGCGGCACCGGAGATGAGGCCCGCGCAGATGGGCTCCATGCCTTCCACCCAGAACTCGTGGCCCCGGGTTCCTTTTTCCTTGTGCTTGCGGCCCATCAGCCAGAACATCAGCGCGCCGACCCACATGGCGAACGTCGCTTCCGGCGGCAGCACCACGCCCAGGCCGATCGAGACGGCGGAGAGCGGGAAGCGGCCCTTGGTCACGATCTTCGCGATCTCGATGGCGGCGGCCGCGCAGGCCGCGACGATCATCGACACGACCGCGGAGTGGGGGAGCGAGCCGATGCCTTTCGCGATCAGCTCCGCGACGCCTTTCCACTGGAGCGCCGCGGGGAACGCGAAGTTGTCGGAGACCATCTTCTCGACGGAGCGGTTGCCGGACGCGTCGGGCGGCAGGAAGAGCAGGAAGAAGAGCGGCACGCAGAAGAGCGCCCCCGAGAGGATGCCGATCACATGGCCCACCGCCTGCTGGCGCGGCTTGGCGCCGAGCATGTAGCCCGGCTTGATGTCGGAGAGCAGGTTCGACGCGTTGGACGCGATCTCCCCGGTCATGCCGGCGGGAATCAGGTTCGAGGCCGGGTTGGTCCGGTCGATGGCGCCCATCGAGAACTGCGTGATCTTCGAGAGCGCACCCGTGGGCGTCCACGACGTGAGCGCCATCGAGTTGGCGCAGATGATCGAGAGCACGAAGATCAGCGGCAGCGAGATGAACGCGAGCAGCCACGGCACGCCGAAGAAGTAGTGCGTCACCGCCGCACCCAGGACGCTGAACACCGGCACGCCGATCGCGGAGATCCACAGCGGGAACTCGATGTGCTTCAGCACGTCGTGCTTGCCGCTCTCGCCCGCCGCGCGGGACTTGCGCCTGAAGAAGCTGGTGAAGATCTCCGGGCGGCCGAGCAGGCTCACGAGCGAGCCCACGACCATCATCGTGACACCCCACCAGAGCGACCACTGGTTCACGATCTCGATGCGGCTGATCGGTACCGGCTGGCCGGTGGGCCCGATGCGCACGGCAATCTCGCCGGCCTGGATCATGATCGGTGCCAGCACCGTGAAGTTGATCAGCATCCCGAGCAGCACGCTCGTGGCCACGGCCATGCCCATGAGGCCGCCCACGCCCAGCATCGCCACGTCGAGCGTGAGTCGAAGCCCGAGCTGGCGGATGTCGGTGCCGAGGATCGTCGGGATGCCCCAGCCGAATTTCGCGGCGGCGGCGTAGTAGTAGCTGTCGAGGCGCTCGTGGAAGACCCACGGGTCCTTGGAGAACTGCACGATCCGCATCCAGCCGTCGGAGATGATCGCCTGGTAGGCGCCGGCGAGGAGCGCGGTGTAGGCGAGCAGCTTCGCCTTGAACAGGCCCGCCTTCTCGGCGCCGGTGTACAGCGCATCGAGCACCACGCCCGCGGCGCGGCCCTCGGGGAAGGGGAGCTGGTCGTCGTTGATGAAGCGGCGCTTCAACGGGAAGGCGAGCAGCACGCCCAGCACGGAGCACACGATCATCCACACCATCATGTGCAAGCCGGGGATGACCGTGCCGGTGACCAGCATGTAGGCGGCGAGGCTGGAGGCGAGCGGGGTCACCATGTAGCCCGCGGCGGTGGCGATCGACTGCGTGCAGTTGTTCTCGAGGATCGTGAAGTCCTGCGAGATGTTCGCCTGCGCCATCAGCTTGTAGATCGCGAAGGCGAGGATCACGGAGGTGAGGCCCACGCCGATGGTGATGCCGGTCTTCGCCGCGATATAGAGCGCCGTGGCCGCCAGCACGCCCCCCAGGAAGAAGCCCGTGATCGCGGAGCGGATCGTGAGCTGCGCCATGTCGCCGCGGAACACGTTTTCCAGCCACCAGCGGTCCTTCTGGTCGCGGGTCCAGGTGCGGATCTGCTCGTCGGTGATTTGCTGCAGCGCCATAGGGAGGTCGGGGGTTCGAAAAGGTGCCGTATCCTAAATCAAATCCCCCTGCTTATAACTAAAGCAACTTGGGACCCCTTGAACCACGGAGGCACGGAGACACGGAGAGCCACGGAGATACCCTTCAAGGGATTGCAGTTGCGAGCGGCCGCCAATCAGTACTGCCGGAATCCTTCAAGTTCATTCATGGATTCCTCCGTGGCCCTCCGTGTCTCCGTGCCTCCGTGGTTCAAGGGGTCCCGAGTGGTGTCCCCGGGCGGTGCCTCCGAAGTCACTCCCTCACATT
Organism: Usitatibacter rugosus; assembly: GCF_013003965.1. Classification (NCBI taxonomy): domain Bacteria; kingdom Pseudomonadati; phylum Pseudomonadota; class Betaproteobacteria; order Nitrosomonadales; family Usitatibacteraceae; genus Usitatibacter; species Usitatibacter rugosus. The sequence goes on along the minus strand of NZ_CP053069.1, from coordinate 2,611,437 downwards.
CACGAAGCGAAGCTCCACCTGGTCATTCGGCCGAGGCTTGATCTGCACCTTCTCGCCCACCGCCCAGAAGACCCGCCGGTAGTGGATCGGGATGAACCCCACGTCCTCGTCCACCAGCACCATCGCCTCCACCAGCATCGACAGCCGCTTGGCGGGATCCAGCTCCACGCGCGCCTTGTCGACGAGCGCGTCGACCTTCGCGTTCGAGTACGCCCCGGCGTTGTACTCGCCGTTGCCCGGCGCGTTGGGCGAGTGCGCGATCGGCACCAGCACGCCCTCGGCGTCGGTGGAGGGCGTCCAGCCGAGCGCGTAGAAGCTCACGTCCTTGGTCATGATCTTCGGCACGAGGCTGTTGAAGGGCAGCGGGGCATAGGTCACGCGGATGCCGATCCGCGCGAGCATGCCGGTCACCGCCTGGCAGATCCCGTCGGTGGGCGGGGCGTTGCTGCAGTGCAGGGTGACGCCGAAGCCGTTGGGATAGCCCGCTTCCTTCAGCAGCTCGCGCGCCTTGGCGGGATCGTAGGGCGAGAACTTGTCGAAGCGCTTGTCGTAGCCCGCGACCGCCGGCGTGTAGAGCGCGCTGCCGGAGAGGGCCAGGCCGCGCATCACCTTCTCCTGCATCGCGTTGAGATCGATGCCGTAGCGCACCGCGAGGCGCACGCGCCGGTCCTTGAACGGGTTCTTCGGGCCCGCGTCCGCGTAGAGCAGCTTGTCGCGCGCCTGGTCGAAGCCGAGGAACTGCGTCGCGCGCGAGAGCCCCGTCACGATCTTCACGTGCGGCGTCGCCTTGAGACGCTCGATGTCCTGCGTGGCCGGGTCGATCACGAGGTCGATCTCGCGCGAGACGAGCCCGGCGATGCGCGTGGCGGGCGAGCCCAGCACGAGGTACTGCGCCTCGGTCACGTTGCCGCGCTTGCCCCAGTACGACGGGTTCGCGACGAGGATCGTCTTCGAGTCGGGCACCCACGACTTCAGCATGTAGGGGCCGGTGCCGTTGGCGTTGCGCGAGACGAACGTGTCCTCCTTCGCGGAGAAGTTCTGCGGCTTCGCGGCGCCGTGCTTGTCCATCCACGCCTTGTTCGCGATGCGCATGTTGGTGAGCGCCATGGGCAGAACGGGCGTGGGGCCGTTGGTGGCGATGTCTACGGTGAGCGCGTCGATCTTGCGCGCGCCGGTCACGTTGGGCAGCGCCGATTTCACCGCGGAGCTCGGCGCCAGCGCGCGCTCGACGGAGAAGACGACGTCGTCGGCCGTGAAGGGCGCGCCGTCGTGGAACTTCACCCCGGGGCGCAGCTTGAAGCGCCATCCGGTGGGGACCGCCGTCCATGAGAGCGCGAGCTGCGGCTCCAGCTCGAAGTTCTCGTCGCGTCCCACGAGCGAGTCGTAGATCTGGGAGAGCACGCGCGTGTTGTAGACGGTGGCCACGGCATGCGGGTCCATCGAGCCGGGCTCGAAGGCGGAGGCGTAGCGGAAAGTCGCCGCGCCGCAGAGTGCGGGCAGCATCGACAGCAGCACGACAGCGAGGCGGAAAGGGCTCATGACGCGAGCATTGGGGGCGGCGCGCGGGCTGTCAATCATCGAGGCTGGAATTCGTCCTAAACCCGCGCGATCATGAGCCCAATGAGCGAGACCTTCGAAGGCGGCTGCACCTGCCGCGCAGTGCGCTACCGCATGGAAAGCCGCCCCATGTTCGTGCACTGCTGCCATTGCCGCTGGTGCCAGCGCGAAAGCGGTGCGGCGTTCGCGTTGAATGCGTTGATCGAGACGGACCGCGTGACGCTCCTGGCGGGGAAGCCGGAAACGGTGGACACGCCGTCCAACAGCGGCAAGGGCCAGAAGATCGTGCGCTGCCCGGCCTGCCGCGTGGCCGTGTGGAGCCACTACGGAGGCGGAGGACTGAAGGCGGCCTTCGTGAAGGTGGGCACGCTGGACGAGCCCGACCGCCTGCCGCCCGACATCCACATCTTCACGGCCTCGAAGCAGCCCTGGGTCGTGATCCCGCCCGGCGCCCGTGCGGTCCCGGAGTACTACCGGAGCGCCGAGGAGTGGCCCGCGGAGAGCCTCGCGCGGCGCGAGGCTCTCTTTGGATGAGGCTGGGTCCCCGCCTACGCGGGGATGACGGCGTTCAGGGTTTGTCCACCAGCTTGAAGACGGTCACCTTGTGGCCGCCGCCCGCGTCGATCTCCTTCTTGGTCGCGCGGACGATCCCGTAGATCGAGCCGGCCTGCGAGCGGTCCCAGGCGATGCCCTGGCCGCGGATGTTCATCGGCAGGATCTCCACGACTTCCAGCACCGAGCCGGCCTTGGGCGGACGAACCTTGTAGATCTCCGCGGGATCGTGGCCCGAGAGGTAGAGGAAGCCGTCGGGGCCGAACGAGCCGCCCGAGTTGCTCATGTCCTCGAACTTGTCGAGCAGCGCCTTGGGCAGCGTGTACGACTCGACCAGCTTGAACTGCGGATCGAGCTTCACCACCAACGTGTTCGCCTTGTTGCCGTAGGGCGTCTTGTTGGGGCCGAGCAGGCGGTCGTAGTTCGCGAAGCCCATCCACCAGTGGCCATCCCTCCAGTCGACCCAGGTGAGCGAGCCCCACTGGATGCCGAAGCTGTGCGTGCCGATGTGCTCCATCGTGTTGGCGTCGAAGATCTCGAGCGAGCTCGTCATCGGCCATTCGGGATAGTTGGAATGGGCCGCGTAGATCTTCCCGTCCTTCAGCATGGCGCTGTCCAGGTGCAGGATCGGGCCGGCCTTGGGCCCCTCGTAGCGCTTCACGAGCTTGCCGGTGGCCTTCTCGTACTTGCCGATCACCTGGTTGTCCACGGCGTAGAAGTACTTGTCGTCGACGCCGACCGCCTGGTTGGCCTCCTTGATGGTGAATTCCCCGACCTGCTCCAGGGTGGGCTTGGCGCCCGCGTCGAGGGTGAAGGCGAGGGCGAGGGCAGCTAGGGCGAGCGAGCGAATCAAGGCTTTTTCTCCAGGTGGGGTGGCCGAGGGGGGATTGTACAAAAGCCCTTGTGAATCATTTAGGTCGCTTCGCATATGTCGAAAATTCTGCATCGCGCGCGTCGGCATCTGGCGACACTGCGGAGATGGAGAACGCCGACCTCGTCTCGCCCGAGTTCCTGGCCCACCGGTTGCGCCGTGTGCTGCGCTTGCTGCGCACGCATGCTGAGCACATCCGCACGGCCCCCGTGGGCGATTCGCGGGCGGACCGGGCGGCGTGCGACACCGTGCTGCTCTGCGCCAAGCTCTCGCGAAACGGCCACCTGGAGGGCGAGGAGGGGGTGGACGGCCTGCTGGACGTGGCCGATGCTCGCCTGCGCTCCGACGCGATGGTGGCGAGCCTCGTGTGGCGGCCCGGCCTCGTGCCCTGCCTGGCGATGGCCACCACGCTGCTGAACGAGCTGGGGCGGGGCGATCCCCGCTTCGACGTGCTGCCGCTGGCGGCCTGGGATACGAGCTTCCGCGAGTCCGCCGAACGCCGCCCCCACGAGGTCCTGGAGGCCCGCTGGAGCGCCCGCCATTCGGGCGCCGGCGACGACGTTCGCATCCCGGACACGAGCCTGCTGCTGCGGAAGCCCTTCGCGCCCATGACCGAGGCCGCGGACCTGGGCGCCTACGCCCGGTCGCTCTACTGCGTGACCGACTTCGGCCGCGATCCGTTGCCCGCCAAGCCCCTGCCGCGGGATGTGTGGGATGTCCTGGACGCCGCGGTCACCTGGACCCTCTTCACGGGCGACCCCGAGCGCCTGGCCGAGCTGCTGCTGGCCGCCGTCTATGCGGGCATGCCGCCCACGCCCGCGTTCCGCGCCGGTCTGTGCGCACTGATGGTCGCCTGGGACGATCGCGGTTTCGTCGCCCCGCGCGGTGCAGGACACGATGAGCTGGACGAGACCGGGCGCTTTTTCAGCATCTGCCGCGGCAACACGCTCGCGGCGCTGCTGTGCAGCGAGCTGATCGTGCGCGAGTTCCACTGGCCCCTGATGTCCGGTACCGACGAAGGGGGCGAGGCGGAGGAGCTGCTGGCCTCGGCGCTCGGCCCGGACGTGGCACGGCGCATCGCGGCCCACGTCGGCCCGGCCTCGATGCAGGCGCTGGAAGGCGACCTGCGGGTCGCGCGGGGCTTCGCCCGCCGCGACATCGAGGACATCTCGCGCAGCCTGCGCAGCGGCTCCGCCACGTGGGCGATCCGTTGCGCCGCCGAGTGGCTGGCGATGGTGAAGTCGGTCGCGGAGGTGACGCGCCGGACGGACCACGCCTTCGCCGCGACGGGCGCGCAGCCCGCATCCACGGGCTGCGGCGCCGGCATCGCCTAAGGCCGCACGCCGGCCCCGTATACTTTCCCCGTCGTCGTTCCATCGCGAAGGGGCTCTCATGAAGCGGATGTTGGTGCACGCGCTGTCGGCCGTGCTGCTGGCGGCATCGTTCGCCGTGCTCGCGGACGAGCCGAGCGTCGAGGAAATGATCGACGCCCTCGCGCCGAAGCCCACCACGCCGCTCACGCGCGGCCTTTCCCGTGGCATGAAGCCCGCGCCGCAGGTGCGCGAGGGGCGGCTGCAGCTCTCCGTGCAGTTCGACTATGCGTCGGCCTCGCTCACCAACGAGGGACGCGATCTCCTCACGCGCCTCGCCACGGCGATGCGCAGCCCCAACCTCGCGCAGCTTCGCTATCGAATCGAAGGCCACACCGATTCCTCCGGCGACCCGCAGCGCAACCAGAACCTCTCCGAGCGGCGCGCGGCGACGGTCGCGAAGTTCCTCTCTTCCTCCACGGGCATCGAGGCGCTGCGCATGAACCGTGTCGGCCTGGGCGCCACCGTACCGGCGAACGAGGTGAACCCGCGCGCGGCCGAGAACCGCCGGGTGGTGATCGTCTCGCTCGAGGCGGGTGCGGAACCGGCGCCCGAGCAGAAGGCACAGAAGGGTGGCGGCGGCGTCGTGCAACAGGTGAAGGGCGCGCTACACGCGAACCGCGCGGGCGAGACCACGACGCTGCGCGTGGGATCGCGCATCGCCGAGCGTGACGTCCTCACCACGCCCGGCCGCTCCACGGCGCTGCTCAAGATGGACGACGGTGCCAACCTGCTGCTGCGCGAAGACACGACGATCGAGGTGAGGAAGCTGCAGACCCAGGGCGAGCCCGGCGCGGTGGGGCAGGTATTCGAGCTGCTGGTGGGCGCCTTCCGCTACGTCTCGGGGTCGCTGGGCTCCGAGCGCCCGGACTCGATCGCCTTCGTGACCTCGGCCGCGACGCTGGGCCTGCGCGGCACCGACCTCGACGTGGTGCATCGTCCGCTCGCCGCCGGCAGCGAGGACCCGGGCACGTACGTGAAGGTGAACCGCGGTGCCGTGGCACTGGGCGGGCTCGACGGCTCGTTCGTGCAGGTCGCCAAGGACCAGCAGGCCTATGCCGGCAAGCCCGCGACGCTCACCCGCGGCGGAAAGACCGGGCCGGTGACGATGCGCATCGAAGCGCCCGCCGACATGTTCAAGACCGGCGAGCTGGACGCCTTGCTGCCCCGTTGAGCGAGCCCATCCCCGAATACCACGGCGTCGACGCCTGGACGTTCCAGAGCGAGATCCGCGCGCAGTACCGCCCGGCCGTCCTGCGCGGGCTCGTCGCCGAATGGCCGGCGGTGGCGCGCGGCCTCGAATCCAGCGACGCGATGACCGCCTACCTGGCCGGCTTCGACAGCGGACGCAAGGTGGACGTACTGATGATGCCGCCGCACGCGCGCGGGCGGATCTTCTACAACGAGAACCTGAGCGGCTTCAACTATTCGCGTGACCAGCTCGCCGTCTCGAAGGTGGCCGAGCAGCTCGGGCGCTACGCCAAGTTCGAGAACCGGCCCGCGGTCGCGGTGCAGAGCGCCTCCATTCCCGAGTGCCTGCCGGGCTTCGCCGAAGAGAACCGGCTCGCGATCGTGGACGAGGACGTCGTGCCGCGCATCTGGCTCGGCAACGCCGTGGTGACGCCGGCGCACTTCGACGAGTCGAGCAACATCGCCTGCGTGGTGGCGGGCAAGCGCCGCTTCACGCTGCTGCCGCCCGAGCAAGTAGCCAACCTGTACATCGGGCCCCTCGACTACGCGCCGACGGGAACGCCCATCAGCCTCGTGTCCTTCCGCGATCCCGACTTCGAGAAATTCCCGCGCTTCCGCGAGGCGCAGGCCGCCTCGCTCGTGGCCGACCTCGAGCCGGGTGACGCGATCTACATCCCGCCGCTGTGGTGGCACCACGTGGAGTCGCTCGCCAAGTACAACATCCTCGTGAACTACTGGTGGTGCGCCGCGGCGGGTGGGACGGATAGATCCAACTCCGCGTTGAACGTGCTGCTGCTGGCACTCCTTTCCCTCAAGCAATTGCCTCCCGACCAGCGCGGCGCCTGGCGGGCGCTGTTCGACCACTACATCTTCGACGCCGATGAAGAGAGCGTGGCGCACATACCCGAGCATCGGCGCAGCGTGCTGGGGGAGATCTCCCCCAAGCTGGCTGCAGAGATGAAGGCTTTCCTGGTCAAGCAGCTCAAGGGCGACAAGGCCTGACGTCCTGACGCTGCGCTGGCAGGTGCTCCTTGAACCACGGAGGCACGGAGACACGGAGGGCCACGGAGAAACCCTTCAAGGGATTGCCGTTACGAGCGGCCGCCCATCACTACTGCCGGAATCCTTCACGTTCATTCATGGATTCCTCCGTGGCCCTCCGTGTCTCCGTGCCTCCGTGGTTCAAGGAGTACCTGCCAGCGCAGCGCAGCGCAAATCCTGGGCAATGGCGCGGTTATGTCCCGCCATCAGGGCGATGAGGATCGCGAGCAGGGCGGCAGCGAAGAGCAATCGGGATTCGAGGCGCATGCGGAACTCCGGTGGGGTGCGTTCGGTTTCCATGGACGCACCTTACGGCTAAACTAGGACGCATCAAGCCCTAGTTGCTCTATATATTGGCGGTATGTCCAGACCGACCACCCGCGTCCTTGCCGTCCTCGAGCTGCTCCAGTCCCAGGCCCAGGTCGGCGGGGCGGAGCTGGCCGATCGTGTCGGCGTCGACCGCCGCACGCTCCGGCGCTACATCGCCACGCTTGAGGAGATGGGCATCCCCATCACCACCGAGCAGGGCCGGTACGGGGGCTACAAGCTCGTGCCGGGCTTCAAGCTCCCGCCGATGATGTTCACCGACGAGGAGGCCCAGGCCCTCTCGCTGGGGCTCATCGCCGCGCGCGGCCTGGGCCTCGCCGATACATCACCCGCGATCGAGAGCGTGCAGGCCAAGCTCGACCGCGTGCTGCCCTCGGCGCCCAAGAAGACCATCGCAGCGCTGCGGGAGAGTGTCGCGCTGCAGACGGGCGGCATCCGCGCCACGGCGGATGCGAGGCTGCTTCGCGTGCTGTCGGAGTCCGCGCAGGCCCGCCGCACCGCAACGCTTCGCTACCGCGCGGCGGACGGCACGCTCACCTCCCGCGACTTCAACGTCTACGGCCTGGTATTCCGCTCAGGGCGCTGGTACGTGATCGGCTTCTGCCTGCTTCGCTTCGGCCTGCGCACCCTGCGGCTGGACCGCGTCGCGCATGCGGATGCCACGGAGCGAGACTTCACGCGGCCGGACGGCTTCGATGCCGGCGAGTACCTCAACAAGGCGCTGGCAACGCTGCCGCGCGGCACGCCCACCGAGCTCCTGCTCTTCACGGACATGGAATGCGCCAAGCGCGAGGTCTTCCACGTGATGGGCCTGTGCGAGCCGTGCAAGGAAGGCGTGCGCCTCGTGGGCTCCGCGGACGACCTCGAGTGGTATGCGCGCGAGCTGATGCGCCTGCCGTTCCGCTTCAAGGTGAAGGCGCCGGCCGCGCTCAAGACCACGCTCGCACGCCTGGCGCGCGAGTACGTCGAAGCCTTCAGCTGAGGGGTTTCTTCGGGGCGGGCTTGCGCAGCGCCTCGATCTCCGGCTTCAACGTCGCGAGTTGCTTGTCGTTGGCCATGAGCTTCGAGTAGGTCGCCTTGGGCAGCGCTCTCACCTCGGGCGCCAGGAAGGCGGTCGCGGTGCCGAGCTTCTCCTCCTGCTCCTTCATCCGCACGGTGCGGAAGGGATCGGGCGTGGCCTTCGCGAACTTTTCCATCCGCACCACGCGCTTCTTCGCGTCGTCCCACATCTGCAGGCAGCCCTTGAAGCGCGGCTTCTCGGTCATGCGCCCCTCGCACTTCGAGAACGCTTCGGCCTGCAGGCCCAAGGTCGTGAAATCTTCCTCCCAGGCCGCAACGTCATAGGCGGCGAATGCGGGAAAAGGAACGACCAGGACGAGGGCGAGAAGGAGGGCGGGGCGCATGGCGATAGTCTAGCTCGACGAGATGGGCGCTTCCGTCGATCAGACACCGGACTAGGAAAAGCGAGGATGGGGAGGAAAGGCGGAGGAAGGAGAGGAAAGCAAAATAGGGCTGTGAGATCGACATAGTTACCCGGTCACGGCACGACGGCCGACCTGCCCCGATTTTGCTTTCCTCTCCTTCCTCTGCCTTTCCTCCCCATCCTCCCTCTTAAAAACCGGCGCCCGCACCCTCGCGACTTGCTGCCCTGGGAAGTCAGAGACCGAGGAAGGTCTTCACATCCTCGAAGCGCACCACGCCGGCCCCGCGCTTGTCGATGGCCTGGAAGTTGTCCGCGATGTACACCAGCCCCGCCGCGCGAGCCTGCGCCTGAGTGAGCGTCCCGGATTTCGCGAGGTCGGCGGACTCGAACTGGTCGCGAAGCTTGCGCTCCACCTGCGCCTTCAGCGCCGGGCCGCTCGTCTCGACATAGTCGGGCGAGCGCTTGATGTGCGGCGGCACGTACGGGTCGCTCCAGGTCTGCTGGGCGCTCGCGCCGAAGGTGGTGGCAAGCAGGAAGGCGAAGAGGATTCGGCTCATGGTTGCGTCGCGGTCCGGTAGAACTCGGCGAGGTCCGCCTTCTGCGCGATGCGCGAGGCGTTGTCGAGGTAGATCATGTGCCCGCCCGGATAGTTTCGGACGCGCACGTTGGGATGCCCGCCCAGGCGCGCGATATCGCGCTCGGTCTGGAACCAGGGGGTGGCGAGGTCGTGATAGCCGCTCACCGCCAGCACCTGCAGCCGCGGGTTCAGCGTGAGCGCGGCGAGGAGGTCGGGCACGACGTCGGGCAGGCTGTTACCGTCGTGCGAGAAGTCCCACGTGTTGATGGCGGGCGAGGAGAACGTGTAGATCGATGGCGTCGTGAACCGGAGCGTATCGGTGAGGTAGCCGCGCAGGCCCACGTCGAACGAGGTCGAGATGAACGTGTTCGAGATGTCGATGTTCGGGCTCGCGCCGAACACGCTCATGCGCGCGTCGTACCGGCCGAGCACGAAGCCGGGCAGCAGGCGGATCCGGTAGGTGTCGGGCGGCACGTTGAGGTTGGCCTGCCATTCGGCGACCGGGATGCCCGTCGCGTTGGTGAAGGTCTGCAGCGTCGCGGGATCGGGCACCGCGTGGCTCGCGATGTACGTCGTCACCGCGGGCTGGTACACGTTGTTCGCGAGATCGCGGAGCTGCTGCGCGAATACAGGCAGGCCTGCCACGGGCACCGCCGGGTTGGTCTTCTGGTGCCACGCGCCGATCGCGCCATAGCTCGGGAAGTACCCCACGCAGCTGATCTGCACGGTGAAGCCCAGCCCGCAGTTGGTGTTGTAGTTGAGCACCGAGGAGAGCAGCACCACGCCGCTCATCCGCACGCCGGCCGTCTCCAGCGCGCGCACGAGCACCGCGCTGCGCGTGGTGCCATAGGACTCGCCGAACAGGAACTTGGGCGAAGCCGTACGGCCGTTCACGGTCACGTAGCGGCGGATGAAGTTGCGGAACACGCCGGCATCCGCATCGACGCCGTAGAACGTCTGGTTGCGGTTGGGCGAGATCGCCTGCGAGTAGCCCGCGCCCACGGCATCGACGAACACGAGGTCGCTCACGTCGAGCATCGACTCGGCGTTCTCCACCAGCGCGAAGGGCGTCGGAATGTCCTGCGACGGTGCCTGGACATCGAGCCGCTTCGGCCCGTACGAGCCCATGTGGAGCCACACGGTCGCCGAGCCCGGACCGCCGTTGTAGAAGAACGTCACGGGGCGCGTGGCCGGATCGCGTCCGTTGGCGGTGTAGGCCACGTAGAACATCGACGCGTCCGCGGCATCGGTGCCCAGGTGGCGCGCTGTCAGGTGGCCCGCGGTGGCGGTGTACGCAATCGCCTGGCCGCCGACGGTCACCGAGCCCTGCGTGACCGACGTGTTCTCGTTCGGCGTGGAAAGGGATGCGTTGGGAGACCCGGTGTACGCATTCGGGTCCGTGTAGTTGAAGGTCTGCCCGCCGGGCGGCGGGATGACCGTGACGCTGTTTTCCGGGCCGCTGCCGCCCCCACACCCGGCGAGGGCCAGAAGCAGGAGGGCGGCGGCGGAGCCCTTGGGGATCGATGTCATGCGGGAAAGCATAGACGCCCCGCCCGCCGCCCGCGTAACCGCCTGTTACGGCGCTCCGTGCACCCGCATCCCGACCGGGCTCGCCTTCAGCGGGACGCTGCCGCCGTCGCGCATCTGCCCGTTCGCGTCGATGTCGAGGACCTGCAGGCGATTCTCGAGGATGTTCTGCACGTAGAGCTTGCGCCCATCCCCGCTGAAGCCCGAGCCCTGCACCCAGGCGCCCACCGGTGCTTCGGAGACTTTCGTGAGCTTGGTGCCGTCGACGCGCACCAGCACCGCCTTGCCTTTCTCCGCGTACCACGGCCAGTCCTTGACCTTGTTGCTGCCGTTGATGACCGAGACCGCGACCCACTTCCCGTCGGCGGACATCGAGACGGCCTCCGGTGACTGGCCCACGGTGAGATGCTCGGCCACACGCGGCCACTTGCCGGTGAGGTCGATCGACGCGATGGCATCGTTGTCGCCCACGCCGCGGCCCACCAGGCCGACCACCGCGGTCCTGCCGTCGGGCGTGATCACGAGGCCGTAAGGGCGTACGCCGGGGAAGAGGTCACGCTTGTTGTACGTCACCGTCTCGCCGTCGATCGCGAGCACGGACACGGCGTTCTCGGTGCCGTCCTTCGTCACGAGCGCCGTCCTGCCGTCGGGCGTGAAGGCCACGTGGCTGGGCCCTGACGTCGCCGCGCCGACCGTCACCGTGCCGATACGCGTGACAAACGAGCCATTCACCTTGAGGACGGAGACCGTGCCGTCGCTGCGGTTGGCCACGAGCGCCAGCGTGCCGGCCTTGTTGAACGAGACCCCCGAGGGTGCCGCACCGCATTCGATGGTGCTCACGACCTTCGGCGGCGATACCGATAGATCGATCACCGAGAGCCGATTGTCGGGCACCCAGGTCTTCGGGTTGGCGGGGCTGATCTTGTACGCGCTCGTCACGAGCGCCACCTTGCCGTCGGGCGAGATCGCCACGTTGGAAGGCGGGCCCATGAAGCTGCCCGGCACCTCGATCTCCGCGACGACCTTTCCGCCGGCTCCGAGGTCGAGGATGGCGATGGTGTCGGGAACGATCTTCTCGGGCATGGCGGCAGCGCCATTCACGAGCGTCACCTTGCCGTCGTTGGACGAGATGGCGAGCTGGGCCAGTGCCGCGGGGGCGGCGAGGGCGAGCGAAACGGCGAGTGCGAGGCTAGCGGACGCTGAACGGCGCATTGTAGGGTCTCCCATAGGCGATACCACCGGCAACGGTCTGCACCGGGCGAAGGTGAACCTTGCCGGCGCGCTTGTTATTCCTCGTGTCCACGAATTCCACCGGACCCTCGACCACTTCCAGCATCGAGACGTCGGCGGGCGCGCCCACTTGCAGCGTGCCCAGCTTCGCGACGCGGTTGATCGCGCGCGCGGGGGTGATCGTGGCCATGCGCACCACGTCCTCGAGCGAGAAGCCCATGTTGAGGAACTTGCTCATCACCCACGTGAGATACGGCATGCCCGGCGTGTTGCCCGAGAACACGTGGATGTCCGACGAGATCGTGTCCGGACCCGCGCCCTGCGCGATGGCGGCTTCGGCCACCGTGTAGTCGAAGCTGCCGCCACCGTGGCCGATGTCGAACAGCACGCCGCGCCGCTTGGCCGCGAGGGCCGCGGGCAGCAGCTTGCCGTCCTGCACGATGTTGGTGAACTGGTTCTGCAGGTTGGGCGCGCCCGAGTAGCAGTGCGTGAGGATGTCGTCCTTCCTCAGCAAATCGAGGATTTCCGACATCAGGCCCGCGTTCTCGACGCCGCCTATGTGGCACATGATCTTGGCGCCCGGCACGCCCGACATCACGCACGCGGCGATCGCGCGCTTCAGCGGCTCGGTGCCGTGCTTGGCGACCACGTTCTCGCTCATCCGCACCTTGATGCCGATCGCGATGTCGGCGTTCTCGGCGAGCGTGCGCGCCGCGTCTTCGGTGCGCGCGTAGTCGATGTTGTAGAGCTCGGCGATCGGGAAGCCCGTCAAGCCGATGTTGGCGATGTGCACGAACGCAAAGAGCCGCGACCGCGTGGTGCCGACCACGAAGCGGCGGAAGGCCGCGAAGTTGTTGGCACCGGCGTCGCCGCCGGAGACGGCCGTCGTGCTCGCCTGGTGTTGTACCAACTCGTCGGCAGGGATGCCGATGCCCGAGCCGTAGGGGAACACGTGCGCATGTAGATCGACCAATCCGGGCGTCACGAGGCGTCCGGTAGCGGTGATCACCTTCTGGGCGCGTGCAACGGGAATGTCGGCTTCGACCGCCTCGATCATCCCGTATCGAATGCCGATATCCCGGACGCCGCGCAGCCTCTGGCTGGGATCGAGGACGTCGCCGCCCTTGATCAGCAGGTCGAACTTGTCGTTGGGACCCATCGCCGCGCGAACGGCGGTGGGAATGGAAGCAAGAGCGGATGCCGCTGCTGCGCCCGCGACGAAATCGCGGCGCGTGACCGGACGCTTCATTTCTTTTTCTCCCCGAGTGGACTGCTGCCCAATCCTGAGCGCACTCGCGCCACGGGGTCAACCGCCATTACGCCACGTCTTCGAGAAACGTCCTTTCCTCCCGGAGGATGAATCGCTTCGACTGGGCCATCGCGAAGTTGGCGCGACCCTCGGCATCGGACTTGATGCGCGCTCGGTAGGTCTCGTACGCGGCGAGGCTCTCGAAGCCGATCACGCCCCACGCAATGTCGTTGGTGCCTTCGTACGGAAGGTAGTAGCCGCGGAGATTCCCTCCACAGCGCGGGATGATGCGAAGCCACGCCTGCGCGTATTCGCGGAAGACCTCGCGCTGGAAGGGATCGATCTGGTAGCGGATGAAGACGGTGAGGGCCATGCAGCTCTCCGGCATTGTCGAAACCGACTGTAACCGCGGGAGTGTTGTCGATGGTTCGTTGCAAGACGTACCATGGAGCCATGAAGGACGGACCTCCCATTGCCGGCATCGCGGCGTTGATCGGCGACCGTGCACGCGCCGACATCCTCATGGCACTGATGGCCGGCCAGGCGCTCACGGCGACCGAGCTCTCCGAAGTCGCGGGCATCACCAAGCAGACGGTGAGTGCGCATCTGGCGAAGCTCCTCGATGCGAAGCTGCTCGCGATGCAGAGCCAGGGCCGCCACCGCTACTTCCGGCTCGCCGATCCCGACGTGGCGGATCTCATCGAGCGACTCACCGGTGTTGCGCAACGCACCGGCGCCGCGCGCCTGAAGCCGGGACCTCGCGAGCCCGCGTTGAGGAAGGCCCGCGTCTGCTACGACCACCTCGCGGGCGAGCTGGGCGTGCTGGTGCTCGACGGCTTCGAGAAGCGCCGCTTCGTTCGCCGCATGGATGACCAGCTCGAGCTCACCCGCCGCGGCGTGGAGTTCTGCGAGTCGCTGGGCCTCGATCTCGAGACGGCTCGTGGAAGGCGTCCGCTCTGCCGCCCGTGCCTGGACTGGAGTGTCCGCCGCAACCACCTCGCCGGCGTGCTGGGCGCCGCGGTCCTCGAACACTGCTACGCGAAGGGCTGGGCGAAGCGCGTCCCCGGCACGCGCGTGGTTCAATTCACCGCGGCGGGCGAGAGAGCCTTCCGTGAACGTTTTGCACCCTGACAGGACGCCATGAGCTCACTTTTCCCGGACGACCGCATGACGCTGCTGAAGACGCTCGACATCGAGGTGACCGAGGCCACGAAGGATCGCGTGGTCGCCACCATGCCGGTGGCACCCAAGGTGCACCAGCCGTTCGGGCTGCTGCATGGCGGGGCTTCGGTGGCGCTCGCGGAGACGGTGGCCTCGATCGGCGCATTCAGGAATTGCGATGCCACGCAGAATGCGGTCGGCATCGAGATCAACGCCAATCACCTGCGCGCCAAGAAGGACGGAATGGTGACCGCGGTCGCGACCCCGATCCACAAGGGCCGCTCGACGCATGTGTGGGAAGTGAAGATCACTGACGAGGCGGGCAAGATGGTGTGCATCTCACGGTGCACGCTCGCCATCGTGCCGCGCGGCTAGATCACTCGATCTTGATGCCCGCGGATTTCACGACCTCGCCCCAGCGCGCGAGATCTTTCTTAACCTGCTCGGTGAACTGCTCCGGCGTATTTCCCACCGGGTCGATGCCGAGCACCGCATAGCGATCGCGAACGGCTGGCGTTTGCAACGCGGCGGCGATCTCGCGCTGCAGCTTGTCCACGATTGCCTTCGGCGTCTTCGCGGGCGCGAAGATGCCCACCCACGACACCGCCTCGAAGCCATCCAACCCGGCTTCGATGAAGGTCGGCACGTCCGGCAGCGACGACGAACGCTTCGCGCTCGGAACGCCCAGGCCGATCACCTTGCCGGACTTCACGTGCTGCTGCGCTGAGGCGATTGCGGTAAACACGAGCGGAATCTGCCCGCCCAGCACGTCGGTCATCGCCTGGCCGCCGCCCTTGTACGGGATGTGCTCCAGCGCGACGCCGGTGCGCTGCTTGAGAAGCTCGCCCGCGAGGTGCGGCGTGCCACCGGTGCCCGAGGTGCCGTACGGATACGGGCCGGGCTTGGTCTTCGCGAGCGTGAGGAACTCCGCGAGGCTCTTCACGCCGAGCGAGGGATGGGCCACGAGCAGCAGGCCGGCATCGCCGAGCTTGGTGACGGCGGCGAAGTCGCGCAGCGTGTCGAAGGGCATGTCCTTGAAGACGTGCGGGTTGATCACCATCGTGCCGTCGAAGCCGAGCACCAGGGTGTAGCCATCGGGGGCTGAGCGCGCGACCTGGTCCGTGCCGATGTTGCCGCTGGCGCCTGGCTTGTTCTCCACGACCACGGGCTGTCCCAGGCGCTGCGACAGCGCTTCGGCGATGGTGCGCGCGCTCGTGTCCGCGACGCCGCTGGGGGCGAACGGGACGATCAGGCGAATCGGTTTGGTGGGCCAGTCCTGGGCAAACGCCGATGCGGCGAGGAGGGTGGCGGTGAGAGCGAGAGCGCGGGTTATCGTTTTCATCCCGCGAGTGTATTGCAACAGCCCGCGGCCGAACTAGACCTCGGCCCAGGAAGCCCAGCTCAGGATGTGCTGGGCGATCTTGTCGAGCGGCGCTTCGACCGCGACGGCCTCGGCCTCGAGCGCCGCGCGCGGCATTCCGTAGACGAGCGAGGTGGCTTCGTCCTGCGCGATCGTGTGGCCGTCGGCCAGGTGCATCTCGCGCAGGCCGGCAGCGCCGTCGTTGCCCATCCCGGTCAGGATCACGCCGCAGCCGTTGGAGCCGGCCGCGATGGCCGCGGAGTGGAAGAGGGCGTCCACGGGGTGGCCGTCGAGGTTCACGTCGACGACACGCGAGCCGTAGCCACGCGATTCGTACCTTTCCACCGTGACCGTCGAGCCGCTCGGCGCGACGTACACGTTGCCCGGGAGCAGCGGCTCGCCGTCGGCCGCCTCGCGGATCGTCATCTTGCATTCGCCCTGCAGGCGCTTCACGAAGTGGCGCGAGATGCCGGGCGGGAGCTGGAGGGCCAGCACCACGGGCGGGGCATCGTCGGGCATCTGCGTGAGGATCTCGCGCACGGCCTCGGCGCCGCCGGTGGCCGCGCCGATCACGACGACCTGCTGCAGCGTCATCGCGCGCTTGCCCAGGTTGGGAAGCACGGCGCGGGCGTCGTTCTTGTTGGTGGAGTTGGCCTGGAGGTTGTGGCGCGCTTCGTGGGCGCCGCGGATCGCCTCGATGATCGACTTCGAGTACTTGTCGTCGACCGGCGCGCCCAGCGTGGGCTTGCCGACGAAGTCGACCGCTCCGAGCTGCAGCGCCTGGAAGGCCACGTCGGAACCCTGCTGCGTGAACGACGAGAGCATCACGACGGGCATCGGGCGCACCGCCATGAGGCGCTTCAGGAAGGCGAGCCCGTTCATGTGCGGCATCTCGATGTCGAGCGTGAGCACGTCCGGGTTGACCTTCGCGATGAGGTCTTTCGCCACGAGCGGATCGGGGGCTGCACCGACGACCATCATGTCGGGCTGCTCGTCGATGATGGCCGAAAGGATGCTGCGAATGACGGCCGAATCGTCGACCACGAGAACCTTGATCTTCACGGCCCGAATCCTACCTTGCCGACCCCCTGTCCGGTCGCCTGCGTTACGAATGAAAATGTCGGACGTTTCCTACAGTAGAACCGCTTGTGCCGGACGCCGTAATATCCTTTCCATTCATGAGGAAACTCCCCAGGGCGTTCTACGACCGAGATACGGTCGAAGTGGCCCAAGACCTGCTCGGCAAGCACCTCGTCCACCGCGTGGGCGGCGTGGAGCGTGTCGGGCGCATCGTCGAGGTCGAGGCCTACCTGGGCCCGCACGACCTCGCGGCCCATTCGTCGAAGGGGCTCACCGATCGAACGCGCATCATGTTCGGCCCGCCCGGCCACGCGTATGTCTATCTCATCTACGGCATGCATAGCTGCATGAACATCGTGACGCAGGCCGAAGGTCACGCCTCCGCGGTGTTGCTTCGCGCGCTCGAGCCCGTGGCGAACGTCGAGCTTCGTACGCAGGGTCCGGGTCTCCTGTGCAAGGCGATGGACATCGATCGCACGCAGAACGGATTCGACCTCACGGGCACGGAGCTCTTCGTGCGCGGCGAGGCGAATGCATCGCGCATTGCGATCGTGAAGCGTCCGCGCATCGGCGTCGACTACGCGGGGCACTGGGCACGAAGGTTGTTGCGCTTCTACGAGAAGGGCAATCCGTTCGTCTCGCGCGTGTAACGTTTCCAACGCGTTTTACAGCTGAAAGATGCGCGGCATTGTGATTGCCGCACCCGCGCCCATCTACCGGGTCGTAGAGATATAGCCCGGCAGACGTTCTACGTCTTGCACCCTCCAGGTCGCGTCGGGGTTCCCTAACGAAAGAACAACCGGTGTCCTCGCGGCACCCGGGAGCCTGTTGCCATGAAAGTGCTTCGCACGGAGAGGCTCGTCCTCGAGCCCCTGCAGGAGGCCCATGCCTCCGAGATGTTCCGAATCCTCGTCGACCCCATCATCTACACCTATCTGCACGAGCGTCCGCCGTTCACGGAGGACGAACTGCGCGCGCGCTATCGCTTCCTCGAGCGCCGGCGTTCGCCCGACGGAGCGCACGAGTGGCTTTCGTGGGTTCTTCGCGGGCCGGGCGGCGAGGTATACGGGCATATCACCGCCATCGTCCACGCGCGCGGGGCGGCCGACCTCACGGTGCTCATCACGCCGCGCATGTGGCGCCAGGGCTTCGGGCGCGAGGCGCTGAAGTCGGCCATTGCCGACCTCAAGGCGAACCATCGTGCGACGTACTTCTTCGCCACGGTTTCGCCGCGCAACGAGCAGGGGATCGCTCTTTTCCAGCACCTGGGTTTCCGCCTGGTGGGCCGATCGGACTTCGACCTGAGGGCGGTGGACAACGGCGACCTGGTGTTCGTCAACGGCCGCCACCCGAACGGCGGCGACAACTAGGACGCAGCCCCGCCGCTAGTGCAGCGGCGGCTCGCAGGCCAGCAGGCGGATGTGCGCGATGAGGTCGCGGTCCGCCTGCAGCCACGCGTTCTTCAACGCCTGGGCCTCCTCGGGCGTCATCGGCTCGTGGCCCTGCGGATATCGCTCGTAGAGGAAGCGCACGAAGAGCTCGCCCGGTGCCGGCTCCTCGATGCGCATGAGCTTGCGCGCCGCCGGAATCGTCGGCGTGGCGTCCGTGCGGATCTCGATCTCCTGCAGGGGCTTTATGCGCACGTGGTCGCGGATCACCGTGCTGCCGAAGTGCAGCTCGCGGTCGATTCCGTCGGAGCGCCGCTCGAGGATCTTCACCTCGTCGATCGCCGCGAGGAACTCCGCGGGATCCTCCGCGCTGTGCAGCAGGCCCTTCCACAGGGTCTCGCGCGTGAGCGTTTCCACGAGGGGGTTGAGGAAGTCGTTGATCTCGACCAAATGCTCGAATTTCATGTCCGGTTTAGGATAGCGCAGCCCAAGACCCCGAAAAGGCCCCTCCCGTGGTTTCCAGCGCCGCCGCGACCGTGTCCCAGTACCTCGGGGAGCTCCCGGCGGAACGCCGCGCGGTCGTCTCCAAGGTGCGGACCCTGGTGCGAAAGAGCATCCCCAAGGGCTACGAGGAGTGCATGAACTGGGGAATGATCTGCTGGCAGGTCCCCCTGAAGCGGGCACCCGACACGTACAACGGCAAGCCGCTTTGCTACGTCGCGCTCGCCGCACAGAAGAACAACTACGCGCTGTACCTCATGGGCCCGTACATCGACAGGAAGCAGGCCGCCGCGTTGCGCGCTGCCCGGGGAAAGTCGGGCAAGAAGCTGGACATGGGGAAGTCCTGCCTTCGTTTCAAGGCGCTGGACGACCTTCCCGTCGAGGCGATCGGCGCTTCGATCGCCAGCATCCCGGTGGATGAATGCATCCGCCTCCACGAGAAGCAGCACCCGAGGAAGAAATGAACGCCGCCCTGCGTGTCCTCGCAACCGCTTCGCTGCTCCTGGCCGTGGCCGCTTGCGCGCCGACCGCCACTTCCGTGTCGCCTACGTTGCGCACGGAGGCAGCACCCACGGGCAAGCTGCGCGTGGGCGTCGTGTCCGCCACCCCGGATATGAAGGGCGTGGGCGTCGACATCGGCCGCGAGATGGCGTCGCGGCTGGGCGTTCCCGCGGAGCTGGTGCGCTACGAGTCGCCCAATGCGTTGTGGAGCGGCATCGCGCGCAACGAATGGGACGTGGCCTCGCTCGCGATCGATCCGCAGCGTGCCTCCGACATGAACTTCACCTCCGCCTACCTGTACCTCGCGGACCGCCCGGTCGCCGTGGCCGTCCCGCGCGGGCGTCCCGCCGCTTTCGCATTTGCCTACGACGTGGTCGAGGACCTCAAGGCCTCCGGCTTCGTGGGCGAAGCCATCTCTCGTGAGGGCATCGCCGGGGCGCGCGTCGCGCCGGCGCGTGCAAAATGAAAAACGATCAACCCAAGGAATCCCCGATGATGCTGCGTCTCGCCCGTTTCGCTCCGCTGTTCCTCGTTGCCGCCTGTGCTTCCACGCCGCCGGCGCCCACCGCTCCGTCCGCGGACGTCGTGAAGCAGATCGCGCCGAGCGGGAAGCTGCGCGCCGCCATCAATTTCGGCAATGCCGTGCTCGCGCAAAAGGGCCCGTCGGGCGAAGCGAAGGGTGTCTCCGTGGATCTCGCGACGGAGCTGGCGCGGCGCCTGGGCGTGCCGCTGGATCCGGTCTACTACGACGCGGCGGGGAAGGTCGCCGCGGGCGCGAAGACCGGCGAATGGGACGTGGGCTTCGTCGCCCTCGACCCCGAGCGCGCGCAGGATATCGACTTCACGGCCGCGTATGTCGTGATCGAGGGCGGCTACATGGTCCGCGTGGACTCCCCGCTGAAGGCGGTCGAGGATTTCGACCGCAAGGGCCAGCGCATCGTGGTGGGCAACAAGAGCGTCTACGACCTGTACCTCACGCGCACGATCAAGAATGCGGAGCTGGTGCGTGCTCCGACCACGCCGCTTGCGCAAGAGCAATTCCTGGCCGATCGCGAGCGAAAATTCGACGGCCTGGCCGGCATCAAGGGACCGATGATCCGCTATGCCAACGCGCATTCCGCCGAGGTGCGCGTGATTCCGGGCCGCTTCATGGCGATCGAGCAGGCCATGGCGCTGCCCAAGGGGCGCGACCCCGCGGCGTTGGCGTACCTGAAGGCTTTTGTCGAAGAACAGAAGGCGAGCGGATTTGTCGCCCGGGGTTTGGAACGAAGCGGCCAGTCGGACGCCAACGTGGCGCCGCTCGCCGCGAAATAGGGAGGTATAGGGGATGAAAACAACAATCGTGACGCTGTCGCTGGCCCTCGCGGCCGGTCCGGTCTTCGCTACACCGTGCGACGAGGTGAAGGCGAAGATCGCGGAGAAGGTCGAGAAGAAGGGCGTGAAGGACTACACCATCGAAGCGGTGGCGCCCGACGCGGTAGGTGACAAGCGGGTGGTCGGCACCTGCGAGGGTGGCAAGAAGAAGCTCGTCTACACCCGCGAAGCCGCGAAAAAGTAAGACGCAATAAAGTGGTCTGACCCCTTTATTGTTTAGCCGCCCCAGGACTTGAGGGCGAGGAACTCGCGCCGCGTCTTCGGCCCGTAGGTGACGTAGGCCGGGTCGTGGCGCTCGGCGCGGTATTCCTCGCGCACCTGCGCCACGCGGTCGCCGCGCGCGTGCTTGTCGACGATGTCCTTCGGTACCGGATAGATCTTGAGCGCGTTGAGGCCGAAGACCTTCGCGCGAAGGGCCGGCGTCATTTCGGGGTAGCCGTGCTTCGCGCGCAGCTCGGGCGAGATCTGGAACGTGCGGAAGGCCTGGATCTGGTCCTGCGGCGATCCGTACCAGACCGAGTCCGTGCCCCACAGCACGTTGTCCTCGCCGCACGCCTTGAAGAGCTTGCCCATCATGTGCGCGGCCGTGTCGGGATCGCGCATCGCGAAGCGCCAGGACGATCCCAGCTCCGCGAACACGTTCGAGTTCGGCTTCACGCCGTTCTCCGCGAGGCTCGTGACCAGCGCATCCACACCGTCGGTTCGCTTCGGGTCGTAGACGCCTTCCTTCTTCTCGGCGACGAAGCCCGAGTGGTAGATGAGGAAGTTCACGTCGGGATAGCGCTTCGCCACGCGGCCGATGTCGGCGCACGTCGAATGCTCGTAGCTCTGCGGGCCGAAGGGCAGGCCCTTATGGATCGCGATGTTGCGGATGCCGAGCTTGCGCGCGCGCTCGATCATCGCGATGCCCGGCTCGTCGTCCATGAAGAAGCCTTTGCCGCCGGGTCCGTACTGCGTGTAGGTCTTCCAGGCCGCGACCTTGTGGCGGGCGGCCAGCTCGTCCATGCCCTCGAGATCGCCTTTCTGGTTCGGGTTCACGCGCCCGTGGATGTACATGCGGTGCGTGCCCTCGAGCTTCTCGACGATGCGCGCGGTCGACTCCGCTTCTTCCATCGTGAGCGGCTCGCCCTCGCGCGTGGACGGCACGAAGGAGAGGACCATGAGGTCCGTGTCGGAGTCCATGAAGACGTCCTTCACGAACTGGTCGGGACCCACGCACCGGAGGTAATCGAAATCGCCGGGCCCCTGGTGCACCTTGCACTCGGCGCGCGACGTGGCGAACCCGAGCGGCTTGGCCCCTTTCGGCAGGCGCTTCAGCCACGCGCCCGACGGATTCACGAAGTGGCCCTGCACGTCGAAGATGAACTCGCGGCCGTCGACGGCGCTGCGTGCCGCCACCGGGTCGAGCGCCGCCTCCTTCGGAAGCTCGTAGAAGCCGCCCGTCATGCCGTGCTTCGCGTAGGCCGCGTTCATGCCGAGCAGCGTCGTGGCGACACCGCACGCGGAGACGAGGAAGCCGCGGCGCTCGAGGCCGAGGCGCTTCGCGTTCCCGCACGCTTCGGCGAAGGCGACGTGCCGCGCCTCGTGGTGGACGGGGGAGAGCGCGATCGGCGAGAACTCGCCGTTGGTGGTCGTATCGAGCTTGACCGGCAGCCGCAATCCGTCGGGATCGTTCTCGTATCGCATGGGGAGCCTCCTCAGGTTCATTTCATTCTAAGGGGAACAAGCGCGGGCCGTACGTCTCCAATGCGAGACACGATACGAAACCGAGGAGACTTCCATGCAAAGGCTTGCAACATTTTCCGTCGTGGCCCTGTCGCTCGCCGCAGGTGCCGCCCACGCCGACCTCAACTACACCGTGAAGATGCAGATGATCGGCCCCACGTCCACCGGCAAGGCGCTGGGCGACGTCGTCATCACCCCGGGCTACCAGGGCAAGGGCGTCGTGTTCGCGACATCCCTGTCGGGCCTCCCGCCGGGCGACCACGGCTTCCACGTGCACCAGAATCCGACCTGCGGTGCGGCGATGAAGGACGGCAAGATGGAGCCCGGCGAAGCGGCCGGCCCGCACTACGATCCGCAGAACACCGCCAAGCACTCGGGTCCGGCGGGCGGCGGGCACAAGGGCGATCTCCCGGTCCTCAAGGTCTCGGCCAACGGCAAGGCCGCGGAGAACATCAATGTGGACGGCCTCACGTGGGCCGAGCTGAAGGGCAAGTCGCTCATGATCCATGCGGGCGGCGACACCTACGGCGAGCCGCCGGCAAACGGCGGAGGCGGTGCCCGCATCGCATGCGGCGTCATCCAGTAGCGACAGCTTGAACGGCGGGGTGCAACACCCCGCCGTGCCGGGCGATCGGCACAGTAGAATGCGGAGGTCCTCGCAAGATCTCCCATGACGCTCCGCTCCCACCTGCTGATCCTCGTTGCCGTCGCGGTCTTCCCCGTGCTGGCCTTCGCGGGGTATGTGGTCGTCACGCTCTGGCAGGAGCAGCGCGCCGCGTATGCGGAGTCCTACCTCGGCAACACGCGCGCGCTCGCGATCGCGGTGGATTCGGAGACCGAGGGCTACAGCCGTGCCCTGCAGGGACTGGTCGCCGAGAGCGATCCCGACAACGAGAACAGCCCGCGCTTTGTCGCCGCTGCCCGACGCGAGCTCGCCACGCAGCCGACGTGGAGCTCCATCGCGATCGCGGATGCCGGCGGCAAGCACGCCGTGGGCGTCGGACGAAACGTCTACGAGCCCACGGCCGGCTTCATCGATCCCTCGGTGCTGAAGGCCGTCGTCATCTCGGGCCGGCCCGCGGTCTCGGGGCTCGTGCAGTCGGCCGCCGGTGCCACACCCGTGATTCAAGTGGTCATTCCCGTGGTGCGCGGCAATGCGGTCACGCACGTCGTGGCCGCGAACGTCGATGCCACCTATTGGGTGCGCTTCCTCTCGGGCTTCACGGTGCCCGAGGCGGCGACGGTCACGCTGATCGACCGCGAAGGCGTGATCATCGCGCGCACGCTGAACAACGAGCGCTGGATGGGCAAGCGCGCGTCCAACACATTCCTGGGCGAGATCGCGAAGGCGCCGCTCGAAGGGAAATACCGCAGCACGAGCCTCGAGGGCGTGCCGTTCCAGACGGCGCATCGGCGAGCGCGCTCGGGCTGGATCATCGGCATCGGCATTCCGATGTCGGAGATCGAGGCGGCGCTGCATCGCCCCACCATCGTGATGTCCGGCATCGCGCTCGCGGCGCTGCTGCTGGCGGTGCTCGCCGCGCTCTATGTCGGCCGGCGCATCGCGCTGCCGGTGGCGTCGCTCGCCGATTCCGCGCAGGCGCTCGCGAGGGGCGCCGCGCCCGCGACGCTGAGAAGCCACGGGATCACCGAAGTGGAGGGCGCCAACCGCGCGTTCGCGGAGGCCTCGCAGCTCCTGAATGAGCGCCAGGACGCGTTGAACGAATCGCTTGCGCGCGAGCGGCAGGCGCGCACGGGCGCCGAGGGCGCGAACCGCGCGAAGGACGAGTTCCTCGCGATGCTGGGGCACGAGCTGCGCAATCCCCTGCATGCGATCACGGCGGCGATGGCGGTGATCGACCGCGTGCCGCCTGCGAGCCCGCATGCCGTGCGCTCCCGCGAGATCGTCGTGCGCCAGGCGCATCACCTCACGGATCTCGTGGACGATTTGCTGGACGTCGCGCGCGTGACCAGCGGCAAGATCGTGCTCGACCGCAAGTTGATCGAGCTGGGTCGGATCGTGCGCCGCTCCGTCGCCGTGCTGCAGGAGGCGGGCCGCGTCGGCGACCACCCGGTCGACCTCGAGATCGGCGAGGCGTGGATCTCGGGGGACGAGACACGCATCGAGCAGATCGCGGTGAACCTGGTCGAGAACGCGGTGAAGTACACGCCTCCGGGACGGCGCATCCGCGTGCGCGTGACCACCGAGGGCAACGAAGCGGTCTTCGAGGTGAGCGACGAGGGGGAGGGCATCGCGCCCGAGCTCCTGCCGCGCATCTTCGAGCTCTTCATCCAGGGCGAGCGGACGCTCGACCGCGCGCAGGGCGGGCTCGGCCTCGGCCTCACGCTGGTGAAGAACCTGGTCGAGCTGCACACGGGCCGTGTGACCGCGCAGAGCGAGGGGATCGGCAAGGGAGCGCGCTTCGTGGTGCGCCTGCCGCGCGCCAATGCTCCGGAGCGCGAGGTGTCCGACGCGCTCGCCGTGGATCGCGATTCGCGTGCCCTCCGCGTGCTGGTCGTGGAGGACAACGCGGACAGCGCCGAGACGCTGCGCACGCTCCTCACCCTCCGCGGCCACGAAGTGGACGTCGCCCACGACGGACCGCACGCCGTGGAACGCGCGCTCGCAACGCATCCGGACGTGGCGCTCGTGGATATCGGCCTGCCGATCTTCGACGGCTTCGAGGTCGCGCGCCAACTCCGGGCCGCCCCCGGCGGCGATGCCATCCGCCTCGTGGCGCTCACGGGCTACGGACAGCCCGAGGACCGCAAGGCCGCCAGCGCCTCGGGCTTCGACAGCTTCCTGGTGAAGCCCGTGGACCTGAACGCGCTCTCCGAGCTCCTCACCCGCTACTGACCGGCGTTTCCCGGTTCGAAACCGGGTTTCCACCCTGCGACGGAATGCGGTTCCGGGGGAACGGACGGTAACGACCTCCGGCACCCTTCACGGGATAATTGCCGGCGTGACGAGAACCCTCCAGAAGGAACACCGATGTCGTTCGTGAAATCCCTGGCCGCCGGCATGGCCGTGGCCGCCTCCCTCATCGCGCCGCAGGCTGGAGCGGCATCCACGTTCTTTCCCACGGCGCCGCTGCCGTTCGAGCTCGTGAACCTGCGCACCACGGTCGACTCGTGCGCCTTCAACCCCGATACGGTGCAAGTGGTCAACACCGGCACCGCGATCCAGGTCCGCATGCGCGACAACAACTGCCTGGTCCCCGGCACGCCCAAGCAAGTGGACATCCGCCTCGGCGCGTTCCCGGTCGGCCTGTACAGCGTGGAGGTGGCGCAGGGCAGCTTCGAGAACGTCGTCGTGACCGAGCGGCTGCAGTTCTCCGTGATCCCGCGCTCGACGATCTTCGTCGCGCCGCCGATTCCGTTCCCGCTCACCGACTACACGGGCGCGTGGTGGAACCCGTCGCAGCCGGGCTGGGGCGTGTTGATCCACCAGTCGCCGCTGGATGCCGTGTTCGCCGCGGTGTTCGACTACGTGGAAGGGCCGAATGCCGCGCCGACGTGGGTCACCCTGCAGTCGGGCCGCTGGAAGTCGGCCTCGACGTGGGAAGGCCGCACGATCCGCACGACCGGCAACCCCGTCACCGCGCAGGATCTCGGCGAGGCCTACTTGCAGTTCGACGTGCCGCCGCCCGAGGGCGCCGCGCCCGGGACGAAATGGGCGATCGTGACCCACCGCCTGCCCAACGGCAGCACGGTCGGACGCTACATCACGCGGATGCCCTGACATGGCTCGCGAGCTCGCCCAGCTCAACATCGCGCGCCTGCGGGCGCCGCTCGATTCGCCGATGCTCGCGGACTTCGTCGCGAACCTCGACCGCATCAACGCGCTCGCCGAGGCGGCTCCGGGCTTCGTGTGGCGGCTGAAGGACGATGCGGGCAACGCCACGTCGTTCGAGAGCCCGTTCGGCGAGGGCGTGATCGTGAACCTCACGGTGTGGCGCGATGCGAAGTCGCTGCACGAGTTCGCCTTCCAGAGCGAGCACGTGCAGTACATGCGCCGGCGCCGCGAATGGTTCGAGAAGCTCGCCGAGGCCTATGCCGCGCTCTGGTGGGTGCCGGAGGGCCATCGGCCCGATGTCGCCGAAGCGTCGCGCCGGCTGGATCACTTGCGCCGCAACGGCCCCACGCCCGAGGCCTTCACCTTCCGCGAAGCGCTCGCGTCGGCTACCCTGTCGCCTTGAGCGACGCCGTCCGATCCCAATACGAAGCGCTGCCGTACCCCGCCCGCGATCCCGCCGAGGAAAAGCAGCGGCTGCTGCGCACGTGGCTCGATGACCTTCCCATGATCGCCCACTACGGTTTCGGTGGGCGTTCGGTTTTCCAGGAGGGCTTTCGCGCCCTGGTGGCCGGCGGCGGCACGGGCGATGCAACGGTCTTCCTGGCCGAGCAGCTTCGCGGCACCGATGCGGAGGTCGTGCACCTCGACTTCAGCAAGACCAGCCTGGAGCTGGCGCGCCGGCGCGTCGAAGCGCGCGGGTTGAAGAACGTGCGCTTCGTCCACGAGTCGCTGCTGGAGCTCCCACGCCTCGAGCTCGGCACCTTCCGCTACATCAACTGCGTGGGCGTCCTTCACCACTTGCCGGAGCCGGATGCGGGTTTGCGCGCGCTGCTCGGCTCACTCGAGGAGGGCGGCGCGTTGGGCCTGATGGTCTACGGCACCGTGGGCCGCACCGGCGTCTACCAGATGCAGGAGCTGATGCGCCTCGCGATCGGCGAGGACCTCGAGCTTCGCAAGCGGATCATGGCCGCGAAGGAGTTGCTGGGCGTCTTGCCGGCGTCCAACTGGTTCAAGCGCGGCGAGGATCTCTACTCGGATCATCGCGTGAGCGACGCGGGGCTCGTGGACTTGCTGCTGCATCCGCAGGACCGCGGCTACACGGTCGATGAGCTCTTCGCGTGGCTCGAGGATGGCCACGGCCTCCACCTCGAGCTCACGGACGTGCAGAACGGCCGCTCGGCCTACCTGCCGCACCTGCGCCTGGGACCCAAGCCCCCGAAGCTCGCCGAGCGCATCCGCGAGATGCCGCGCCGGCGCCAGTACGCGATCGGCGAGATGCTGACCGGCAAGGTGCAGACGCATTCGTTCTATGCGACACGCAAGCCCGCGGTGGCGCGCTACGGGGATCCGGAGCTGGTGCCGTTCTTCTTCCACGAGCCGCTCGACGGCAACCAGCTCGCGGGCTTCCTCGCCTCGGGCCGCGGCTCCGCGGTGCAGCTCGACCACCGGTACACGGGACTCTCCGTCACCGTCTCGCCGGGCCGCCATGGCCCCGCGATCGTGAAGCACATCGACGGCAAGCGGACGTGGCACGAGATCTTCGAGGTCGTTCGGTCGAGCGGCGTGTCCGCCAGCGACGAGGAGCTCTTCAAGGACTTCACGCCGGTCTACGAAGTCCTCAACGCGATCGACCGGTTGCTCCTCAAGAACTAGGGGAGGGTGGGAGGGGGTTGTCGAAACCTTCTGGAACCAGCCGGTGTCCAGACATCGTTTCGCCAACCCCCTCCCACCCTCCCTAGTTCTTGAGGAGGAGCACCACGCCGCTGACGAGATAGACGACCCCGACCGTCATGACCGTCCATCGGGTCCACTGGCGGAACGACTTGTCGTCCATCTTCTCGAGCACGCTGCGCGAGAGACTGGTGCCGGCCATCGCGAGCGCGATCATCATCGCGGCCACGCCCCAGTGGATGTGCGCGCCTTCGCCGACCGTGATGGCGCCGAAGTAGAGGATCTTCTGCAGGTGGGAGAAGCTCTGCGTCATGGCCTTGGTAGCGACGACCTTGTGGCGGCTCATCTTCGAGCGGACGAAGAAGACGTCGAGGATTGGACCCGACACGCCCGCCGTGAGTGAGAGGACTGTGCAGATGACCCCGCACGCGGCCGAGTGGAACTTGCGCTCGACGTTGAGGTGCCACTTCTCGGGAAGGGCGAGGGCCACGAACGGCGTGAAGCCCAGGATCACGAGCGCCACGGGCTTGGTCACGACGAGTTGCACGAGGATGAAGAAGGCCGTAGACCCCAGCGCGCCGTAGACGTAGCCGCGGAACACGCGCCAGTCCACCTCGTGCCGCCACAGCCACGCGCGCCAGCCGTTGGCCGAGAGCTGCGTGATCCCGTGCAGCATCATCGCCTGGGGCAGCGGCAGCATCGCGAGGAGGATCCCCATGAGGATCATCCCGCCCGCCATTCCGAGGATTCCGGAGATGAAGGACGTTACGAGCGCCGAAACGGCGAGCAGCGAGAGGACGACGAGCGATGGCATGGGCGCCAAGGTAGCACGCGCCCTCCGGGGCAACCGGACAGGAAACCGCTATCCAGCGGACAGGTGCGCTTCGGCGTCCTGCTGCTCGTGCAGAGGCCAGTAGCAGGAGGCGACGAGGCCGCCGAACAGCACGTGCGCGGAGAACGTCACGACGCCGCGCATCTCGATCATCCACGGGTACAGGCCGGTGAAGCCGTAGTAGTTCACGACGTAGAGCAACGCCCCGCACGCGGCGCCGACCCACGGAGCCGATTCCTGCGAGAACTCCACGATCAGGAAGGCCATGACCAAGCCGTAGATCATCGACAGGCCCGCGTGCACGGCGAGCGCGCTGAAGACCACGTTGGCGTTGAACGCATCCGCGTTCTCCATCGCGGACGGGCCCATGAGCATGGCCGCGATGCGGTGGAACGGATTCCACATGCCGTCACCATCGACGACCGAGCCCATCACGGACAGCGTGACGAGGTACGCGATGCCCGCGACCAGTCCGGCGGCAATGGCCGCGACGCCCCGCGGGCGCACGGAGGGGTCGGCAGGACGAGGGCTGGGGCGAGGGTTGCCCGTGCGGCTCGTGCGCTGTCGTTGTCCGGGGAAGGTGAGCTCGGCCATGACCCATTGACGCACTTTCGCGCCGGCGCCGGGACTGCCCACCCTCCGAGCGCTCTGTAGGACTGCGACGAAGTGCGTGTCAGGCAGCGACCGCGCCGGAGGCGATGAGCTGGTCCATCTCGGTGGCCGAGTAGCCGAGATCCGCGAGAACCTCGCGCGTGTGCTGCCCCAGTGTCGGGGCGCCACGACGAACTTCTCCGGGTGTATCGGAGAACTTGAGCGGCAGGCCCAGGGTCTTCATGCGGCCTGCCTTCGCATGATCGACCTCGACCACCATCTCGCGTGCGGCAACCTGGGGATCCTCGAGCATGTCGCCGATCTTGTTGACGGGGCCCGCGGGGACGCCGGCCGCTTCGAACGCCGCGAGCCATTCAGCCGACGGCCGCGTCTTCATGCGCTCGGCCACCATTGGCGTGAGCGCCGCGAGGTTGCGCATGCGATCGCCATTGGTCTTGAACCGCGCGTCGTCGGCCAGCTCGGGGCGGCCGATGACTTTCACGATGCGTTCCCAGTTGGCCTGGTTCGCGCCGCCGACGTTGACCCATCCATCGGCCGTGGGGAACGCCTGGTAGGGCGCCGTGAGCAGGTGCGCGGATCCGGAGGGCCCGGGGCTCACGCCGGTGGCGAAGTAGATCGCCGATTGCCAGTAGGTCTGCTGGATCGCGGCCTCCATGAGCGAGGTCTCGACGATTTGTCCGCGCCCGGTGGTCGCGCGCGCGTGCAGGGCGGAGACGATCCCCAGCGCCGCGAAGACTCCGGCGTTGATGTCCGCGATCGAGGTGCCCGACTTCATCGGCGGCCCGCCGGGCTCGCCGGTGATGCTCATGAGTCCCGCGAAGCCTTGCGCGATCAGGTCGAAGCCGCCCTTGTCCGCGTACGGGCCGGTGCGGCCGTACCCGGACACCGCGCAATAGACGAGGCGCGGGTTCAGCTTCTCAAGCACGTCGTAGCCCAGCCCGAGCTTCTCCAGCGTCCCCTTGCGGTAGTTCTCGGTGACGACGTCGGCATCGGCGAGCAGCTTCTTCACGACCTCGAGGCCGCCGGGGGTCTTCAGGTTCACCGCGATGCCGCGCTTGTTGCGGTTCAGCATCATGAACGCGGCCGATTCGCCGGCGATCGAGGGCTCGCTGTAGCTCCTCGTGTCGTCGCCACCGGGGAGCTTTTCCACTTTGATGACGTCGGCGCCCATGTCGGCGAGGAGCATGCCGCAGGTGGGGCCGGCCATGATCTGGGCCAGCTCGATGACCTTGATGCCCTTCAGCGGTCCGCTCATTTCAAAACCCTAAGGCGAAAGGCGTCCTCCGCAGATAAACACGGATAAACGCAGATGAAAAACAAAATGGGGTTTGATCCCAAGACCTTTGCCTTTGAAGTTATCTGCGTTTATCCGTGTTTATCTGCGGAGGGCGCCGTTTGCCGTAGTCATTTCCCCTCGAAAGAGGGCTTCCGTTTTTCGAGGAACGCCTTGCGCCCCTCCTGGAAATCGTCAGTTCCGAACGAAGCAAACCCTTCATCGATTTCATCCGCGGAGAGGGGTTCCACGGACCGAAGGCGCCGGGCAAACTTCTTGTGCCACCGCGCCACGAGAGGAGCGCCCTCCGCGATGCGCGTCGCGGTCGCGAGCGACTCGGCCTCGACCTCCGCATCGGCGACCACCTTGTTCACGAGCCCCTTGTCGAGCGCCTCCCGGGCGTCGAACACGCGGCCTTCGAGCAGGATCTCCATCGACACGGCCTCGCCCACGAGCCGCACCAGCGCCTCGATCTCGGGATAGGCCATCGTGAGGCCGAGCTTCGCGATCGGGACACCGAAGCGGCTCGATTCGCCACAGATGCGGATATCGGCGAGCGCGGCGACCTCGAGCCCGCCGCCGACGCACACGCCATGGATCATCGCGACCACGGGATGCGGGCAGCCGTCGATCGCGGCGATCGCGCGGCGCATCACCTCGCCGTACTCGCGGGCCTGCGTGACGTTGGCGCGCTGCGACTCGAATTCGGAGATGTCGGCGCCGGGCGAGAAGGCCCGCGTGCCCGAGCCGCGGAGCACGACGCAGCGCACCCACGGCTCGTCGGCGAGCGCTTCGAACGATTCGGCGAGGTCCACCCACATCGCGCGGTTGAGCGCGTTCAGCTTCTCGGGGCGGTTGAGGGTGACGATCGCGAGGGGGCCCTCGCGTTGCACGACGACGGGATTCTCCATCCCGCGATTCTAGACGAGCCCTCCGGCCACGTCCGCGATGGCGCCTTCGATCGAGGCCTGGGCCACGCCGGGACCGTCCACCTTGAGCACGGTGCCCACGCGGCGGCGCTCGCGAAGATCCAGGAGCCCGATCGCGAAGGAGCGGTTCTGGTCGAGGTCCTTGAAGAGGCAGGTGCCCTGCACGGGGCTCATCCAGTTCAGGCGGCAGCGGTGGCGCGTGCCGTCCGTGTCGATGAACTCGAACCACGCGCCGCGGAACAGGCCTTCCTCGGCGAGCGTGGCGCTCGAGATGCTGAGCGTGGCCGTGTAGTCGTCGGGGGAGGGGACCGTCGCCTCGGCGGGCGGGGCCTTGCGCAACGGCCTTGCCGGAGTCGTGGCCGTGCGCGAGCGCGTGAGCTCCTCGTGCAGCTCCTTCATCTCCTCGACCAGGGCCGCGGAGCGATCGCCGTCCATGCTGGCGCGAACGTGGCCCAGGCGCACGCGGAACGCGAGCGAGGGCAGCAGCGACACCATGCGCTCGCGCTCGGGCAGCGTGAAGCGCGGCGTCATGAGCCACAGCAAGTCGTCGAGCGTCTCGATGTCGCTCTTCCAGTCGTCGCCCGCCTCGCCGCCGGCAAGATAGTCGAAGACCATCACCTCGCGCCAGCTTCGATAGAGATAGTCGGCGACGTGGGGCGCGTAGTGGCCGGCGGCGAGGCGGTGGGCGATCGCGAGCGTGGCCTCGCGCATGCCGTCCAGCTGCGTCTCGCGCTGGCGGATCACCTGCACGTCCTCGTCGTGCTCGAGCGCGGCCTCGGCGTGGCGCTCGAGGATCTCGCCCAGGTGGCGTGCCGCGCGCGCGAACGTGCCCGGGTCCTCCCCATGCTCGATCACGATCGCCTCGACCGCCCCGGCGACCCATTCCACCGGCGCCTTGCCGTCGACCTGGACCGAAGCTTCGGCCCCGCCGAGTTGAGCCATCACGTCGATCAGCTCGCGGATCGGATGCTTCTTGTCGGTGAAGAACGCGCGGTCCTGCATCACGGCCTTGAAGACCGGGAGCTGCAAGCGGCCCACCTGCGCCTTGAATCCATCGGCGAGGCGCTCATCGGCGAAGAGTCGCTCGAAGAGGGCCGCCACGAGATCGGCCACGACGGCATCCGAAGGCGTGAGCGCCGCGCCCATCTCGCGCTTGATGCGCGGGATGACGACCGGATAGAGGGGCTCGGCGATGATGAAGGCGTCGTCGCCGCCCGCGGGCGCGGCACCGAAGGACGGCATCGCGGACGGGGCCATGGGCATCGCGCCAGCCGCGGAGCCCTGCGCATCGGCAGGCATGCGGGACTCCAGCGCACGCAGGGCCGCCACGAGCTCGGGCCGCACCTGGATCGTCACCAGGCCCGGTGTCGAAGGCGGCGGGGCACTGGGCGCGGCGGGACGTGCACCACCACCGGAGACGAGGCGTTCGAAGAGGGCAGCGGTTGGGTCTGCGGGCGCGGACGCCGCCGAACCTGCGGAACCTGCCGCCGGGCTCGACGCGTGCGTGGGCGGGGCGGCGGCGCCGGTCCCCAACGCACCCGCCGCGCCGGCATCACCGGCACGCACCGCGCGGTTCTCCGGATTCACGACGGAGCCGTAGGCCTTGCGGAAATCGGGCATCACGCCGCGTTCGCGCAGCAAGCGATTGGCCGCCGCGTAGCACTGCGGCACGACCTCGAGCATCGCGGGCCCGAAGGCGCCGAACGCCGCGAGCCGGCCCTGCAGGTCGATGCCGCCTTCGCCGATGGCATCGAGGAGCGCACGCGCGAACACGCGCGGGAAGACGGGGTTCATCTCGTCGGGCAGCGAGTCGCGCCCGAGGATCGATGCCAGGCGATGGGTGAGCGCGAAGAGCTCCTCGTCGGACTGGTCCTTGAGCCGGCGCGTGGCGTTGCCGAGGAGGATCTCTTCCTGCATCTCGTCGTCCGCCACCAGGGAGAGCGACTCGAGCGAGAAGCGCGCGGTCTGTCCGAGCGTGTCGGCGCCCGGCGTCAGCTTCGCGTCGAAGCGGGCGATCAAACGGTCGCGGGCCCGGCCCCCGAGCGCCCGGCCGCCGTCGCGCAGCATCGCGATGGCGCCCTTGAGCGGCTTCCATTGAGTGCGCTCGGGCGATTGCATCAGCTGCTGCTCCAGCACCTCCACGACCGCGGGCACGGCCGAGGCGATCGCGTCGCCGAAGGGCAGCGCAATGCCGGAGCGCACCTCGTCGAGGAGGGCGTTGTCGGGGCGTGCGGGACGGGATTCGTTCATGGTTCGTCGCTGATGAAAGGGCGGACCTTTCGAATAGTGTAGGCCATATATAATTTCCGCTACTTGCCCCGGATTTGCCGTGTCCACCGCCTCGCTCCCTACCACGCTTCGACAGGACGCCACCGTCATCTCGCTGGTGGGGTACGTCCACGGCACGTCGCACTTCTACCACTTCATGTTCCCGTCGCTGTTTCCGTGGCTGATGGCGGACTTCGGGCTCAATTTCACGCAGGTCGGCCTCACGATGACGGTGTTCTTCGTCGTCTCGGGCATCGGGCAGGCGCTCTCGGGGTTCATCGTCGATCGGTACGGGGCGCTACGCGTGCTCTATGGCGGCATCGGTCTCTTCATCGTCTCGGGCCTGCTCCTCGCCGCTTCCACCAGCATGGCGATGCTGCTCGGCGCGGCCTTCCTCGCGGGGCTCGGAAACTCGGTGTTCCATCCCGTCGACTTCACGCTGCTGAACCGCCGAGTCTCCACGCCGCGGCTGGGCCATGCGTTCTCGGTGCACGGGTTGTCCGGCAATCTCGGCTGGGCCATGGCGCCGGTCCTGCTCACCACGATCGCCTCGGCTTGGAACTGGCGGGCCGCGGGCGTGACGGCTGCGTTGGTGGGCGTGCTTGCCTTGATCGTGGCCTTCCTCAATCGCCGCACGCTGGACGATGCGCGAGTTGCCGCGGAACCGGACGGCAAGAAATCGGGTGGAACGTTCGACTTCCTCGCCGCGCCCACGGTGTGGCTCTGCTTCGCATTCTTCTTCATCGTGACGCTCGCTTTCGGCGCGCTGCAGAACTACTCCACGCCGGTCTTCACGAACGTCTATCACGTGTCCATTCCGATGGCGGCATCGGCATTGACCGCGTACCTGCTGGCGAGCGCGGCGGGCACGGCGACCGGCGGCTTCTTTGCCGCGAAGGGTGATGGGCAAGACCGCCGCGTCGCGATCGCGCTCTCGGTCGCCGCCGTTGCCGCGGGCCTCATCGCCTCGGCCGTACTGCCGGCGGTTGCGTTGCCCGTGCTGATGGCCGTGATGGGGTTCGGTGTGGGCTTCTCCGGCCCGTCGCGAGACATCCTCGTGCGCCGTGCAGCCACGAGCACCTTCGGCCAGCGCGCCTTCGGACGCGTCTACGGCTTCACGTACTCGGGACTCGATGTCGGATTCGCCGTCGCGCCGCTGGTCTTCGGGCCGATGATGGACGCCGGCCAGTACACCCACGTCCTCTGGGGCGCCGCAGCACTCCAGCTCCTGGCGATCACGACGGCCCTCACCGTCGGAGCGAAGTCTCGAAAATAATTAGGGTCAGACCCTAATTATTTGCGGCGGGGCATCCGGCGATGTGGTCGTCGACGAGGCCGGTGGCTTGCATGAAGGCGTACATGATCGTGGAGCCGACGAACGTGAAGCCGCGCTTCTTGAGGTCCTTCGACAGTGCATCGGACTCCGGCGTCGTTGCGGGAACGCCTTTGGTGGAGCGAGGGCGATTCACCTTCGGCTTGCCACCGACGAAGCGCCACACGTAGGCATCGAAGCTTCCGAACTCCTTCTGCACGGCGAGGAACGCCTTCGCATTCTTCACGGCGCCCGCGACCTTCAGGCGGTTCCGAACGATGCCCGGATCGAGCAGCAGCTTCTTCACCTTGTCGGGCGTGAAGCGAGCCACTTTCACCGGGTCGAAGCCCGCGAAGGCCTTCCGGTAGTTCTCGCGCTTGGCGAGGATCGTCGACCACGAGAGCCCGGCCTGCGCGCCCTCGAGGATCAGGAATTCGAAGAAGACGCGATCGTCGTGGACGGGGCGTCCCCACTCGCGGTCGTGGTAGGCGATGTACTCGGGGCTCCCGAGGCACCAGGGGCAGCGTTTGTCGGCCATGGCTCTTTCCGTGCGGGCTTCATGAAGGGGATTTCGACGAACCGGTACGAGAGGTACGAGACGGCGAGCACCATCGTGGCGTAGGTGGCGAAGCTCATCCAGCCCCAGTCCGCCGGGCCGTACAGGTTCCAGTTGAAGAGGAACGGCAGG
Organism: Usitatibacter rugosus; assembly: GCF_013003965.1. Taxonomy (NCBI): domain Bacteria; kingdom Pseudomonadati; phylum Pseudomonadota; class Betaproteobacteria; order Nitrosomonadales; family Usitatibacteraceae; genus Usitatibacter; species Usitatibacter rugosus. Next base: position 2,576,051 of record NZ_CP053069.1, on the reverse strand, counting down.
TGGTAGAGGTAGGCCGAGTAGCTGATGCGGCCCAGGAAGCGAAGCGGGGCGATCGCGAGCGCCTGCCCGATGCGTGGGGCCACGGTGATCGCCACGTGCATCGCGAGCGCGAAGGCGATCGGTGCGGTGGCCCACGTCGAGCCGCCGAAGAAGCCGGGCAGCGACGAGTGGACGAGGTAGACCATCGTGAGTCCGCCGCAGGCCGCGACAACCCACGCTGCGGTGGTGGCAGGGCTCCAACCCCCTTTCGACAGCAGCCACGCGCGTCCCAGCATCACGCCGAGCGCGAAGTGGCCGAGGAAGGCCGGAAGCTGCGTCTCCACCAGGTGGCGGATCGCCGACTCGGGGACATCCTTGTACGCCAGCGACTTCTGCCACGCCACGAACGCATTCATGTCGTGCAGCGAGAACCAGCGCCAGGCGGTCGCGATCACCAGCAGCGCCACGAGCGTCCGCCAGGGCGCGCGCACGAAGAGCGGCGCCAGCAGCGGGAGGATCACGTAGTACTGCGCCTCGAGCGTCAGCGTCCAGAGCGCGCCGTTCACGTTCATCGACGCCGAGGACAGCGGCGTCGTGTAGTGCAGGAACGAGAGGTGCGCGGGAATGTTGTAGGCGAGGTACCCGAGGTTCCTCATCCAGTAGTTCGAGCCGTAGTAGAGCGGCACGAACACCACGATCAGGAAGAAGAGCTGCACGTAGTAGGCCGGCACGATGCGCCGGATCCGCCGCACGTAGAAGCCGCGGGCCGAGGGTGCGGGCCGGCCCTGCAGTGCGTGGCGGAACCACGGCAGCGTGAGCAGGAACCCGGTGATGAGGAAGAAGAGCTCGACCCCGAGGTAGCCGTTGGAGACGATCGCGCGAAGCGGCGGCACCGAGGCGATGAAGGCGTTCCACGGATCCTTCGGGAACGCGTCCACGCGCAGCACCCAGTAGTGGAAGAGGATCACCCACAGCACCGCGACGCCGCGCAGCGCCTCGATGGCCGCGATCTCGCCCACCTCGGCGCGAACGCCCTGCTCGGGATGCACGTCGCGCAGCACGTTCGCCGTCATGGCCGCGATGATAGCGGACTCAGAACGGCAGCTTCTCGCGGTAACCGGTGAGCTCGAGGTAGCCCTTGCCCGCGGAGGAGCCCGTGACCTTCACCGCGCCTTCCCAGTAGAGCGTGCCGGTGCTGCCGCGCGCGTCCAGCTCCTGGTCATCGAGCAGCGGCTCCAGCTTCCAGGTGCGTCCGCCGGCGCGCACCTCCATCGCGACGGGATAGTCGGTCGCGGTTCGGGGCGATTTCCACGAGCGCAGCGGCGTGAAGCGAACATCGTCGGGGCCGAGCGTGACCGGTTCTCCGCGGGCGGGTCGATAGGTACCGCCGGCCCACACGACATTGCCGGTGCGGCCGCGCATGCGAAAGGCCATCAGGGCGGCGCCATCCTCGAAGTTGAGGCCCACCCAATCCCAACCGACGGCCTCCTTGGCGAGCGGAGCGCTGGACCATTCGTGATCGAGCCACGCGGTACCGCGCACAGGAAGCGATTTGCCACCGACCCGCACGGTGCCGGTGACCTCGAGATGGGGCTCGCTGTAGTAGTAGCTGGCGTATTCCAGGGAGGGTCCCTTGCGGCTGAAGCCCCGGTCGCCCTGCAGGATCGGCGGCTGCGTGGGCCGCATCGTGAGGTCGAGCGTGAACGCGTCGCCGGGGATGCGCGTGCGGTAGGCGCCTTCCGCGAATTTCATCGACCAGTCGTCGATGAAGACGTCGGTCCCGCCGGTGCGTGCCTCGGCGAGGCCGAAGCCGGCGCGGGCGTTGCGCTCCTCGTGGCGCAGGCGCCCGTGCGATGGCTGCGCGAGCGCTGCGTGTGCGAAGAGGAGCTGCGAGGGCGCGAAACGGCTCGCGCGTCCCTCGGCATCGGGATTGCGTGCGCGAAAGAACGTCACCTGGAATCCGAGCGGGCCCTCGTCGGAATCGAGATGGCCGGTCACGTACCACCACTCGAGGCGATGTCCGGGATGCGCTCCGGCGTCTTCCGGCAGACGAATCGCGCGGCCGGGGACGACGGGATCGTAGGTCGCCGTGTCGGATGCTACGGCTGTGCCGGTAAGCAGCAACGTGCCCGCGAGCAGCGACACGCTCGCGAGCACCAACGTACCGGCGAATGCCTGGACAAGCACGCGAATGAGGCTACGCATCGTCCCGCACCGCTCGAACGGCTTCCTCGCGAACCGCCGCGTGGGCACTCCAGCGCGCCCCGATGGCGCACGCGACAACCAGCGCCGTGGCAAGGGCGACGAGCGCCGCAAACGGCCAGTGCACCTCCATGCCCCAATGGAACGACTGGCGGTTCACCACTTGCACCAGCACGACGCTGATCGCCGCGCCCGAGGCGAGACCAATCGCCGCGCCGAGCGTTCCGGCAACGGCGCCTTCCACGGTGAGCATCCGCAGCACGTCGCGACGCCGGAGGCCCAGGTGGCGCAGCACGCCGAACTCGCGCCGCCGCGACCAGGCGATGGCGGCGAAGCTGCTGGTCAGACCCGCGAGCGAGATCACCAGGGCCACCGCCTCGAGCGCGTACGTGGCCGCGAACGTGCGGTCGAAGATGTCGAGCGAACGCTGGTGGAGTCCCGTTGCGTCCTCGATGCGCAGGGCCGGAGCGTCGGCGAGTGCGAGGCGGATCGCGGCCTGTGCCTCGCTCGTGCGGGCCCGATCGGTGAGATCCACCGCGAGGTCGTTGGCGGCCAGGTCACCGGTGAGGCGGCGGTAGTCCTCGATGTCCATCAGCACGGCGCCCCAGGTCCGCGCGAAGTCGCGGAAGGTTCCGACGACGAACACCTCGGTCGAGCGTCCGCCGATCGGAAGCGTCATCGGCTCGCCCTTGCGCCATCCATGGAGATCGACCGCGGCCTCGCTCACCCACACGGGTATCGCCTTGGTGTTCTCGGGCCGCGACGCGGGCTCGGCCTGGAAGCCGCGCAGCACGCGGTCATCGAGGGTGCGCGCGAGCAGCGTCACCTGCGGCACGTCGGCGCCGAGCGTGAGGCGGTCATAGCGCATCACGTCGACGCGGGCGAGCTGCGGAAGCGCCGCGATCGCGCGTTGTTGCTCGGGACTGAAGGTGACGGTGTCGCCTTCCGCGCCCCGCACGTAGAGATCCGCGCCGATCACGCTGGTGAGCCACCGGTCGAGCGAGACGCGGAAGGAATGCACCATCACCACCATCGCGGCGCAGAGCGATGCGGACACGACGATGCCCGCCACGCTCGCCGCAAGATGGCCGGGGAGGTGGCGGAACTGCGCGGCGGCCAGGTGCGCGATCGGATCGCGCGTGGGCGCGAAGCGCGCGAGAAGGGCGCGGCAGGCTGGAGGCACGAGCAACGCCGAGGCCGCGAGCCAGAGCGCGATGGTGGTGTAGCCGCCGAGCGGAAGGCCGCCGACGGGCGGTGCCCAGAGGAACGGAACACCGGCAACAATGAGACCCAGGGCGACAGGCAGCGCGTGCCGATCTCCGGCCGGCAGGTCGTGCGCGCGCTCGCGAAGCGCCGAGGCGATCTCCACGCGGCTGGCACTGCGCGCCACGGCCCACGCACCGGCGAGCGAGGTCGCGATGCCGAGGAACGCGATCGCGGACAACGCCCATGGATCGGGCGCGAACGTGGCCTCGATGCCGCGGAAGTAACCGGACCCCAGGTCGGTGCCGAAGCGTTCGAGCACGACGCGGCTCACCGCGAGTCCGCCCAGCGTTCCGATCGCCGCGCCGGCGAGCCCGACCAGCAGGCCTTCCACCAGCACGAGGCGCGCGAGGCCGCCGCGCGTGACGCCGAGCGCGCGAAGCAGGGCGTATTCCTCCCGCCGGCGAGCGGCCTGCAGCGCGAGCGTCGAGAAGACGAGGAAGAGGCCGGTGAGCAATGCCATCGAAGCGAGCGCGTTCAGGTTCACGCGATAGGCGCGCGTGAGCGACGCGGCGCGTCCCGAGATCGCGGCAGGCGGCATGGCAACCACGCCGGGTGGAAGCTCGGCTGCGAGCGCGACGCGGAACGCCTCTGCATCCACACCGGCCCGCAGGCGCAGGTCGATGCGCGAGAGTTTTCCGAGCCGATCGAAGCGCTCCTGGGCCGAGGCGATGTCGATCACCGCGATCTCGCCACCCGCATCGAGCCGCGGCAACACGCCCGCGACATGCAGCTCGACGGTCCCGGGGCCCGACCGAAGCGCGACCGTTCCGCCGACCTTCACGCCGAGGCGAGCCAGGGCCGAGGGCGTGAGCCAGGCATTCGCGGAATCGAGCCCCTCGGCGGCCCACGAGAAATTCGCCTCGCCGACGAGGAAGCCGGGCTGCAGGCGAGCCGCACGGAACGGATCCACACCCATCACATGCAGCGTGTCTTTCCCATTGGCGAGCGACGCCTCGAGCTCCACGACAGGACTGGCCGCGAGCACTTCCGGATGCCGGGCGATCTTCGGGAAGAGTGCCTCGTCGAAGCCGCTGCGGGGTCCGCGGATCTCCAGGTCGGCACTTCCCGCGAGCGTGCGCGCGGCGCGGTCGACTTCCGTCAGCGCGGACGCGTGCAACGTGTGCACCGCTCCCGCGAGCGCCACGCCGAGCGCGATGCACGAGAGGGTGAGGGCGAGCCGCACGCGCTGGCCGATGGCCGCGCCGCGCAGCAACTGCAGCAGGACCGCCGCGTTCATGCCGGTGCGAGATGCCGTCCGGCCAGGCGCAGGCGACGATCGCAAGCCGCCGCGGCGAGCGCCGAGTGCGTAACGACGAGCGCCGCGGCACCCGTTCGCTTCACTTCCGCGCGCAGGCACTCCAGAACTTGTCCGGCATGCCCTTCGTCGAGATTGCCCGTCGGCTCATCCGCGAGCAGCAGCCGCGGCGCGTGCACCAGGGCCCGCGCGATCGCAACGCGCTGCGCCTCGCCCCCGGAGAGCGTGCCGGGCTTGCGGTCGGCATGCGCGACGAGCTCCACGGATTGGAGCGCGGCTCGGGCACGCTCGAGTCGCTGCGAAGACTCGACCCCGTTCAACGCAAGCGGCAGCGCGACGTTCTCGGCGACGGTGAGATACGGCAGCAGGTGGAACGCCTGGAACACGAAGCCCACGTGGGCGCGCCGCCAGAGGGCCAGCGCATCGTCGTCGCCGTAGGGCAGGGCAGCACCGTCCAGCCGCACGGTGCCGCGGTCGGGACGGTCGAGGCCCGCGACGATGTTGAGCAGCGTGGATTTCCCGGAGCCGGACTCGCCGACGATGGCCACCAGCTCGCCGGCCGCCACGTCGAGATCGACCGCCTCGAAGAGCGCGGCCGGACCGAAGGACTTCGCGAGGCCGCGGACCTCGAGCATGGCCTAGCTCAGATCCAGGCGATCACCCCGAAGACGGCGCCCGCAAGGGCGGCGAGCCCTGCGCCGGCCATCAGCCAGCGCTTGCGGGTGAGCACGGTGATGGAGGCGAGGGCGATCGCGATCTGCAGCAGCGTCATGGAGATCGCGAGGTGCTCGTGCGGGTGCAGCGCGTGGGCGCTCTTGTCGGACGCGGCCTTCGATTGCTCCTCGAGGCGCTCGGCTTCCTTCTTGATCTCGGCCTTTTCCTTCTCGTAGCGATCGACGCTCGCGCGGTACTTGTCGGCCTTGGCGGGATCGGTCGTAAGGCCGGCAGCGAACTCCGCCAGCGCTTGCTTCGTGCTCTTGGCCTGGAAGTAGTTCCACTGGTTCGAGGCTTCGGTCTTCTTCAAGACCGCCTCGTTCTTGTAGAGCAACGCCTCGTTCTGGGTGTGGCCGCCGAGGAAGCTCACGATGGCGCCGACGGTTGCCAGCACCGCGGTGAAGATCGCGATCTTCTGGCCGAGATCGCCGCCATGCTGTCCTGCGTGTTCGACTGCGTGGTCGTGGGGACCGTGGACGTGTACTCCGTGACCGGACATGCGTTGCTTTTCCTTTTCGTCGTTACTGGCCGCTTATATAGTGCTCGAGCTGCTCGATGGTGAAATCCTGGTCCGCGATGATATCGCCCACGATGTCGCGGATCGAGACCATCCCGATCACGCGCCCCTGGTCCACCACGGGGAGGTGGCGGATGTTCTTCTCGGTCATGAGCGCCATGCACTCGCGGCAGTGCGTGCGCGGGCTCACGACGACGACGCTGGAGGTCATGATCTCCTCGACGCGCGTCGTGTCCGACGAGCGGCCGTTGAGGATCACCTTTCGCGTGTAGTCGCGTTCCGAGAAGATGCCGGCGAGCCGATCGCCGACCATCACGATCGCCGCGCCGATGTTCTCGCGCGCGAGGACCTTGATGGCGTCGAGGACGGAGTCCTCGGGCTTCACGGCGACGACACGGGTGGGTTTGGCCTTCAGGAGCTCCGAGACGGTCTTCATCGCCAGTCCTCCTTCGCGAAGAATGCCACTGCGGCATTACATATTGGGGTAGTTGGGACCCCCGCCGCCTTCGGGCGCGATCCAGACGATGTTCTGGGTCGGGTCCTTGATATCGCAGGTCTTGCAGTGCACGCAGTTCTGGGCGTTGATCTGCAGCCGGGGCTCGCTGCCTTCCCGAACGATCTCGTAGACCCCTGCAGGACAGTAGCGCGTCTCGGGCGCGTCGTAAACCGCAAGATTCACGACGATCGGGACGGCGGGATCCTTGAGGGTGAGGTGGGCGGGCTGGTCCTCTTCGTGGTTGGTATTCGACACGAAGACCGAGGAGAGCCGGTCGAAGGTGAGGACCCCGTCGGGCTTGGGATACGCGATGGGCGCCACGTCCGTCTTGGGTTTGAGCGTCTCGTTGTCGGCGTGGGCATGGGCGAGCGTCCACGGCGCCTTGCCGCGGAAGAGCATCTGGTCCACGCCCACCAGGAAGGCGCCGGTGTAGAGGCCCTTCGACATGAACGGCTTGAAGTTGCGGGCGCGGTGCAGCTCCTCGTGCAGCCAGCTCTTCTCGAACGCGGCCGGGTAGGCGGAGAGCTCGTCGGCGGAGCGGCCGGCGCCCAGCGCTTCGAACGCGGCATCCGCGGCGAGCATTCCGGATTTGATCGCGGCATGGCTGCCCTTGATGCGCGAGGCGTTGAGGAAGCCCGCGTCGTCGCCCACGAGCACGCCGCCCGGGAACGTGAGCTTCGGCAGCGACTGCAAGCCGCCCGCGGTGATGGCCCGCGCGCCGTACGACAGGCGCCGGCCGCCCGCGAAGAAATCGCGGATCGCGGGGTGTGTCTTGTAGCGCTGGAATTCCTCGAACGGGTGCAGGTACGGGTTGCTGTACCCGAGCCCCACCACGAAGCCCACCGCGACCTGCCGGTTGTCCAGGTGATAGAGGAACGAGCCGCCGTAGGTCTCGCTATCGAGCGGCCAGCCCGCGGTGTGGACCACCAGCCCCGGCACGTGTTTCTCGGGCGCGACTTCCCACAGCTCCTTCAGGCCGATGCCGTAGACCTGCGGCCCGCGGCCCTCGCGCAATTTGAAGCGCGCTTCGAGCTGCCGGCCGAGGTGGCCCCGGCAACCCTCGGCGAAGACGGTGTACTTGGCGAGCAGCTCCATGCCGGGTGCGTAGCGCGCGGTCTTCTCGCCGTTCTTGCCGATGCCCATGTCGCCGGTCGCGATGCCGCGCACCTTGCCGTCCTCGGTGTAGAGGACTTCCTGGGCCGCGAAGCCCGGATACACGTCGACGCCCAGCGCTTCGGCCTGCTGGCCCAGCCAGCGCACGAGCGTGCCGAGGCTCGCGGTGTAGTAGCCGTGGTTGGTGAAGCATCCGGGCAGCGCGAAGCCGGGCACCTGGAACGAGCCCGTCTCGGTGAGGAAGAGGAAGCGGTCCTCGGTGACGGGTTGGGTGAGGGGTGCTCCGCGCTCCTTCCAGTCCGGGAAGAGCTCGGCCAGGCCGCGCGGGTCGATGACGGCGCCCGAGAGGATGTGGGCTCCGACCTCGCCGCCCTTCTCGACGACGCAGACGTTCACCTCGCGGCTGTTCTGCTGTGCGAGTTGCTTCAAACGGATCGCCGTGGCGAGGCCCGCGGGGCCTGCGCCGACGACGACGACATCGAACTCCATCGATTCGCGTTCGCTCATTTTCAAAAGATTAATGCAAAAGGCGTCCTCCGCAGATAAACACAGATAAACGCCGATGAAAAAATCTTGGGTTTATCGGCGTTTATCTGTGTTTATCTGCGGAGGACGCCTTTCGCCTTAGGGTTCCGAGTTCACAAGTGCGCGAGCCTCGAGAATGACGTCCGAGGCCGTGAGGCCGACGGGACCCACGCCCCGCGCGACGCACGCATCGGCGGCGGCGCCGTGGAGGCAGACCGCGAAGGCGAGGGCGCGCGGGGCGTCGAGCCCCTGGCAGAGCATCGCGCCGATCATCCCCGCGAGCGCATCTCCCGTGCCGCCCGAAGCGAGGCCGGGGTTGCCGGTCGTGTTGATCGCGTACGTTCCATCGGGATGGGCCACGATGCTGCCCGCGCCTTTCAGGACGACGTGCGCGTTGAACTCTTCCGCCATGCGAAGCGCGCTCGCGATGCGGTCGGCCTGGATCGCCTTCGTGTCGGTGTTGAGCAGGCGTGCGGCCTCACCCGGATGGGGCGTGAGGATCGTCGCGGCTTTGCGGGCCTTGAGCGGTTTGCGGTGCGCGGCGTTCTTCGCGAGATCGTTGAGGGAGTCCGCATCGAGGACGATCGGCTTCTCGAAAGCGATCGCGGTGGCGAGGGCGGGGCTCGATCCGCTTCCCGGTCCGGCCACCAGCGCATCGGCGTCGAGGACGTCCGCGGGCTTGCGCAACATCAGCTCGGGAGCCTCGGGGTCGAAGGCCGGTGCGCGCTCGTCGTAGAGGCCGACCAGCACCTTGCCCGCGCCTGTGCGCAGCGCCGCGCGTCCCGCGAGGATCGCCGCGCCCGTCATGCCCGCCGCGCCGCCCAAAATTCCGAGCGTTCCATGGCTGCCCTTGTGCGCGTTCGCGCGGCGCGGCTCGAGCCACGCGCGGACCGCTTCCCATTCGAGGAGCATGCCGCGCGACTCGCCCAGCTCGGCGCCGAGGTCGAGGTCGTCCAGGTGCACGACGCCGGAATGCTCGACGCCATCGCCGGTGAAGAGGCCCGGCTTCATCGCGATGAAGGTGAGCGTGTCGTCGGCGCGCACGGCGGCCCCGCGTGCCACACCCGTGTCGGCATCGATGCCGCTCGCTATGTCGAGCGCCAGCACGCGCGCGCCGGACGCATTGATGCGCTCGATCGCCGCGGCGATCGCACCCTCGGGCACGCGCGTCGATCCGATGCCGAGCACGCCATCGATCACCAGCGAAGGACGCACACTCGCGGGCCATTCGCGAACGACTGTGCCGCCGCCGGCGCCGTAAGCCGCCTTCGCCGCGACGGCTTCGGATGCGCGGGGCGCAGTGCCCATCACGTCGAATACGGTCACGCGGTGGAAGGACTGCGCCAGATGCTGCGCGGCAACCCATGCGTCGCCACCGTTGTTGCCCGGCCCGGCGACGATGACGATCGGCCCGCCGCGCTCACCGGCGATCGAGGCGGCGAGCACGGCGCTCGCGCGGCCGGCGCGTTCCATCAGGGGAGGTGAAGCGTCGCGGAAGCGTTGCTCGACGACGCGCAGCTCGGCGTTGTTGAGGAGCGCTGGGGCGCTCACGGGGCGATCGCGGCGAGCGGTGTGTCGCGAACGGTGGGGCGGGCGGCGGCGGCCACGCCGGGAATGATCACGGTGTCGCGCGCCTCGGGCAGGGTCTCGGGGAAGTCGCGGCTGAAGTGCAGGCCGCGGCTTTCCTTCCGGGCCAGCGCCGAGCGCACGATGAGCTCGGCCGTCGTGACGAGGTTGCGAAGCTCCAGCAAGTCGTTCGAGACGCGGAAGCTCGAGTAGAACTCGTCGATTTCCTCCTGCAGCAGCTGGATGCGGTGGCGCGCGCGCTCGAGGCGCTTGGTGGTGCGGACGATGCCCACGTAGTTCCACATGAAGCGCCGCAGCTCTTCCCACGTGTGGGCGATGATCACTTCCTCGTCGGCGTCGGTGACGCGGCTTTCGTCCCAGTCGGGCAGCTTCGGCACGGGCGAGGGGCCCTGGCCGAGGATGTGCCGGGTGGCGGCCTCGGCGAACACGAGGCATTCGAGGAGCGAATTCGAGGCGAGGCGGTTGGCGCCATGCAGGCCGCTGCTCGCCACTTCACCCAGCGCGTAGAGGCCGGGCAGCGTCGCGCAGCCGTGGAGGTCGGCCACGAGGCCGCCGCACGTGTAGTGGGCCGCGGGCACGACGGGAATCGGGTCCTTCGTGATGTCGATGCCGAACTCGAGGCAGCGCTCGTAGATCGTCGGGAAATGGTGGCGGATGAACTCCGGCCCCTTGTGCGTGATGTCGAGATACACGCAATCCAGGCCCAGGCGCTTCAGCTCGAAGTCGATGGCGCGGGCAACGATGTCGCGCGGCGCGAGCTCGGCCCGCGGGTCATGGCGCGGCATGAAGCGCTCGCCGTCCGGGAGCCGCAGGATCCCGCCTTCGCCCCGCACCGCCTCGCTGATCAGGAACGACTTGGCGTGCGGATGGTAGAGGCAGGTCGGGTGGAACTGGATGAACTCCATGTTCGCCACGGCGCAGCCGGCCCTCCAGCCCATGGCCACGCCGTCGCCCGTGGCCGTGTCGGGGTTCGTCGTATAGAGATAGACCTTGCCGGCACCCCCGGTGGCCAGGATGGTCTGGCGCGCCGCGATGGTCTTCACGCGGCCGGCGTCCTTGTCCAGGACGTAGGCACCCCAGACGCGGTCTTCGCCACCGCGGCCGAGCTTCCGGTTGGTGATGAGGTCGATCGCGATGTGGTGCTGCAGGACCTCGATGTTGGGATGGCTCTTCACCTGGCCCACGAGGGTCTTCTGCACCGCCCGGCCGGTGGCATCGGCGGCGTGGACGATCCGGCGGTGGCTGTGGCCGCCTTCCTGGGTCAGGTGCAGGCCGTCCTGGGTGCCGTCTTCGCGGGTGAAGGGAACCCCTTGGGCCATCAGCCACTCCACTGACTGCCGGCCACGCTCGACCACGAAGCGCACCGCATCGTCGTGGCAGAGGCCCGCCCCGGCGACATGGGTGTCCCGAACGTGGCTTTCGACCGAGTCGGTGCTGTCCAGGACGGCGGCGATGCCCCCCTGGGCCCAGGCGGAGGCGCCGTCCAGGAGCTCTTGCTTGGTCACCAGGGCCACGCGCCGGGTCGGGGCGAGCCGAAGGGCGGCGGAGAGTCCGGCCAGGCCGCTGCCAATGATCAAAACGTCGTAGTCAGCCACGGAAAGGTTGGACCGGGAGATGGAAAGACCTTGCAACGCGTGGAACTATTTGCAACCAGCCCGCTCTATGAGCCATGCTCCATGCGCGATGACGGCAAGGGAATGAAAAACCTGACGTTTATACTACCGCAAGCGGCCACCCGGCCTTTCGTGGGTGATGTCGCTGCGCATGCCCTTACGGGTGGCGCAACTTCCACCCCGACGAGAACAACACAGGCTCCAGCCCGGATGAGCGATCGTGAAATCGACCAGCAACTGGTCGAAAAAGCCCAGCGTGGCGACAAGCGGGCTTTCGAGCTGCTGGTGATCAAGTACCAGCGCAAGCTCGAGCGGCTGCTCTCCCGCGTGATCCGCGACCCCGGCGAGATCGAGGACGTCGCCCAGGAAGCCTTCATCAAGGCCTACCGGGCCCTGCCGAACTTCCGCGGCGACAGCGCCTTCTACACGTGGCTCTACCGCATCGGCATCAACACGGCCAAGAACCACCTCATCGCGCTGGGCCGCCGCGCGCCGACCTCCACGGAGTACCACTCCGACGAGGCGGAAGGCTTCGAAGATGCCTCGGGTTTGCGAGACATCAATACGCCTGAAAGCGAGTTGGCTACAAAGCAAATCGCGCAGACGGTGAACGATGCGATCGAAGCCCTGCCAGAGGAGCTGCGCACCGCGATCACGCTTCGCGAGATCGACGGCCTCTCGTACGAGGAGATCGCACAGATCATGAATTGCCCGATCGGGACGGTCCGGTCGCGCATCTTCCGGGCAAGGGAAGCAGTGGCCGAGAGGCTTCGCCCGCAGCTGGGCACGAGCAAGGATCAACGCTGGTAGCGGCACGCAAGCGCAACACAAAACAACCATAACCAGAATACGCAGCAGGGCGGCAACTCATGCAGGACAGGAGCAGCACATGAACCAGGAAATTTCGTCGCTGATGGACGGTGAGCTCGATACCCACGCGAGCGCCAAGGCCATCGGTGATTGTTGTGCAACCCCCGAAGGCAAGCAGGCCTGGGATACCTATCACCTCATCGGCGACGCGATGCGCGGCAAGGACTGCCGCCCGTTCGACGTCTCGGCGCGAGTGATGGGAGCCCTGGCGCAGGAGCCAACGGTTCTCGCACCCCGCGCTTCCAGCGCATCTCGCAGCCGCACGTCCACCTTCGGGCGGATCGCGCTCGCGGCCGCAGCCTCGGTGGCCACCATCGGCGTCGTCGGCTGGATCGGCACCCAGGGCATGACGGGCCGCGCGCCCGAGGGCATGGCGAAGAACGAGGCCGGCGTCACCATGCAGGCCAACGTTCCGACGCTGCAGGCCAGCACGCCCGTTTCGCAGATCCGCCCGGCGGAGCCTGCCTATGCCGCCATCGAGGTGACCGACTACCTCGCCGCGCACCGCCAGATGCCGTCTCCGGACCAATACCGTACGGTTGCCAGCCGCACCATCGTGCCGGCTCGATGATGCGCGTCACCCAAGCATGGCTTCCCGCGCTCGCCTTCGGCGCGGCGGCGGGAGCCCAGGCCGCGCCCCAGGATGACCCGCTCGCATGGCTGCAACGTGCCGCCAATGCTTCGCGCACGTCCGCCTACTCGGGCACCTTCGTCCACACCAACGGCGAGCGCACCTCCACGGTCCGCATCGCCCACGCGATCATCGATGGCGTGGAGCAGGAAAGGGTGGAGCCCCTGGAAGGCCAGCCCCACGAGATCGTCCGGCGCGGCGAAGACATGATCTGCTACATGCCCGAGCAGAAGACCATGCGGCTGGACAAGCGCGTCTCCGCCCGGTTCTTCCCCTCGATCTTCCGCGGGCCGCCCGAGGCCCTCGCCGAGAACTACACGCTCAAGCTCGGCAACCAGGAACGCATGCTGGGCCTGGATTGCCAGTGGATCCGCCTCGATCCGAAGGATGCGCTCCGCTACGCGCAGCGCCTCTGCGTCGAGGTCACCACGGGCCTGCTCCTGCGCGCGCGCACGCTGAACGAGCGCAAGCAGGTGATCGAGCAGTGGACTTTCACCGACCTGAAGATGGGCTCGCAAGTCGCCCGCAGCGACGTGAAGCCCACGCTGCAGTCGCGCGTGAAGAGCTGGACCACCGATGCCCAGCCTCGCGACGAGGCCAAGGGCGTGGACACCGGCTGGGAGGTGACGAACCTGCCCGCCGGCTATCGCAAGATTGGTGAAATGCGCAGGACGATGCCGGGCCGCCAGCTGCCCGTCTCGCAGATCGTCCTCTCGGACGGCCTCGCGACCATCAGCGTCTTCGTGGAGCCCGCCGGCATGCCCGCGCGCCCCGCGGAAGCCGCGAGCGAGGAGGGCACCACGAGCTTCTTCGTGCGTCCCGCGGGCGACAATGTCGTCACGGTCCTGGGCGAGGTTCCCATCGCCGCCGCGCAGCAGGTCGGCCGGAGCGTCTCGCGCCGTCCTTGAACCCTTTACACTCGTCACCATCTACAACAATTAGAAGCAGTACTTTCCCTCACCATCGGGTGTCGCTCTGCAGGGGCGCCCGCTGAAAAGGATTCCCACATGACACAACGATTGAATACCCTCGCGGTCGGCGTTGCCGTCGCGCTGGGCATCGCCGGCGCCGGCGCGCTCACTTTCTCGCACAACCCGTCCGCCAATGCCCAGGCGCAGGCTCCGGCCGTGCCCGTGCAACTGGCCCAGGCACCGATCACCACGCCCTCGGGCGCGCAGCTGCAGGTGCTGCCCGACTTCGCGGACCTGGTGGACAAGTACGGTCCCGCGGTCGTCAACATCAACACCACCACGCGCAAGGCGCAGGCCGCGCTGAACGTGCCGGGGCTCTCCGAGGACGATCCGTTCTACGAGTTCTTCCGCCGCTTCATGCCGCCGGAAGGCCGTGGCGCTCCCGAAGGGCGCGGAGCGCCCAAGGGCGAAGGCAAGTCGGCCCCGGAACAGCGCCGTGGTCCCGCGCGCCCGCTGGGCCTCGGCTCCGGCTTCGTTATTTCGCAAGATGGCTACATCGTCACCAATGCGCACGTGGTGGAGAATGCGGACGAGATCACCGTTCGCTTCACCGACAAGCGCGAGCTGAAGGCCAAGGTCATCGGCGCCGACAAGCGCAGCGACGTCGCCGTGATCAAGGTCGAGGCCACGGGCCTGCCGGTCGTGAAGATCGGCAACTCCACCAAGGCCCGCGTGGGCGAATGGGTCATCGCGATCGGTTCGCCGTTCGGCTTCTCCAACACGGTGACCGCCGGCATCATCAGCGCCACCAGCCGCGAGAACCTCTCGGATCCGAACATGGACGCGGTGCCGTTCATCCAGACGGACGTGGCCGTGAACCCGGGCAACTCCGGCGGCCCGTTGCTGAACCTGAAGGGCGAGGTGATCGGCATCAACTCGCAGATCTTCTCGCGCACGGGCAGCTTCGCCGGCATCTCGTTCTCCATCCCCATCGACTTCGCGATGAACGTCGCGAACCAGCTCCAGGCGGGGGGACGCGTGACGCGCGGGCGCATCGGCGTGTCGATCCAGACCGTCACCAAGGACATCGCCGAGTCGCTCAACCTGCCGAAGGCGCAGGGTGCCGTCATCGGGCGCATCGAGGATGACTCCCCGGCCGGCAAGGCGGGCCTGCAGGCGGGCGACGTGGTGCTCAAGATCGACGGCAAGACGATCGACGGCTCCCCGGACCTCTCGCGCTACGTGCGCCAGGTGAAGCCGGGCAGCAAGATCAACGTGCAGGTCTGGCGCGAAGGCAAGATGAAGGACGTTGCCGTCACCGTAGGCGAGCTGAAGGAAGAGGGCGAGACCACCAAGGTCGCCTCCGCCAAGGCCAAATCCGAGGTGAAGACCACCAAGCTGGGCGTGGCCGTGACCGAGATGAAGGACGACGTGAGGAAGAAGCTCAAGGTCACGGGCGGCGTCGAGGTCGAGGCCGTGGATGGCTCGGCGCTCGCCGCCGGCATCCAGCCGGGCGACGTGATCCTGCGAGTGAACAACGTCGCGATCACCAACGTGAAGTCCTTCAACGACGCCATCGCCAAGCTCGACGCGAAGAAGCCGGTCACCCTCGTGGTGGCCGACGAGAGCGGCACGCGCGTCGTGCCCTTCCGCCCGGACGAAGGTTGAAACCAAAGCTGACGGTACTCTCCCGCGAGTATTGCCACCTTTGCCAGGACATGATCTCGGCCCTGCAGCAGTTGCAGGGCCGATTTTCTTTCGATGTGGACGTCGTGGACGTCGACAGCCGCCCCGAGCTCGAGGAGAAGTGGGGCGACAAGGTCCCGGTCCTGCTGGATGGCGAGATCGAGATCTGCCACTACCATCTCGACGTCCCGGCTTTGGATGCGCGGCTGGCCCGAATGAAGTAGAATGTTGCACCGCAAAAAGGCCACGTTTCTGTGGCCTTTGTTCGTTGTCACGGGCCTTTTGCGCGTCTACAAGGGCAATTCCGGCTTCATGGACCACATTCGCAACTTTTCCATCATCGCGCACATCGACCACGGGAAATCCACGCTGGCCGACCGCATCATCGAGCGCACCGGCGGCCTCTCCTCGCGGGAGATGGAATCGCAGGTGCTGGACTCCATGGACCTCGAGCGCGAGCGCGGCATCACCATCAAGGCGCAGACCGCGGCCCTTTCGTACAAGGCGCGCGACGGCAAGACCTATCGCCTGAACCTGATCGACACCCCCGGCCACGTGGACTTCTCCTACGAAGTCTCGCGCTCGCTCTCCGCCTGCGAAGGCGCGCTGCTGGTCGTGGATGCCTCCCAGGGCGTCGAGGCCCAGACGGTCGCCAACTGCTACACCGCCACCGAGCTCGGCGTGGACGTGGTGCCGGTCCTGAACAAGATCGACCTCCCGTCGGCCCAGCCCGACCGCGTGATCCAGGAGATCGAGGAAGTGATCGGGATCGACGCCACCGACGCCGTCTTCTGCAGCGCCAAGACGGGCGAGGGCGTGGACGACGTGATCGAGGCCGTGATCGCGCGCATCCCGCCGCCCAAGGGCGACCCCACGGGCCCGCTGAAGGCCCTGATCATCGATTCCTGGTTCGACAACTACGTGGGCGTGGTGATCCTCGTTCGCGTGAAGGACGGTGTCCTCAAGCCCAAGGACAACATCCTGTTGATGGCCACGGGGGCCAAGCACCTCGTGGAGCAGGTCGGTGTGTTCACGCCGAAGTCGCTGCAACGCGAAAGTCTCGGCGCGGGCGAGGTGGGCTTCATCATTGCCGGCATCAAGGAGCTGAAGGACGCGAAGGTGGGCGACACCGTCACCACCGTCGAGCGCCCGGCCGTCGAGCCGCTGCCCGGCTTCAAGGAGATCCAGCCGCAGGTGTTCGCGGGCCTCTATCCGGTGGAGTCGAACCGCTACGAGGCGCTGCGCGACGCGCTGCAGAAGCTGCAACTCAACGATTCGTCGCTCCGCTACGAGCCCGAGACCTCGCAGGCGCTGGGCTTCGGCTTCCGCTGCGGCTTCCTCGGCCTGCTGCACATGGACATCGTGCAGGAGCGCCTCGAGCGCGAGTACGACATGGAGCTGATCACCACGGCTCCGACGGTGATCTACCAGCTGGCGCTCCGCGACGGCACCGTGATCGACATCGACAATCCGTCCAAGCTGCCCGACGCGTCGAAGATCGAGGAGATCCGCGAGCCCATCATCCGCGCCACGATCATCATGCCCAACGAGTACGTGGGCCCGGTGATCACGCTCTGCGAGATCAAGCGCGGCACCCAGGTGAACATGCAATACGCGGGGCGGCAGG
Source organism: Usitatibacter rugosus (assembly GCF_013003965.1). Lineage (NCBI taxonomy): Bacteria > Pseudomonadati > Pseudomonadota > Betaproteobacteria > Nitrosomonadales > Usitatibacteraceae > Usitatibacter > Usitatibacter rugosus. The sequence goes on along the minus strand of NZ_CP053069.1, from coordinate 2,559,059 downwards.
TGATCCTCACGTACGACATGCCGTTGAACGAGATCGTGATGGATTTCTTCGACAAGCTGAAGAGCAACTCGCGCGGCTACGCGTCGCTCGACTACGAATTCCGCGAGTTCCGCGCCGGCGACCTCGTGAAGCTGGACATCCTGATCAACGGGGACAAGGTCGATGCCCTGTCGCTGATCGTGCACCGCGAGACCGCCAAGTACCGCGGCCGCGAGCTCGCTTCGCGCATGCGCACGCTGATCCCCCGCCAGATGTTCGACGTGGCGGTGCAAGCGGCCATCGGCTCGGACGTGGTGGCGCGAGAGAACATCAAGGCCCTGCGCAAGAACGTGCTCGCCAAGTGCTACGGCGGCGACATCTCGCGCAAGCGGAAGCTCCTGGAGAAGCAGAAGGCCGGCAAGAAGCGCATGAAGCAGGTCGGCAACGTCGAGATCCCGCAGGAGGCGTTCCTCGCCATCCTGCAGGTCGAATCCAAGTAGGAGACGGAATGCAGCAAGGCGGACTGGACTGGGAAATGATCGCGATGGTGGCCGCGGCGCTGTCGTTCGCGCTGATCGGCTGGGATTTCGTCACCACGCGCGGCGGCGTGCTTCGCTCGGAAGCGAGGAAGGGCCTGCTCGAGGTCGCCTGGCCGGTGCTCTTCATCGCGCTGATGGGCCTCATGCTCAAGTTCACCGACTTCGCCGCCGTGCTGCTGATGGCCGCGGTCCTGACGGGCCTGATCTGGCTCTACGACGCGAGGTTCGCCCGGCCGCGCCGCAGCTCCGGCACCGCCGAGCCGATCGTGGTCGACATGGCGCGCGCCTTCTTCCCCGTGATCATCGTGGTGTTCCTGATCCGCTCGTTCTGGGTCGAGCCTTTCAAGATCCCTTCGGGCTCGATGAAGCCGACGCTCCTCGTGGGCGACTTCATCCTCGTGAACAAGTACACCTACGGCATCCGCCTGCCGGTCATCAACAAGAAGATCGTCGAGATCAACCCGGTCGATCGCGGCGACGTCGTCGTGTTCCGCTACCCGGTCGATCCTTCGGTGGACTACATCAAGCGTGTCGTGGGCATTCCCGGCGACGTGGTGGAGTTCCGCAACAAGCGCCTCGCAATCAACGGATCCCCGGTCGCGGTGCAGGCCTCGGGCTTCTACACCGACGCCGAGGTGAACTACACGCGCCTGCCGCAATTCATCGAGAAGCTGGGCAACCGCAACCACCGCATGATGGTCGTGCCGTCGCAGCCCGTGGTGGACCTGGCGCAGGTCCGTCAATTCCAATACCGCGACAATTGCGAATACAATGACGAAGGATTCCGCTGCACGGTCCCGCCGGGTCACTACTTCATGATGGGTGACAACCGAGACCAGAGCAGCGACAGCCGATACTGGGGCTTCGTCCCCGACGACCACATCAAGGGCAGGGCATTTCTGGTGTGGATGAATTTCGGCGACCTGAAGCGCATCGGCAACGGCATCGAATAGGATTCGGGGAGGATCCAAGATGAGGAATCAACGCGGCATCACCTTGATGGGCGCCATCGGGGGCATGGTCGTCATTGGCTTCGTCGGCCTCTTCGCAGCGAAGCTGCTGCCGAGCTACATCGAATACTTCGCCGTGAAGAAGATCTTCGCCTCCATGGAGCAGGCGGGTGACTTCAAGGGCAGCGTGCGCGAGATCCGCAACTCCTTCGACAAGCGCAACTCGATCGAGGGCGCGCAAGCCGTCAAGGGCGACGACCTCGAGGTCACGAAGGAAGGCGGCGAAGCCGTCGTCACCGCCGCGTGGTCGGTGAAGGTGCCGATGATCTACAACTTCTCGGCGTGCCTCGACTTCGTCGCGACCAGCGCCAAGTAGAGTCGTCCGGCGCCCTGGCGCCGGAGGGCCTGACGCGCCTCGAGGAAGCCCTCGGCCACCGCTTCGCCGACCCGGCGCATGCCGCTCGCGCGCTCACCCACCGCAGCTTCGGAACGCCGCATAACGAGCGCCTGGAGTTCCTCGGTGATTCGTTGCTGAACTGCGCGGTCGCAACGCTTCTCTACGAACGGTTCCCGAAGCATCCCGAAGGCGATCTCTCGCGCCTTCGCGCCCAGTTGGTGAAGCAGGCGACGCTCTTCGAGGCGGCCCAGCGCATGGGCCTGGGCGAGTGGCTGCGTTTGGGCGAAGGCGAGCTGAAGAGCGGGGGCTTCAGGCGTCCATCCATCCTCGCCGATGCGCTCGAGGCCGTGCTGGGTGCTGTTTACCTGGATGGCGGGTTCGACGCCGTGCGGGGCGCCGTGGAGCGCCTCCTGGCCGATGCGCTGGACGACGCCGGGCGCCACCCGGTGGACAAGGATCCGAAAACCGCCCTGCAGGAAGCGCTGCAGGGGCGCAAGCTTCCGTTGCCGCGCTACACCGTCCTTACGACGGCGGGCGAGGCCCATGAACAGGTCTTCACCGTGGAGTGCCGAGTGGACGAGTTGAGTGTCACCGTGCAGGGCAGCGGCACCAGCCGCCGGGCCGCCGAGCAGGATGCGGCCGCCAAGGCGCTGGAGCAGCTCGAGGCCGAGCGCGCGAAGAGGCGGGCATGAGCAAGCAGGCCTTCCGCACCGGAACCGTCGCGATCGTGGGCCGGCCCAACGTCGGCAAGTCCACGCTGATGAACCAGCTGGTTGGCGCGCACGTGGCCATCACCTCGCGCAAGGCCCAGACCACGCGCCACCGCATCAACGGGCTGCTCACCAACAGCGACACGCAGTACATCTTCGTCGACACGCCGGGCTTCCAGACGCGCCACACCAATGTGCTGAACAAGCGCATGAACCGCACGGTGCAGCAGGTGCTCTCCGAAGTGGACGTGATCGTGATGGTCGTGGAGGCCTGGGCCCCGGACGAGCGCGACGAGCCCGTCTTCGAGATGCTCCCGGACAAGGTGCCGGTGATCCTCGCGTTGAACAAGGTGGACCGCATCAAGGACAAGGCCAAGTTCGCGCACGTCCTCACCACGTGGGCCGCGCGCCGCGACTGGGCGGCCCTGGTGCCGGTGAGCGCGGAGAAGGGCACGGCGACGAAGGCGCTGCTCTACGAGATCCGCAAGCTCCTGCCCGAAGCCCCGCCGATCTTCGATGCGGATGACATCACGGATCGCTCCGAGCGCTTCCTCGCCGCGGAGCTCGTGCGCGAGCGCGTCTTCCGCCTGCTGGGCGACGAGCTGCCGTATTCGACGGCGGTGGTGATCGAATCCTTCGAGACGGAGCCCTCGCCGCAGAGTCCGGAAGGCTTCCGCCGCATCCACGCCACGATCTTCGTCGACCGCGACGGCCACAAGGCGATCGTCATCGGCGAGAAGGGCGCGTCCCTCAAGCGCATTGGTACCGAGGCACGCCATGCGATGGAAGCGCTCTTCGGCGGCAAGGTGCACCTCGAGATCTGGGTCCGCGTGAAGGGCGGCTGGGCGGACAGCGAGAAGATGCTCCAGCAGTTCGGGTATGAGTGATCGCGGTTACGTCCTGCACTCGTACCCGTACAAGGAAACGAGCCTGATCCTGCAGGTGTTCACCGAGCACCACGGCCGCTTCGGCATGGTGGCCAAGGGTGCGCGCCGGCCCCGGTCGGCGTCGCGCAGCACGCTCGTTCCCTTTCTCCCCCTGGTGTTCGACTGGTTCGGCCGTGGGGAGCTGAAGACCCTGAAGACCGGCGAGGCCGACGGCCCCGCGCTGCCGCTCGCAGGCGCCGCGCTGCTGGCCGCCTTCTATCTCAACGAGCTGCTGCTCAAGCTCACGCATCGCGACGATCCGCACGAAGGCCTCTACGACGCGTACCACACCGCCATCGGCGAGCTGCGCGCGCTGTCCCGCTCGACCGTGAAGCCGCCCGCCGACGCCGTGGAGCCGGTGCTGCGCCGCTTCGAGGTGACGCTGCTGCGCGAAGTGGGCTATGCCCTCGAGCTCACGCGGGAGGCCGGCACCCACGCGCCGATCGTCGCCGAGCGCGATTACCTGTACTACGTCGAGCGCGGAGCCGTCCCGGCGGGCGAGGGGCAGGAGCCGAGAGCGAATGCAGTAAAATTGCGGGGACTGACACTCCATCACCTGGAGCGCGGCGAGCTCTCCGATCCCGTCACCGCGACCCAGGCCAAGCAGCTCATGCGGCTCATCATCCAGCACGTGCTCAACGGCGAGGAATTGTCCACGCGCAATCTCGCGCGCGACCTGCAACGCATGGCCGAGGGAACGACGAAATGATCGAGCTGGGCGTCAACATCGACCACATCGCGACCATCCGCCAGGCGCGGATGACGTACGAGCCGGATCCCGTGTGGGCCGCGGTGGAAGCGCACTTTGGAGGCGCCGACGGCATCACGGTGCACCTGCGCGAGGACCGCCGCCACATCCAGGACGAGGACGTGCGGCGCCTGCGCGAGGCCACCAACATCAAGCTCAACCTCGAGATGGGCGCCACGGACGAGATGGTCGCCATCGCCGAGCGCATCAAGCCCGAGATGGCGATGCTCGTCCCCGAAGGCCGCCAGGAAGTCACGACCGAAGGCGGCCTCGACATCGCATCGCAGGAAAAGCGCATCGCGAAGCAGGTCGCCAAGCTCGCCAAGGCCGGCATCACCGTGAGCGTCTTCATCGACGCGGAGCCGAAGCAGGTGAAGGCGGCCGAGCGCGTGGGGGCCAGGGTCTGCGAGATCCACACCGGCCCCTATGCGCACGCCTTCTACTCGAAGGGGCGCGATGCGGAAAGCCCCGCGGTGGTGAGGGAGCTGGACAAGATCCGCAAGGCCGGAGAGGCGATCCGCAAGGCCGGCATGCGCTTCAACGCCGGCCATGCGCTGAACTACTTCAACGTGCAGCCGGTGGCGGCGCTGCCGGGCATCCGCGAGCTGCACATCGGGCACGCGATCGTCTCGCGCGCCGTGTTCGTCGGCCTGCGTGAAGCGGTGCGCGAGATGAAGGACCTGATGCGGCAGGCAGCGAAATGATTGTCGGCATCGGCACGGACGTGACGTCGATCCCGCGCATCGCCGCGGCGCTCGAGCGCTTCGGCGAGCGCTTCGCCAACCGCATCCTCACGCCCGAGGAGCGGGGCCGCTACCACCGCACCAAGCAGAAGGCGAGCCATCTCGCGAAGCGCTTTGCGGCCAAGGAAGCGTTCGCCAAGGCGATCGGCACCGGCATCCGCAGCCCGTTCACATGGCACAGCGTCACGGTGGCGCGCGACGTGCGCGGCCGCCCGATGCTCCATCCGAGCGAGAAGATGGCGAAGCACCTCGAAGGGATCGGCGTGAAGTCGTCCCACATCTCGTTGACCGACGACGCGGGCGTGGCCGTGGCGTTCGTCGTCCTGGAAGGATAGGCATGCGGCTGGGTCCGGTGATGGTGGATGTGGGCGGCCTCGAGTTGACGACCGACGACATCGAACGCCTCCAGCACCCGCAAGTCGGCGGCGTGATCCTCTTCGCGCGCAACTTCGCGGCGCCGCTGCAGCTGATCCAGCTCGCCCATTCGATCCGCGAGCTCCGCAAGCCCGAGCTGCTGATCGCCGTCGACCACGAAGGCGGGCGCGTGCAGCGCTTCAAGCACGGCTTCACGACGATCCCGGCGATGACGCACCTGGGCAAGCTCTTCGATCGCGATCCTGCCCAAGCCCTCGCGGCCGCGCGCGGCTGCGGATACGTCATGGGCAGCGAATTGCAGGCGCACGGCGTGGACTTCACGTTCGCGCCGGTGCTGGACGTGGACTACGGCGAGTCGAGCGTGATCGGCGACCGCGCGCTGCACTCCGATCCGAACGTGATCGCGGTGCTCGGCGAGGCGTTGCAGGCGGGCTTGCAGGCAGCGGGCATGGCGAGCGTCGGGAAGCACTTCCCCGGCCACGGCTACGTGCGCGCGGATTCGCACCTCGAAGTGCCGGTGGACGACCGCACGATGGCCGAGATCGCCGCCAAGGACCTCGTGCCTTTCCAGCGCCTCGCGCGCTCGGGCATGGGCGGCATGATGCCCGCGCACGTCATCTACCCGAAGGTGGATTCCAAGCCCGCAGGGTTCTCCTCCATCTGGCTGCAGAAGATCCTGCGCGAGAAGCTCGGCTTCGACGGCCTCATCTTCTCCGACGACCTCGGCATGGAAGGCGCCAGCACCGCCGGTGGGATGGTCGCCCGGGCCAACGCCGCGCTCAACGCCGGCTGCGACATGGTGCTCATGTGCAACGACCCGCGGGCCGCGGACTCCATGCTGGAAGGCCTCGAGCGCCGCGTGGTGGCGCCCACGCTCGCGCGGCGCCTGGAGCGCATGCGCGGCCGCGCCATCTCGACGGCGGCGCTGAAATCCAGCGCGAACTACCTCGCGGCCGCGGAGAACCTGGCGCGCATCCGCGCGGTCTGATCCGGGCCGATGGCCACCGAATTCGACAGCGCCGCGTTCCTCGCGGGGCTCCCGTCACTCCCCGGCGTCTACCGCTTCATGAACGCGGGCGGCGAGGTCATCTACGTCGGCAAGGCGAAGGACCTCAAGAAGCGAGTCTCCTCGTACTTCCAGAAGACGCACCCGAGCCCGCGCACCACGCTGATGGTTTCGCAGATCGGCGCCGCCGAATACACGGCCACGCGTACCGAGGCCGAGGCGCTGCTGCTCGAGAACAACGCGATCAAGAGCTCGCAGCCGAAGTTCAACGTCGTCTTCCGCGACGACAAGAGCTACGGCTACGTTCTGATCACGGGACATCAGTTCCCGCAGATCCGCTTCTACCGCGGCGTGCAGCACAAGGGCAACCGCTACTTCGGCCCGTTCCCTTCCGCGTGGTCGGTGCGCGAGACGATCGGCCACCTGCAGAAGATCTTCCTGCTGCGCACCTGCGACGACACGGTCTTCGGCCACCGCTCGCGCCCCTGCCTGCTGCACCAGATCGGGCGCTGCTCGGCGCCGTGCGTCGGCAAGATCGACGCGGAAACGTACAAGCACGACGTTGACCAGGCCGCGCAATTCCTCTCCGGCAAGGACGACGACGTCACGGCCGAGATCACGAAGAAGATGGATGCCGCCGCCGAGGCGCTCGACTACGAGAAGGCCGCCGAGCATCGCGACCGCATCCGCATGCTCCAGCGCGTGCGCTCCGGCCAGGCCGTCGAAACCGCGAAGGCCGGCGACGTGGACATCATCGTCGGCGTCGAGCGCGAGGGCGTGTGGGCCGTGACGCTCGCGATGGTGCGCGGCGGCCGCCACCTGGGCGACCGCACGTTCTTCCCCTCGAACGCCAACGGCCTCAATGCCAACGAGGTGCTCGAGGCCTTCATGGAGCAGCACTACGTCACGCAGCCCGCGCCGGCGAAGATCGTGATCGACCAGCTCGAGGGGCCGACCTCCATGGAAGAGATGCTCACCGAGGCGTCGCAGCGCCCGATCCGCCTCGTCTCGCGGCCGGTGGGCGAGCCGCGCCTGTGGATCGACATGGCGCGCAAGAACGCGAGCCTGGCGCTCATCACGCGCATCGCCGCGCAGGAGACGCAGGAGGCGAGGGCGGTGGCGCTGCAGGAGTTCATGGCCTCCGAGTCGCCCGTCGCGCGCATCGAGTGCTTCGACATCAGCCACACGATGGGCGAGCTGCCCGTGGCCTCGTGCGTGGTCTACGACAAGGGCGGCATGCAGACCTCCGAGTACCGCCGCTACAACGTGAAGGGCGTGGAGCCCGGCGACGACTACGGCGCGATGAAGTACGCGCTCGAGGTCCGCTACCGGCCGCTCGCCGAGGGCGAGGGCAAGGTGCCCGACCTGATCCTCATCGACGGCGGGCGAGGGCAGGTGAACGCCGCGCGCCAGGTGATGACCGAGCTGGGGCTCACGGAGATCCCGATGATGGGTGTCGCCAAGGGTGTCGAGCGCAAGGCCGGGCTCGAAGAGCTGATCTTTCCCGACGAGCAGGAGCCGCGCATCCTGCCCCCGCACCATTTGGCACTGCACCTGATCCAGCAGGTGCGCGACGAGGCGCACCGCTTCGCCATCACGGGCCACCGGGCGAAACGCGGCAAGGCGCGCATCGTGTCCCGGCTGGAGGAGATCGGCTCCGTCGGGCCCAAGCGACGCAAGCAGCTCCTGGCGCACTTCGGCGGATTGCAGGGCGTGATGGCCGCGAGCGTCGACGATCTTGCCCGCGTGGAAGGCATCAGCCGTACACTCGCGGAACGCATCTACAACGAGCTGCACTAAGAAGCGTGTCGAACCGGTTCAACCTCCCCATCCTCCTCACGTGGCTGCGCGTCGCGGCGATTCCCCTCTTCGTGGCCGTCCTCTACTTCCCCGAGGACTGGCTCACCGAGCGCCAGGCGAACGTGATCTCGATGTGGATCTTCATCGCCGCGGCCATCACCGACTGGGCCGACGGCTACCTCGCCCGCAAGTGGAACCAGACCACGTCCTTCGGCGCCTTCCTGGACCCGGTGGCCGACAAGCTCATGGTCGCCGCCGCGATGATCGTGCTCACGGAGAAGGGCTTCGTGGACCCGTTCGCGACGCTGATCATCATCGGCCGCGAGATCACGATCTCGGCCCTGCGGGAATGGATGGCGCAGATCGGCCAGTCGAAGAACGTGGCCGTCAACATCTTCGGCAAGCTGAAGACCATCGCCCAGCTCGTGGCCATCCCGTTCCTGCTCTACAACGGGGTGCTTTTCGGGCTCTTCCACACCAACGGGGTGGGGCGGATCCTCATCTGGATCGCGGCCTTCATCACCCTGTGGTCCATGGTGGTCTACCTCAAGGCCGCCATGGTGCCTCCCAAGGGCGGGAGTTGATCGGAAGTCCCTAAAAAGGTTATAATTTCCCTTCAGTTTTGCGGCAGTAGCTCAGTTGGTAGAGCGCAACCTTGCCAAGGTTGAGGTCGAGAGTTCGAGACTCTTCTGCCGCTCCAGAATTGCACGGGGGAAATCGGGATACCGGTTTCCCCCGTTTTGTTTTCCCCACAACAGAAGAAGAATCATAAAAAATGAAAGCAGTCGCGCGCGCAGTAGCCGTCCTCGTTGTTTCCCTCGCTTCCCTCGCCTCCCTCACCGCAAACGCAGCCACCGTCGTCAGCACCTGGCCCCTCGGCCAGACACCCACCCTCGTCACCAACATCAATGGCCCGGCCAACGCCCAGCAGACCTCGTTCACGGGGTACGTGGCGGGTCCGTACAACTACGTCCTGCTCCCGCTCACCGTCACCCAGACGGGCACCTACACCGCCACCTCGAGCACCACGAACGTCCTGAACACGACCTGGATCCTCAACGGGATCTTCAGCCCGTCGCCCGTCGCGCCGGCCACGCCGCTCGCCAACTTCATCGTCGCGGTCCTTGCGCTGAACACCAACCCCAAGGTGGGCACGTTCACGGGCTTCAACCTGGTGGCCGGGCAGCAATACTCCGTGCTGGTCGCGTTCAACTCGGGCAGCACGCCCGTCGATGTTTCGACCTTCACGATCAACGGGCCGGGCGGCAGCTGCATCACGCTGGGCAGCAGCACCAACTGCTCGCGCGTCCCGACGCTCGACTCCTGGGCGCTGCTCTTGCTGGCCCTGCTGGCGATGGGAGCCGGCATGCTGCACATGCGGCGCAGGCGCTAGGGTTTGGTATAATTTGTCGTCGCGTGTCCTAGCGCGGCACCAGATTCCCCGGGGGAAAACGGTCACACCGGTTTCCCCCGTTTCGCTTCACCGGCCCTGAATTGCGGGGTCGCCTCCCGGGCGGGATGGCAGAGTGGTTATGCAGCGGCCTGCAAAGCCGTGTACGGCGGTTCGATTCCGCCTCCTGCCTCCAGAACTACGGTCCCACCCGGTCCCTCAAGTACGCCTGCAACCGGGGATGCGCGAGCACGGCGCGCCGGGCGCCTTCGATCGTGGCTTCGATCTCCCTGGGCTCCAGGGCGAGGCGAGTAGCAATAGGCTCCACCCGTTCGCGCCATGGACTTTCCAGGTCTTCAATGGCGAGATTGGCCAGCGCGAACTTCACGTCCGCGCAGTTCCAGTCAGCGGGCCCTCCGAGCCGCGCGACCTCGCTGGGCGACAAGCTGCATCGATACGCAATCACCGCGAGCTGCCAATCCAGCAGTATTGAACCGAGCGCATCGGCAGCACCCCGCGCCGCGGAGTCCACCGCCGCGTCCGTCGCGGAAACAGCGAGCTCGAATCCCCCCGGACCGGCTTCAGCGCCGATCCAGTCGCCATGGGGACCGCGGGACGCGTCCACCACGACGACCAGCAGGCGCCGGATCGTCACCGCATCGCGTTGCGTCATCGGGGCATACGGCGTTTCCATGATGGCGCGAGACAAGACGAGGGTGGAGACCGCGAAGTTGTCGGTGAGGCCACCGTCGCCCAGCTTGACGTACCTTTCCCGCTTGGGATCCCGGTAGGCCGAGATGGCCCGGGCGATCGCATTCACGCTCCGGGGGGATTCGGGCTGCACGCGAAGGTCGCGCGCGAAGGAGGGCAGCGGGCCGCACCGATCGTGATAGGGACGAAGGACCACCGGGGCGAAGACCACCGGAACGGCCATCGACGCGGCGACCGCGTCGGCTACGCTGTATCGCGACAGGTCGCTGCAGAGCACCTCGAAGATCGCCGGAATGAACGGGAACGGCACGCGATGGTAGAGATCGGTGGCCTGGATCCTGATTCCGGGGCGTCCGCGGCGGTACATGTCGCCGAACGTCGCGCCGTGGAAGATCCGGTTGTCGAGGACGTCGCTGAAGTTCTCGCGGCCGTTCACTCCACCACCGATAGCGCGCGCCAGGTTGGCCGGACTCCACAGCGACGTTCGCATCGCGTCTTCGAAACCGGGGGAAAGGACTCGCTCCGGAAACCTCGCCAGGCCCTCGCGCCCGAACACACCGAAGTGTGCTGCCGTGAGAGCGCTTCCGGACACGGCGTTGATCAGCGCCACGTCGTCGAGAAGATCCTTGTCGCCGGACTTCACGGCGGCGAGGCCCTCGAGTACACCGTGCGCGAAAGCTGCCGCGCGGAGCCCTCCACCGGAGAACGCGAGAATGATGGAATTGGGCCGGATGAGGTCCGTCGGCGCCCCCATTCCCGCAGGTGTCGTGGAGGACACCGGCATGTTGGCCGGCGGGCTCCGAGCCACGCTCGCGCAACCGGCGAGGGCCGTGGCGGCAGCCAAGGCTCCAACAGCTCGGGCGGCCTTGGCCAGGCAGACCGTGTCCATTACTCGTCGTGCTTTTCCGCCAGGAGCTTCAGCTTGTCGACCATTCGGCTGAGCTCGACGAGCGATCCAGCCTTGACCTTCCGCATCATGTTGCTGCGATGCACCTTCACCGTGGTTTCGGTGATACCCATGTCGCCGGCAATCTGCTTGTTCAGCCGGCCCTCCGCGACCTGGAGCAGGATCGCGCGCTCTCGCGGCGTCAGCACCTCGAACCGTGCCTTGAGCGAGCTGATCGATTCTTCATTCTCCCGGCGCTCCCGGTCGCGAGCGATCCCGATGTTGACGGCATCGATGAGGTCCTGGTCCCGGAACGGCTTGGTGAGAAACTCGATCGCGCCACGCTTCATCGCCTGCACGGTCATGGGAATGTCGCCGTGTCCCGTGATGAAGACGATGGGTAGCCTGCCGCTCCCCGCGACGAGATCGCGCTGGTAGTCGAGCCCGCTTCGCCCCGGCAGCCTCACATCGAGGACCAGGCAAGTCGGGCAATCGGGCGGCGCGGATCCCTGGAATTCGGCGATGGATGCAAACAGACGGGCCTGAAGCCCCGCGGAACGCAACAGTCGTCCAAGCGATTCGCGGAACTCCGCATCGTCGTCGACGACCACGACGCATGCTCTCGAGTCCGGCAATGGCTTCGCTTGCGATTGAACGACCACGGAAGCCTCTCTTCCCTTGACGGCTTGTTGGCCAAATCCTCGTGCCGTTCCTCCTTGGCGAGTCTAGTCCCAACGTATCCCTCGGGAAAGACGGCCTTCGGCTCATGGGGCTAAGCCAAGGTTTAGAGATCCGGGGTTTGCAGCGCGCTATTCTTCACTCACGGCGGTGGATCGCGAGCCGTGAGCCGGAGGCGGAGTGTCCGAGCAAGCGCTGATCTCCATCGTAGACGACGACCAGTCCTTTCGCGATTCCATGCGGAGACTGCTCAAGTCGCTGGGCTACCCGGTCGCGGTGTTTTCGTCCGCCGGCGAGTTCCTCGCATCTCCCGAGCTTGCGGCGACGACCTGCCTGGTCGCCGATGTCCACATGCCCGCAATGACGGGTATCGACCTCTACAAGTCGTTGACCGAAGGTGGGCATGCGATCCCGACGATCCTCGTCACGGCCTACCCGGACGACATCGTCCAGGACCTCATGCTGTCCCTGGGGGTGAAGTGCTACCTTAGCAAGCCGCTGGAGGAGGCCCACCTGATTCGCTGCCTTCGTTCCGTCTTCGCGCGCGGCACGGGAGAGCCTGGCCGATGAAGGCAATCGCGATGGGAGCCGACCGACAACAGGAGTCCGTAGAGATCTTGTGGAAGGACGGCGAACGGGCGTTCTGCAGGCTGCGACGAGTCGATGCCGAGGGTCAGAGGCATGCGTTCGTGCCGGCGGGGGCCGGCACCGAGCATCCGACGCTCGAGAGCATCAATCGCCTCACCCGCGAGTACGAGCTCAAGGACCACCTGGACTCCTCATGGGCGCTGCGTCCGCTCGAGTTGGTGCGCGAGCGTGGGCGAACAATGCTCGTGGTCGAGTACGCCGGAGGCGAGCCCCTGGAAGGCCTTGTCGGCCAGCCCATGGAGGTCGGCCGATTCTTGCGCCTTGCCGTGGCCCTCTCTGCGGCCGTAGGCCGGCTGCACGGACGGGGGCTCATCCATCGGGACCTGAAGCCGGCCAACGTGTTCGTGGATTCCACCACGGGACAAGTCTGGCTGACCGGCTTTGGCATCGCCTCGCGGTTGTCGCGAGAGCGCCAGCTGCCCGAGCCCCCGGGAGTCATCACGGGCACGCTGGCCTACATGGCTCCGGAGCAGACGGGACGGATGAACCGCTCCGTCGACGCGCGCAGTGACCTCTACGCGCTGGGGATTACTTTCTACCGGATGGCTACCGGTGTACTGCCGTTTACGGTCGCGGATCCCATGGAGTTGGTGCATTGCCATATCGCGCGCCAAGCCGTGCCACCCGCCGAACGCGCGCCGGGCGTGCCTGAAGCGATTTCGGCCCTGATCATGAAATTGCTCTCAAAGACACCGGAGGACCGCTATCAAACCGCCGCCGGCCTGGACGCGGACTTGCGGCGCTGCCTGGCGCCGCAGCAGCTGGCCGCCGGGATCGAATCCTTTGCGCTCGCTGCGCACGACATTCCCGATGTCCTCCGGATTTCCGAAACGTTGTACGGACGCGAAGAGGCCCTCCGGGCGCTGCTCGCGGCGTTCGAGCGCGTTGCCGCCGAGGGAAGCTCCGAACTGATGCTCGTTTCCGGGTACTCCGGAATCGGCAAGTCGTCGCTGGTCCTCGAGCTTCAAAGGGCATCGAGCGTGTCGATGTCGATCTTTGCTTCGGGTAAGTGCGACCAGCTCAAGGGTGATATCCCTTACGCCGCGCTCGCCCAGGCCTTGCAGGCGCTCGTGCAGATGATCCTGCGCAGCAGCGAAGCGGAGCTTGCCGGCTGGCGCGACTCGATCCGGCGAGCCGTGGGGCCCAACGGCCAACTCATCGTGAGCCTCGTTCCCGAGCTGGAGCTCGTCATCGGCAAGCAACCGCCCGTGCCGGACCTGCCGCCACAAGATGCCCGCAACCGCTTCCAGATGGCATTTCGCGGATTCCTCCACGCGTTCGCCCAATCCGACCATCCGCTGGTGCTGTTCCTGGATGACCTGCAGTGGATCGACAGTGCGACTCTTGCCCTGCTCCAGGATGTGGTGAGCCGGCCCGAGACCCGCCATCTGCTGTTGATCGGGGCCTACCGGGACAACGAAGTCGGCCCCTCGCATCCGCTCATCTCCTCGCTCGCAGCGCTCCGGGAGACCCGGACACGTGTAGAGGAGATCGTGCTCTCGGCGCTCGAAATCGATGACCTGGTTCGTCTCGTCGCCAGTGCCCTCCATTGCGACGGGCAGCGCGCGCTGCCGCTCGCCCGCCTGGTGTTCGAAAAGGCGGGTGGCAATCCGTTCTTCGTGATCCAGTTCCTGACCGAGCTCGCCGCCGACGGGCTCCTCTCGTTCGATGCGGGAGTTACGGCCTGGACCTGGGATGTCGAGCGCATTGGCGCCAAGGGCTACACGGACAACATCGTGCAATTGATGGTCGTGAGGCTGAAGCGCTTGCCGGCAGCCGCGCAAGAAGGGCTGAAGGAGCTTGCCTGCCTGGGCAGCCACGCGGACTTCGCGACCCTCGCGGTCGTCCGCGACAGCTCCGAAGGGGAAATCCACTCCGCACTCGCGGACGCCACCAACGCGGGCCTTGTCCTTCGCCTCGAGGGTGCATACCAATTCGTGCACGACCGTGTCCAGGAGGCGGCATACGCATTGGTGCCCCAGGGGTTGCGGCCCGAAACGCACCTTCGTATCGGACGCCGGCTCCGCGCGGCAAGCCGCAGGGAGCCGACGGCCGATCACGTCTTCGCCATCGTCAACCAACTGAATCACGCTGTGGGTCTCATTGCCGACGCCGATGAGAGGGTGGACCTGCTTCGGCTAAACGTGGTGGCCGGCCTGAGGGCGAAATCCGGGGTTGCCTATGGAGCCGCTCGTGCCTATCTCGCCCAGGCTGCCGCCCTGGTCACCGCAGACGGGTGGACACGGTCCCATGGCGAGACCCTCGAGTTGTACCTGGGCCTTGCCGAGTGTGAATACCTGGAAGGCCATTTCGAATCGGCAGACCGCCTGTTCGAGTTGATGCTTGCGAATTCGGATTCCAATCTCGACCGAGCCCGGATCTACAGTTTGCGCATGAAGGTCTACCAGGTCGGCGGGAGTTACGACGCGAGCCTGGGTCTTGCACTGGAAGCCCTGAAGCTGTTCGGCGTCGCTTTTCCCGAGTCGGACGAAGAGATCCAGGCGGCCGCGGACGCGGAGTTCAGGGCCGTGGCGATCAACCTGGGCGAGCGCCACATCGGGGACCTGCTCGATGCCCCCGCAGCGCTCGATCCCGAGGTGCGGGCCACCATCGATCTGCTCGTCGATGCGGTACCCAGTGCGTACAACGGAAGGCCGAAGCTGTTTCCGCTTCTCGTCATGAAGGCGGTGAATCTCTCGCTTCGTCACGGCAACACCGACCAGTCCAGCTACGCTTACGCGGTGCACGCCCTCATGTTGGTCGGCGTGTACGGTGAGATGGCGCAAGCGTTCGAGTTCTCCGAGATGGCGCTGCGGCTCAACGAGCGGTTCGGCAACGCACGCCTGCGCGGGGCTCTGCTGCACCTGCATGGCGACCACGTCAACTTCTGGCGCCGTCACTTCGCGACCGGTGCGCCCATTTTGGAACAGGGGCTCCGCGCATGTCTCGAAGTCGGGGACCTGGTCTACGCGGGCCACCTGGCCTTCCTGAGTGTCTGGCAGGGGATCGAACGGGGAGACGCGCTCGAGGAAGCGAGCGCATTGGCAGCGCGCAATGGCGAGATCGCCCGGCGCAGCCACAACGACGCGGTTCACCACACCATCCAGCTCGAACAGCAGTTCCTGGCGTGCCTGCAGGGAAAGACGCGCGATCCGCTGAAACTCGACGTGGACGGTTTCGACGAGGGCGCATCGCTCGCCACGATTGAAAAGGCCGCCTTCGGTTGTGGCATCGCCCTGCACCAGGTCATGAAGCAGATCCTCGCCTTCCTCGATGGGCGGCATCCCGAGGCCCTGGAGGCCGCGCACGTGGCCGAGCCCTTGCTGGGCGCCGCGATGGCCACGCCGATCGTGGCGACCTATCACTTCTTCCACGCTCTCACTCTCACGGCCCTTTACCCAGGAGCACCGGCAGAGGAGCAGCCGAAGATTGCCCGGCTTCTCGAGGGCAAGCTGGAGAAGCTCGAGCACTGGGCGGCCAACTGTCCCGGGAACTACCACAATCGGTATGCGCTCTTGCTGGCGGAGATCGCTCGCATCGAAGGCAGGCCGACGGAAGCCATGGACCTCTACGAGGATGCGATTCGCTCGGCGAGGGACAATGGTTTCGTGCACCAGGAGGCGCTGGCCTTCGAGCTGGCTGCGCAGTTTTATGCGGCTCGCGGCTTCGCAACGTTCGCCCACGCGTACCTGAGGAATGCGCGGGATGCATACCTTCGATGGGGCGCGCAAGGCAAGGTGCGGCAGCTGGAAGCGGTGTACCCGCAGGTGCGCGACGGAGACCCCGCGCCGCATTCGTCATCCGCAATCCAGGAAACGGTGGAGCACCTTGACCTGGGGACCGTGGTCAAGGTTTCGGAAGCGATATCGGGTGAGATCGTCCTGGAGAAGCTGATCGATACGCTCATGCGCACGGCCCTCGAGCACGCCGGCGCCCAGCGAGGCCTGTTGCTCCTCCCGCACGGCGATGAATATCGAATCGAGGCAGAGGTCACGACCCGGGGCAACGAGGTGGCCGTCGATCTGCGCCAGTCGGCCGTCACGGCAGCGGATCTGCCGGAGTCCATCTGGAGATATGCCTTGCGGACCAAGGAAAGCGTGCTGCTGCCCGACGCCTCGGGGCAGGGCCCCTTCTCCTCCGATGACTACATCCGCAGGCATCACGCGAGGTCCGTGCTGTGCCTTCCGATCCTCAAGCAGGGCCGTTTGCTCGGGATGCTTTACCTCGAGAACAACCTCGCGCCACATGCCTTCACTCCAGCACGAATGGCGGTCCTGAAGCTGCTCGCTTCGGAAGCGGCCATCTCGATGGAGAACGCTCGCTTGTACCGCGAGGTTGCCGAACGCGAAGCAAGAATCCGGCGACTGGTGGACGCCAACATCATCGGGATCGCCATCTGGGATTTCGATGGCCGGATCCTCGATGCGAATGACGCATATCTCCGAATGGTTGGCTATGGGCGGGAAGACGTGCTCTCGGGTCGCTTGCGATGGAAGGACCTGACGCCGCCGGAATGGCTCGAGCGCGAAGAACGCGAGTTGCTTCCCCAGCTCAAGGCGGCGGGGAGCCTGGCGCCGTACGAGAAGGAATATTTTCGCAAGGACGGCAGCCGCGTACCCGTGCTGCTCGGCCTGGCGACCTTCGAGGGAGACGGCAACCAGGGTGTCGCATTCGCGCTCGACCTCACCGAGCGCAAAAGCGCCGGCGATGCCCTTCGCGCGTTGCAGATGGAGCTGGCGCACGCGAACCGCCTGGCGACCATGGGGCAGCTCGCTGCCTCCATCGCGCACGAAGTCAATCAACCGATTGGTGCTACACGCAACAACGCCCATGCGGCGCTACGGTTTCTCTCCGCGGATCCGCCGGATCTGGGGGAGGTGAGGGAGGCGCTCGAGTGCGTGGTGAACGACACCTATCGGGCGGGCGACATCATCGGGCGGATCCGCGACCAGATCCGGAAGGTGCCTCCCCGCAAGGAGGAGGTCGCATTGAACGATGCAATCGAGGAAGTCATCGCGCTCGTGCGAGGTGAGCTGTCGAAGAATCGCGTATCCGTCCAGACGCAACTCGCGGAAGGGTTGCCAACGATCCACGGTGTTCGAGTTCAACTGCAGCAGGTCGTGCTGAACCTGATCGTCAACGCGATCGAGGCCATGGCGGGCGTGGATGTCGGCGTGCGCGAGCTGACGATCCGCAGCGAATCGCACCCCATCGAAGGCCTGTGCGTCGAGGTCGGTGACTCGGGGCCCGGCGTTTCCCCGGAAGATCGCGGCCGGATCTTCGAGTCCTTCTACACCACGAAGGCCGGCGGAGTGGGGATCGGACTCTCGATATGCCGTTCCATCATCGAAGCCCATGGAGGGCGCCTGTGGGCGGACGCGAACCACCCTCGCGGCGCGCTCTTCAGCTTCACGCTTCCGGCAGGACTGAACAAGGGTTCAGTACACCCCTAGTTCCATAGGCCTCGGTACTCCCGAACCGCGGCGTGTCGCCCCCCCGGTGGTGGCGGCCCAAACCAAACCCGTAGATCCATAGGCCATCGCGCAATCGACGCAGGTCTCCTCGCGCCGCGTAATCGCTGCTGGGTCGCGAGCCTTCCCCAGGCAGACCCGAATCCGACCAACAGTTGCCAAGGAGCGCGCCATGAAAGGGATTCCCAGCCTCGATCGCCGTCGCTTTTGCGGCGCCGCAGCGGCAACCGTTGCCGCGGGCCCGGTAGGTCTTCCCAGCCTTCTCTTTTCCGAAAGGAGTACCGCCATGGATACCGTTGCACAAACCCAGAGTCGTGACAGGACCGCCATCCGTCCGTTTCACGTGACGTTTCCCGAGAGCGATCTCGTGGACCTGCGTCGGCGCATCCTCGCCACGCGCTGGCCCGAAAAGGAACCCGTCGCGGACTTCTCGCAGGGCGTGCCGCTCGCGACGGTCCAGAAACTCGCCCACTACTGGACGACGAAATACGACTGGCGCAAGGTCGAGGCGAAGATGAACTCGTATCCGCAGTTCATCACCGAGATCGACGGGCTGGACATCCATTTCCTGCACGTCCGCTCGAAGCACGAAAATGCGCTTCCGGTCATCGTCGCGCACGGGTGGCCGGGCTCGCTCGTCGAGCAGCTGAAGATCATCGATCCGCTCGTCAATCCCACGGCGCATGGAGGCACGGCGTCCGACGCCTTCCATGTGGTGATTCCGAACATGCCGGGCTACGGATTCTCCGGCAAGCCGACGGCGACGGGTTGGGATGGCCCCCGCATCGCACGTGCGTGGGCGGTGCTGATGAAGCGCCTCGGGTACACGCGCTACGTGGCGCAAGGCGGCGACTGGGGCGGGCTCGTCGTGGACCAGATGGGCGTGCAAGCCGCGCCGGAATTGATCGGCATCCACACCAATTTTCCGCGCGTGGTTCCGCCGGAGGTTTCCAGGGCGATGCAGAGCGGCGCCCCGGCGCCGGCTGGCCTGTCCGACGAAGAAAGAAGCCAGTTCGAGCGGCTGAAGGTCTTCTTTGCGAAGGGCGTCGCGTACGCGCTCGAGATGGGGCTGCGCCCGCAGACGCTGTACGGGATCGCGGATTCCCCGGTGGGCCTGGCCGCCTGGATGCTCGACCACGACATCGACAGCCTGAAGATGATCGCGCGTTCCTTCGATGGAAAGCCCGAAGGCCTCACGCCGGATGACGTGCTCGACAACGTCACCTACTTCTGGCTGACGAACACGGGGGTCTCCTCGGGGCGTCTCTACTGGGAAAACAAGTTGCCCTTCTTCGAGCCCTCGGGCGTGACCATCCCGGTCGCCGTGAGCGCGTTTCCAGACGAGCTCTACACGGCGCCGCGGAGCTGGGCGGAGAAGGCCTATCCCAAGCTCATCCACTACAACAAGCTCGAGAAGGGCGGCCACTTTGCGGCATGGGAGCAGCCGAAGGCCCTCGTGAACGAGCTGCGCGTGGGGTTCAAGTCGCTGCGGTGATCGCAGGTGGTTCGACGCAGCACGGCGGATGACGCTCCTCGCAGGCGTGTCATCCGCTCCTTCACCCACGGGAGGGGAAAAGTCATGGACACGATTGCTTCCAGCACCGAGATCCGCCCGTTCACCTATCACGCCCCCCAGGCCGAGCTCGACGAGCTTCGCCGGCGCGTCCTTGCGGCTCGCCTGCCCGAGCAGGAGACGGTTTCCGATCGGTCGCAGGGCGTGCGGTCGGCGACCGTTCGAGAGCTCGCGCACTACTGGGCCGCGGAATACGACTGGCGCAAGGTCGAGGCCACGATGAACGCCCATCCGCAGTTCATCACCGAGATCGACGGGCTGGACATTCATTTCATCCACGTCCGCTCGAGGCACGAGAAGGCGTTGCCGCTTCTCATCACGCACGGATGGCCGGCTTCGATCGTTGCGCTGCTGAAGGTCATCGATCCCCTGACCAATCCCACCGCGCATGGGGGAGAGGCATCGGACGCGTTCGACGTGATCATTCCCTCGCTGCCGGGTTACGGGTTCTCCGGCAAGCCGGCCACGACGGGCTGGGGTCCCGCGCGGATCGCCCGAGCCTGGGCGGTGTTGATGGATCGCCTGGGATACGCGCGCTACGTGGCACAAGGCGGCGATTGGGGCGCGATCACCACGGACCTGATGGCCGCGCAGGGCCATCCGGGACTGATCGGCATGCACACCAATCTGCCTGGTGCGGTTCCGTCCGACGTGGATGTAGCGGCATTCACCGGGAGCGAGCCGCCGCCGGGACTGTCGGAAGAGGAGGGGCTTGCATTCGAGCAGCTCTCCCTCACGTACAAGAACGTCCAATACGCGTTCTTCATGGGAGCGCGACCCCAGGCGCTGAGCGCCCTGGGCGATTCGCCCGTGGGCCTGGCGACGTTCATGCTCGATCCTCCACTCATTTCGCGCATCTTCGAGGGGCAGGCCGGAAGTCTCACCCGGGACGACATCCTCGATAACATCACGCTCTTCTGGTTGACGAACACAGCGGTTTCCGCGGCGCGCCTCTACTGGGAAAACAAGGTCGCCTTCTTTGCTCCCAAGAACGTCACCATCCCGGTTGCGGTGAGCGTCTTTCCGGACGAGCTCTACCAGGCTCCGCGGAGCTGGGTTGAGCGGGCGTATCCGGGGCTCGTGCATTACAGGAAGCTGGAGAAGGGCGGACACTTCCCGGCCTGGGAACAACCGGGGCTCTTCGTGTCGGAGCTGCGCGCGGGATTCAACTCGTTGCGGTAGTCATGAGAGGTGACGCATGGACTCGAAACGGCTCGTGGCAATCGGCATCTTGTCCGTGGTGGCGGGTGCGGTGTTTCTCGGGGCGCGTGGCGGCGAGGTCGGCGGACCCACGGACCTGTTCAACCTGCAGGGCGGATATCGGAAGGCCGCGGTGACCTCGCTTTCGTTCGATGGAGCGACGGCCTGGCTCAACACGCCGACGCCCTCGGGCCCCGACCTTCGCGGGAAAGTGGTGCTCGTCGACTTCTGGACTTACAGCTGCATCAACTGGCGGCGAACCCTTCCCTACGTGCGTGCATGGAACGAGAAGTACAAGGAGCAGGGGCTCGTGGTCGTCGGCGTGCACACGCCGGAGTTCACGTTCGAGAAGGACATCCGCAACGTGAGCACGGCGGTGAAAGACATGCGCATCGACTATCCGGTGGCGATGGACAGCGACTACCGGGTCTGGAATGCCTTCGGCAACCGGTATTGGCCCGCTCTCTACCTGGTGGACGCGAAAGGGAAGGTGCGTTACTTCCATGCGGGCGAGGGCGACTACGAGGGCGCGGAACGTGCCATCCAGCAGGCGCTCGAGGAAGCTGCGGCACCCGCCGTCGCTAAAGGCCTTGTCGCGCTGCGAGGTACGGGGGTCGAGGCCCCGGCAAACTTTGCCCAGCTGCGCACTCCGGAAACGTACATCGGTTACGCGCGAGCGCAGAATCCGGCGAACGGCCTGGCGGTTCCCAACCGTCAGCACCTGTATCGAGCGCCTCTCGAGCTGCCGCTCAATGCCTGGGCGCTTTCGGGCGAGTGGACGATATCGAGGGAATTCGCGACGGGGAATGCACCGGGCGGGACTCTCGCGTTTGAATTTCATGCCCGCGACCTCCATCTCGTCATGGGACCCTCGGACGATCAGGTGCGGCCGATACGGTTCCGCGTGCGCCTCGCAGGCCGCAAGCCGGGCGCCGACCACGGCGTCGATGTCGACGAGAGCGGCGAGGGGACCGTGACCGAGCCCAGGATGTATCACCTGATTCGGCAATCGGGGTCCGTCGCCGACCGGCGCGTGGAGATCGAGTTCCTCGACGCCGGTGTGCAGGCCTACGTATTCACTTTTGGATAGCCAGGAGATTCATCGATGAAATCCGATAAACCTGCCCTTCGTACCTTTGCAAGGGATGAAGAAGCGATCCGCAAGCTGTCGTCGGAGCAGTTCCGCGTGACGCAGCAAGCCGCCACGGAACATCCCGGGACCGGAGAGTATCTGTCCAACGAGGAACCGGGCATCTACGTCGACATCGTGTCGGGCGAGCCGTTGTTCGCGTCGTCGGACAAGTTCGACTCGGGCTCGGGTTGGCCGAGCTTCACCAAGCCGATCGAGCCCGCTTATGTCAACGAGCGCCCGGATCCGCGCGAAGGCGGCACGGAAGTGCGTTCCACGCATGGCGACAGCCACCTGGGTCATGTCTTTCCGGATGGTCCGCGGGATCGCGGTGGACTGCGCTACTGCATCAACTCGGCCTCGTTGCGGTTCATTCATCGCGATGACATGGAAGCCGAAGGCTACGGGGCCTACCTGACGCAGGTGGAGGCTGACCATGACTGAGGAACGAGCGGTCCTCGCGGGCGGCTGCTTCTGGGGCGTGCAGGACCTCATCCGCCGCCACGATGGCGTCCTGTCGACGCGCACCGGCTACACCGGTGGCCGCGTCCCGAACGCGACCTATCGCAATCACGACGGCCACGCGGAAGCACTGGAGATCGTCTTCGATCCGATGCGCATCAGCTACCGGAAGCTCCTCGAGGTCTTCTTCCAGATCCACGATCCGAGCACGCGCAATCGCCAGGGCAACGATGTCGGAAGCAGCTACCGATCGGCGATCTTCTACACCAGCGACGAGCAGCGACGGATCGCCGAAGACACGATCGCCGACGTGGATGCTTCGGGCTTGTGGCCCGGGAAGGTCGTGACGGAAGTCGTTCCGGCAAGTGACTTCTGGGAGGCGGAGCCGGAGCACCAGGACTATCTGCAGCGAACTCCCAATGGCTACACGTGCCACTTCGTCCGGCCGAATTGGAAGTTGCCGGTCCGCGCCGGGAGCTAGTGGGCCGTCATTTGATTTCGATGGCCCGGATGACCGGCAACGTTCGTATTCTTGGTAGTCCTCGAAAGAGGGTGCCTTACTCCCCGTTCGAGCGGAATGCCGTCCCGGCTTTGCTGGCAATATAAAGCGCAGGGTTGTGTCAGGGGGGCCTGATGATCGTCACTGCGCTCCGGTTTCTCGCGTTGTTGGTAGCAGGCATGGCCCTGTGGCCCGTACCTGCGTGGGCGCTCGACCCGCGGCTTGAAGTGACCCAGTACGGGCACTCCGTCTGGAAGGGGGTCGAACGGCTGGGCCGCGGACGGATCGATTCGATCGCGCAGACCACCGATGGATACCTCTGGCTCGGCACGTCGTCCGGGCTCATCCGGTTCGACGGCGTTCGCGGCGTGCCGTGGAGACCACCCGTGGGCACGCTTCCGGACAACCGGGCGCGCGCGCTCCTGGGCACGAGAGACGGCGCGTTGTGGATCGCGACCTCGCGAGGTCTCGCGATATGGAAGGACTCGCAGCTCGTCACGCCCGGGCAGTTCGACGGCAGCATCGTGAACGCGCTCCTCGAAGACCCCGATGGAACGGTGTGGGTTGCCGGATCGACCAAGGCGAATTCGGCTTTGCTTTGTGCCTTCCGTGCGACGCAGCCCGTTGAGTGCCACGGTAGCGACGGTCGTTTCGGACGCGTGATCGCCTCGTTGTATCGCGACCGGGATGGAGCGCTTTGGATCGGCGGACGCGATCGAGTCTGGAAGTGGAAAGGCCAACGAGAGGAAGCGTACGACCTTCCGCACCCCATCATGGCTCTCCGGACGCTCACGGAAACCGCGAACGGCGCGATGCTCGTCGGGACCAATCGCGCGCTCCTGAAGCTCGCGAACGGCAAGGTCGAGCCGTTTCCCCTGCCCGAGGAAATCGAAGGCCAGGGTGTGATGAGCCTCCTGCGGGATCGCGAGGGGGCCCTGTGGCTCGGCGTGGCCGACTTCGGCTTGGTGCACATCTTCGAGGACCGAACGGACGTGTTCCGCGTTGCCGAGGGACTCTCCGGCGATTTCGTGCTGGACATGTTCGAGGACCGCGAGGGCAACGTCTGGATCTCCACTCACACTGCACTCAACCGCTTCCGGGAGGCAACGGAGACGGTCTATTCGCGAGCGCAGGGCCTCGGGGGACGCGTGCTCTCGGTGCTGCAGGCGAAGGATGGCGTCATCTGGACGTCGACCTCCGACGGCTTGTATCGGCTTGACCGTGGGCGCTTCGAGAAGGTCGCGCCCACGCGATCCTCGGCGCTCTTCGAGGACCCCCTCGACCGGATCTGGGCGGCCGCACCGACAGAGCGCGGATATGTGAAGGACGGGCGCTTCGTTCCCGCGGAGCTCGAGTCGGGGGGGCCCGTCGATGCGGCCGTCCAGGATGCAAAGGGCAACCTCTGGTTCGCGCAGCGCAGGGCCGGTTTGCTGCGCATGCCGGCAAGCGGAAAGATCGAGCGCGTCGGATGGCCCGCTGCGGGCGAGGATGCGATCGTGTCCAGCCTCGCGGTCGACCCGTCCGGCGACGCCTTGTGGATCGGCCAGGCATCGGGCCAGGTGTCGAAGCGGGTCGATGACAACGTCCAACCGATGTTCTCGCTGCAGGGGACGGCCGAAAACCGGCGAGTCCTTCATCTTCGCGTCGAGCCGGACGGCAGTGTGTGGATGTCCTCGCGTGCCGGCCTGTGGCAGTTCAGGAACGGGGCCTTGAGGCGAATGGCAATCGCCGGTTTGCCCTGCAACTCGACGTACTGGAGCCTGGCGAAGGGTGACTCGGTGTGGGTGTACACGACCTGCGGGCTCGTGGAGCTCGACGGGAAGGATGTCGCCGCATGGTCGGTGACGGCCGACGTGGAAGCCAACAAGGTTCCGATGCAGAGTTTTCGCGATCGCATCGTGATGCAGCGCACGCGGATCCCGGTGGGACAGCTGCCGCAGACCACGATCTTCACTCCCAAGGCGGTCCAGGCGAGAGATGGCCGTATCTGGATCGCGGGAATCGACGGTCTCTACGTCGTCGATCCGACGCGCCGCAAAGCCGTGGACGTGCGGCTGCCGGTACACGTCGAGAAGCTCGTCAGCGACGGCGTGCCCTACTCGCCGACGCAGGCGTTGCGCTTGCCGCCACAACAACGTGACGTCGCGATCGAGTACACGGCACTGGCATTCGCCGCGCCGGAGAAGCTCCGGTTTCGGCACAAGCTCGAAGGGCGCGATGCCGAATGGCAAGCGGTTGGAGATCGCCGCGTGGCTTCCTACACGGATCTTCCTCCCGGCAGCTATCGATTCATCGTGTCTGCGGCGGGCGAGAACGGCGTGTGGAGCAAGGAGGAATCCGCCATCGAGTTCGCCATCGCCCCGGCGTGGTGGCAGACCCTGGAATTCCGGGCGGCATGCGTCGCCGCATTCGTCCTGTTGATGTTCGGCCTTTACCGCCTTCGCGTGGCGAGCCTCGCGCGCCAGATGAACGCGACGCTCGAAGCGCGAGTCAACGAGCGGCTCCGCATTTCACGCGACCTGCACGACACGTTGCTGCAGAGCTTCCAGGGACTGCTGTTGCGCTTCCAGACCGCGCTGCAACTCTGGCCCAGTCCGGAGGGCCGGGATGTCCTGGTGAAGGCCATCGACCAGACCGCGGCGGCCGTGACGGAAGGCCGCGACGCCGTGCATGGGCTGCGCGTGTCGGCAACGGAGGCCAACGATCTTGCGGAGGCGATCCGTTCGCTGGCCCAGAGCCTCGCGACGGAATATGGACCGCAACGGGTGACTGACCTGCGCGTGGAAGTGCAGGGCTCGCTTCGCGCGCTCCATCCGATCCTTCGCGACGAGCTCTTCCGCATCGCTGGGGAAGCGATGCGCAACGCCTTCCGGCACGCGGGTGCAACCCGCATCGAAGTCGAGACCCGATACGACGAGCGCGAGCTTTGCCTGCGCGTGCGCGACAACGGCAAGGGCATGGATCCGGCGGTGATGGCGCATGGAGGGCGCGAAGGTCACTTCGGGCTGCACGGCATGCGCGAGCGCGCGAAAGACATCGGGGGCACGCTCGCGGTGTGGAGCGGCGAGGGCACGGGTACGGAGGTCGAGCTCAAGATCCCGGCGCGGCAGGCCTACGCACTCCAGCCGCCGGCAGGCCTCGCCGTTCCCATTTCGTTGAGCGGCCACGGGGCAACATGAACGAGACACCACGAATCCGCATCCTCTGCGTGGACGACCACCCGGTGGTGCGCCAGGGCATCGCGGGCTTGATCGACGTGCAGGCCGACATGGCACTCGTCGGCGAGGCGGCGAACGGCCGCGACGCCATCCACCAGTTCCGCACGCTCAAGCCGGACATCACGCTGATGGACCTGCAGATGCCGGAGATGAGCGGGTTCGACGCGATCAGCGCGATCCTGGGGGAGTTCCCGGATGCGCGCGTGGTCGTGCTGACGACCTTCGCCGGCGATGCCCAGGCGCTCCGGGCGCTCAAGGCCGGCGCGCGCGGCTACTTGCTCAAGAACATGCTGCACAAGGAGCTCCTCGACACGATTCGCGCGGTCTACGCGGGGAAGAAGGCCATCTCTCCCGAGATCTCGTACGAGCTGGCCGAGCACGCGACCGACAGTGCCTTGACGCCGGCCGAGGTTCGCGTGCTGCGCCTCGTGGCCGGCGGAAACGCCAACAAGGAGATCGCGCGCGAGCTCCACGTCAGCGAGGAAACGATCAAGGGGCAGGTGCGCAATATCCTCTCGAAGCTCGGCGCGAAAGACCGCACGCATGCGGCCATGATCGGTTTCAAGCGAGGGATCCTCGACCTCTGAGGGATCGCCTCCCGAACGAGGGGCGTCTTTTCCCCGTTCGAGGCTACCGCCCCTGGGTGGTGCATTCGTAGACTTGGGGCGTGAGAAGACTCTTCTCTTCGTTCGCTCGGGGTGCTCCAGGCGCCGGACTTCTCCTGATGCGCGCGGCGGTCGGCGGCGCCTTGATTGTCCATGCCGCAGCACGGATGAATAGTGCGGCGCCTCTCGCGGCGAACGCCTTTCCATTGACGATCGGTGTCCTCGGAGCCTTGCTGGTGGCGGGCCTGTGGACGCCGGCTACGGCATTGATGACGGCGGGTGCTGCGGCGTGGATCGCGATCTCGCAGCAGGTCAGCGCGGCTCCCTGGTTCTTCGTGTTCGTCATCGCGACCGCGCTGGTGTTGCTGGGTCCCGGTGCATGGTCGATCGACGCGCATCTGTTCGGATGGAAGCGGGTCAACGGTCACGGCGAAAAAGAGGGGCCATCGCCGCCCGACTGAGGGTCGCGGGCCGCGCAGGTGCGGGCGCAACGTGGGACGGCTGCATTCATCTCCTCCACTCCCGCAAGGAACCCGACCATGGACACGACTGTTGCCAGCAGCACCGAGATCCGACCGTTCATCTATCACGCGTCCCAAGCCGAGCTCGATGACCTTCGACGGCGCATCCAGGCCACGCGGTGGCCGGAGAAAGAGACCGTCGCGGACACGTCGCAGGGCGTGCCGCTCGGGCCGCTCCAGGATCTCGCGCGCTACTGGGCGACGGACTATGACTGGCGCAAGTGCGAAGCGAAGCTCAATGCGCTGCCCCAGTTCGTGACCCGGATCGACGGGCTCGACATCCATTTTATCCACGTGCGTTCGAAGCACGAGGACGCGTTGCCCGTCATCGTCTCGCACGGATGGCCCGGCTCGATCCTGGAGCAGATCAAGCTCGTCGGCCCGCTCACCGACCCCACGGCCTTCGGCGGCCGAGCGAAGGATGCCTTCGATGTCGTGATCCCGTCGATTCCCGGTTATGGATTCTCGGGCAAGCCGGCGACGACCGGCTGGAGCCATGCCCGCATGGCCCGCGCCTGGATCGAGCTGATGCGCCGCCTGGGATACATGCGATACGTCGCGCAGGGCGGCGACGTCGGCGGACAGATCACGGACGCCATGGCCGTCGAAGCCCCCGCGGAGCTCGTGGCCATTCACACGAATTTCCTCTTCGCCCTCCCGGAGGACATCTCGAACACGCTCCAGGCCGGAGCGCCGCCGCCGTCCGATCTCTCCGACCTCGAGCGACGCGCGCTCGACAAGCTGAGGGTCTTCTTCACCCGAAACGCGGGGTACGCGATCGAGATGGCGACACGTCCGCAGACGCTCTACGGACACGCCGATTCGCCGGTCGCCCTCGCGGCCTGGCTGATCGATCACGGCGACGGCGACGACCAGCCGGCAGCGACGGTCCTCGCGGCGATGCGCACGCCCACGCAGGGACAACCTCCGGAGCGACTGACGCGGGATGACGTGCTCGACAACATCACCCTCTACTGGCTGACCAACACCGGGGTCTCTTCGGCCCGCAGCTACTGGGACAACAAGCCCCCGTATTTCGGCCCCAAGAAGTTCTCCATCCCCGCGGCGTTCACTGTCTTCCCCGGCGAGATCTACCAGCCCTCGCGGCGTTGGGCGGAGCGAGGCTACGCGAACCTCTCGTATTTCCACGAGGTGGACAAAGGGGGGCACTTCGCGGCGTGGGAAGAGCCGCTGCTCTTCGCATCGGAGATGCGCGCGGCGTTCAAGTCGTTGCGATAGGAGGCCGAGGCCTACGCGGAATACCTACATCCGCGTAAGCCGTCCGGCTTCGATTCGAACCCGCTGCCCGTGCGCGAAACCGGGGTGGGTGGGATACGTGAAAACCCGGGTGGCGCCGCCCGCGAAGTTCACGCGAACCTCCCACCCGTTCTCGCCGCGCAGCAGGTAGCGCGAGAGCACCGAGGCGACCGTGCCGCACGTGTCGCAGGACACGTACCTCGAGCCTCCGGCCTGCGAACGGGTTTCAACGGCGGGCATCACCGAAGGGGCCCTGGCCGCGGTGATTTCGATCGCGCGTTTCGTTTCGGCGAGCTTCGCCTCCGCGAGCTTCGCCTCGGCCAGCGTCGCTTCGACGGCGCGCTTCTTCTCGGCGAGCCGCGCGTCCGCAGCCTTCATTTCAGCCAGGCGTTGCGCTTCGGCCAGCTTCGCTTCGATCGCCACCATTTCGGCGGCGCGTTTCGTTTCCGCGAGCTTCGATTCCGCCGCGACCATCTCGGCCGCGCGTTTCGTTTCCGCCAGCTTTGTTTCGGCGGCGAGCTGTTCCGCCGCGCGCTTCGTCTCGGCCAGCTTCGCCTCGGCGGTCCGGATCTCGACCACGCGTTTCGCCTCGGCCGCTTTCATCTCGATTGCCGGGCGTTTCGTCTCGACGCGCCTGGGCTCGGCAGCCCTCACGGTCGAGACCTTCACGATGACCGGCTTCGGCTCGACGCGCTTTACTTCGGCGATCTTCACTTCGGCGGGCTTCGGCTTGGCCGGCTTCGCCACGACGACCACCTTGGGTTCGGCAGGCCTGGGCTTCGCCACGGCGACCCTGACGTCAGCCGGCTTCGGCTTGCCCCGATTCGCTTCGATCACTTTCGGTTCGACGGGCTTCGGATCGACGCGCCTCGGTTCGGCCGGCTTCGCTTTCGAAATGCTTGTCTTCACGCGCGCGAGCTCAACGATCTTCACTTCCGCGACTTTGATTTCTGCGACCTTGGGCAGCTCTGCTTGTGGGGCCGCGGCGACCTTCGTCTCGGCAGGTACGGGCTCGGGGAAGTTCGCCTCGAAGGACTCGTCTTGGCGCGGCTTGGCCTCGGGGCTTAGCACGACCACGACGTACTCGCGCTGCGAGAGCGACTCGGGCGGCACCGGTTCCGGCGGACCCTGCGGGGATCCCGCATCGGCGGTTTGCGTCGGGGCAGGGGGATCGGGGGGCAGGGGTTGCGGCGGCGCGAGCTTGACGGGATTCCATCGCGATGACTTCACCATCTGCGTGGGCCTGCCCGGCGGAGCCGAATCGGGGGGCGCCGTGCCCGCCCGCTCGAAGAACGGCGTTCTCGTATGCGCGATGATGCCGAACAGCGCAGCACCGCCCAACGCCAATGCGACGCCGGCGACGAGGAGCGCCGCCTGTGGACCGCCCTGGAATCTCCCCATATTTCCCCCCCAGGAGAATGCGCGATCGTGACGCTCTCGAGTCGCGCGATCTCACTGCAATGCGTGAGCGAGTCGTTAGGTTGACAAGCCAGCGCGACGAACACAACAGATTCCGCAGTCCTACAGCAGCATTCGCGGGATACGTGCACTAGTCGGCCCCGGAGCGCCGAATTTTCAGCACGCATTCGGCCCCCTTGAGGCGTAGGTTGGCGCAACAACAACACAAGGGGCGCACATGAAACGCTGGCTCTTCGCGCTGCTCGCAGCGCTCGGTATCTCCTCTTCCGCCCAGGCGCAGTTCACCATCGACATCGCCGGCAAGAACCCGACCAATATCGAGGGCTTGTGGTGGAATGCCTCGGAGTCGGGGTGGGGCGCGGCCTTCACCCAGCAGTTCCACATCATCTTCGTCACGCTCTACACCTACGACGCCTCGGGCTATCCCACGTGGTACGTGGTGACCGATTGCCGTGTATCGGGCAATTCCTGCTCCGGAGCGCTCTACCGGGCCGGCAACGGGCAACCGTTGACCACCCAGTGGCGATCGACCGCGGGAGTCCAGCAGGTGGGCTTCTTCACGGCGACGTTCAGCGGCACGAGCGCCGGGACGCTGACGTTCACCATCGACGGCGTGAGCGCCGTGAAGTCCATCACCCGGACGATCTACAACACCAGCGGGCCCGCGCCGGCTGTCGAGACCAGCCGGCAAAAGACCGAGCGCCTTGTCGGCGGAACGTGGAGCCACACCTACACGCTCTCCACGACCACGTTCACGGATCGCTTCACTTTCGGCGGCTCGCTGATCGCGGCGCAATTTGCCGGCGATTTCTACGCGGTCGGGCGCGACCAGTTCAATACCGACGTGCTGGCGGGCTACTCCACGCAGAACGACTTCTGGGGACTCCTGAATCCCGGGATCACCATCGACGAATTCTTCACCTACCAGTTCAACACGCTGAATTCCGTGGGAGGCTGCTACTACCTGATCAGTCCCGCCGGCTCCACCAACCTGTCGCGCTGCTACAGCTTCAGTGGTTCGCGGTCGCCCCCGAAGGTTTTCTTCGAGCCGGACTCGGGCAAGGTCCTCAGCGAGCAGGAGAGGGTGGAGTTGGTCGCCGGGGACAAGACCGAGTACGTCGTCGACCAGGCTGTGCTCGATCAATACCTGCGTGCCTACGCGGCGCGCAAGACCTACCAGAGTCGCCGCTAGCAACTCGGGAGCGACGGGAGATCTAGAACAGCGCCCGCGTGATCGCCTTGGTGCCAGTCCGCCCGTCCACGGTGTAGCTGAGGACGCCGTTGTTGCCATCCGTGAACGACAGCGACACCGTACCCGCCTGGACGGCGTGAACGCTGGCGGAATTGAAGGTCGGTCCGAAGGCAGGTCCCGTCGTGCGATGCAGCGCCCCGGTGCAACCGTTGCCGGCGGCATTCACCGCGCAATTCGTAGCCACGTACCACATGGGCTTTCCCGCATCGTCGTAGACGAACCACGCGAGGAACATCACGCGGCCTTGTTGCGCGACCGAGAGGCCCCATCCGGACTCGGACGCGTTCCACCAAAGATCGGTGTAGTTCACGCCCGGCACGCTGCCCGTCGAGAGCGGCGCGCGCGTGATGTCGATGGAGCGAGACTGGGTGGGCATGGAGTAGTAGAGGGACCCGGTATCGGCGTCCGTGAAGCTCACGCTGACGTATCCCACGTCCTTTGCCGCGGTGGCGGAAGGGTTGAAGGGCGCGCCGAAGAAACGCGAGCCGGTGACCTCGTAGAGGCGGCCGGAGCAGTACCTCGCATACGCTTCGCAGCGTGACGCGATGTACCACTTGGGCGCGCCCGTCGCGTCGTAGGTGTACCAGGCGAGGAAATAGTTTCCACCGCGTTGCGTGACGCTGAGGCCCCACCCCGATTCATCCGCGTTCCACCACATGCCGCTCGTCCAGGAGGGGGCATTGCCCTGCGAGGCCGGGGGCGCGGGCGTGATGAAGCGGCCGAGCACGATCATCTTTTCCGCGTACACGCGCTGCGCGACCCTCTGGTTCACGAGGTCCACGATCGCCATGCTCGTGGTGTGCATCGGCACGTAGAGCTTGGTGCCGTCGGGAGTCAGGTCCAACCCCGTGGGGCTCTGGTCGATGGGAATGGTCGAAAGGACGGTGTTCGTCGCCGTGTCGACCACGCTGATCGAATCGCTCTCCACGTTGCCGACGTAGAGCCGCGTGCCGGCGGCGTTCAGCACCACGAGCGCCGGGCGGATACCCGCGTTGATCGTGGCCGTGACCGAATGGCTCGCGAGGTTCACCACGCTCACGACGGACACCTGCTGGAACAGGGTGCCGATGTGGCCGACGTAGAGATGGTTGCCCGCGGGATGGAGGGCGAGGCTGAGGGGGCCCAGCGCGACCGGAATCGTCTCCAGCGTCTGGAGCGTCTGCGCGTCGTGCACCGTGATCGTGTGGGATTCCCCGTTGGCCACGTAGATCCGGTTGCCATCGGCGCTGAAGAGCGCCGCGGCGGGGCGCAAGCCCGTCTCGGCGGTCGCGATCACCGTGTTTGTCGTTGTGTCGATCAGGCTCAGCGTCGAGCCGGCACCCAGGAGCGTGCCGGCCGAGCCGACGGCGAGGCGCGTTCCCGCCGGGTTGACCGCGAGCCCCACGGGACCTCTCGCGACGGTGATGCGCGTGACGACGGACTGGCGCGTCGCATCGACCACATAGACCTGGTCGGCGGCGGCGTCTCCGAAGTAGGCGCGGGTGCCGTCCGGTGAGATGGCAACGCCTCCCGGCGCGGTGTCCGGCAACCGGAGCTCCCAGATTCGGGTGTTCGAGGCGGTATCGAAGACGGCGATGCCGCCGCGAAACGGCACGTATGCGATCGGGGCGGCCGCCGCGGCCGAGAGCCAGAGGCAGGCGAACAGGCAAAGCCATTGTCGGGTGCGCATGGCGGCCACTCTCGGCCAGCCTCGCGCCGGAGTCAAACCGGTCGGACGGTCACTCGGTATGATCGTGTTGCCGACTACGGGAAGAGGGAAAAATGGCGACGACAGGTGCGATCAGGGCGATCCGGCAGGCGGGCTTGGCGCTCGCCGCAATCGTGGCGTGCGGTGCGTGGGCGCAGGCCGATCCCCGGATCCGCGCGCTCGCCCAGGAGCAGAAGCCGGCGATGCTCGAGACGATGAAGGAGCTCGTGGGCTTCGAATCGGGTTCGCGCGAGATCGAGGAGCTGGACCGTATCGCGGCCCATATCGCCGTGAAGTTCCGGGCAATCGGTGCACAGGTGGACGTCATCGATCCCGTCGAGGCGCAGACCCTGCGGTTCTCGGATACGCCCGAGCGCATCGGCAAGATGGTGAAGGCCTCGTTCACCGGCACCGGCAAGGCCCGCATCCTGATGCTCGCCCACATGGACACGGTGTATCCGAAGGGCATGCTCGCCAAACAGCCGTTCCGCATCGACGGGAACCGCGCGTACGGCCTGGGCATCGCCGACGACAAGCAGGGCATCGCGCTCATCCTCCACGTGATGACCATGCTGAAGGCGCTCGACTTCCGCGACTACGGAACGGTCACGGTGCTCATCAACGGTGATGAGGAGATTTCCTCGCCCGCGGGACGCTACTACCAGGGGCTGCTCGGGGAGTCGCACGACGTCGTCCTCTCGTACGAAGGCGGGGGCTCGCCCGAGGAGGAGCGCCTGCGCCTTGCTACGAGCGGCATCGCGCTCGCTCACCTCAACGTGCGCGGCCGCGCTTCCCATGCCGGATCGGCGCCCGAACGCGGCATCAACTCGCTCGAGGAGCTGGCGTTCCAGATTGGCCAGATGCGCGACCTCTCCGATCCGAAATCCGGCATCAAGGTGAACTGGACGCTCGCGAAGGCTGGCGTCGTGCACAACATGATTCCGCCCGAGGCGCAGGCCACCGCGGATGTTCGCGTGGAGCGCGTCTCCGATTTCGATGTCGTGGAGAAGGCCATTCGCGCCCGCATCGAGAAGCAGCTATTGCCGCACGCGAAGGTGGAGCTCAACTTCGAGCGCCACTTCCTCCCCTTGGAGCTGCGGCCCGTTTCACGAGCGCTCGCGCAACATGCGAAAGGGATCTACAGCGAGCTTGGACGCCCGATCGTGGTCCTCGAGCGTTCGACGGGCGGCGGCACGGATGCATCGAACGCCGCGGTCCGGGCGAAAGGTCCCGTGATCGAAGGCTTCGGCCTGCCGGGATTTGGCTCGCACACGGTGAACGCCGAGTACATCCTCCTCGACGCCATCGAGCCCAAGCTCTATCTCTCGACGCGGTTGATCATGGACTTGGCGACGGGGAAGGCACCGTTGCAGTAGCCCTCACCATTTCGTAAACAGCTTGTTTACGAATTTCAGGCGGTGCTTCCCTTCACCGCCGGCCGCGTCGTCGGCCCCGAATTCACGTTCACGCTCCGCTCGAACGTGATGCGATCGCCATCGAACTTGCAGACCACGGTGTCCTTGAACGCGGACTCCACGAAGACCCACGTCATCGCGAACGTGTTCGCGTCGCGCCACTCGCCCCCGGCGACGACGCGCATCGAGTCCAGTTGGTATTCGTGGTGGAGCTTGTTCCCCGTCATCGACGTGCTTCCCTCGATGCGCCTGCCCAGGCCCGCGTCGATCGTGTGCGTCCCGCGATCGTCGACCAGCGTGAAGCGGCAGCGGTTGTCGGCGAAGTCGAGCTGGACGGATTTGATCGCATCCTCGTTCGCTTCCATCGCGTAGCGCTTGCCGGAGACCCGCGCGGCGGTCGGCGAGGTGGGATTGCCGGGTGGCGGCAGCAGTTGCAGGTTCTTCGTCCGCTCGGTCAGCGCGGCAAGCGCCCCATCGTCGTTCGCGACCTTGCCCGCCCGGAACATGGCGGGGAAATGCTTGTACGTGCGCGACGTGAAGCCCGTCTTGATGGCCGAGGTGATGGCGAGCACCGCGTCGTCCTTGGGAAAGACAAACGCGAACTGGCCGAAGAGGCCGCGCGCGGAATAGTTGTCGGGCCCCAGCCACCATTGGGCGCCGTAGCGGTCCTTGGTGAAGGGCGACTGCACGAAGTCGGTCCAGCCGGCGGGCAGGACCTGCTTGCCATTCCAGAGGCCCTTGTTCAGGTGGAGGACGCCGAGCTTGAGCGAATCCGCCGTGCGCCAGCTGAGCCCGTTCGCGCCGGGCGAGATGCCGTGCGGATCGGGGTCCCACTCGTAGCCCCTGATGTCGAGCGGCTCGAAGAAGCGCGGGCGCAGGTAGGTTTCGGTGTTCTGCCCGGTGGTCTTGGAGATGATGGCCGAGAGCATGTACGTGGCCGCACTCGTGTACAGGTACTCGGTTCCCGGCTTCTTGGTGACCGGAATCTTGAAGAATTCCGCGACCCAGCTCGTCTTGATCGGCCGCCATTCGGATCCCGACACCTCGCGCACCTGGCCGGTACGCATCGTGAGGAGGTCCTCGACCGTCATCGCGGCGAGGTTCGGCTCGACCGTCGCGGGGAGATATTCGGGAAAGAACGAGACCACCTTGTCCTGCAGGCCGAAGCGTTTCTCGGCAAGCGCGAAGCCGACACCGCAGGCCGTGACGCTCTTCGTGAGCGAGTGCGTCATGTGGATGCGGTCGGCACGGTAGGGGGCCCACCAACCCTCGGAGATCACGTGGCCGCCCTTGTAGAGCATGAAGCTGTGCATCTCGCCCGATTGCATCTCGTCGAGATAGGCGGAGATGGCGGCGGGCGAAACACCCACGGACTCCGGCCGGGCACGCGTGAACCCGTCGTTGTATGCCATGGAACCGGCCGGCAATGTCGCGCAGCCGGGAAGGAGCCCGGTTGCGGTGGAACCGGCCAGCAAGCCCACGAATTGGCGGCGCGTCGTCATTTCTTCTCCTCCTGAATTCTTCAGGCCATTTTGCCCTATCCCGGTCCCCGTACAATTGCGCCATGAGCGCATTCGACGAAGCCATCACCTTTTCCCAGGCCCACGAGATTCCGTGGCCCCGCGATCCCGCAGCCGACCCCGCACGCTGGGGCGTTCACCACGACGATCCGCCGCCGTTCAATCGCTTGCGCGGCCCGGTGCATGTGCGGGGCGGCGTCTCCGGCGTCATCCGGGTTCGCGGGAAGGAAGTTGCGGCGTGGGGCGAGCCCGATCGCTCCGACCAGACATACAGCGTCGCCAAGACCTACCTCGCGATCCTCGCGGGCATCGCGCAATCGCGTGGGTTGCTGAAAGCCGACGAGCGCGTGAGCGATCGGCTGCCCGGGATCGGCTTCGATTCCGAGCACAACCGCGCGATCACCTGGGAACACATGCTCACCCAAACCAGTGAGTGGCATGGCGAATGCTTCGGCATGCCCGACCAGGTGGAGCACAACCGCCGTGTGTCGCACGATCCGAAGCCGCCCGCAGGGAAGAAGGGCGAGCTTCGCAAGCTGCACGCTCCGGGAACGTATTGGGAGTACAACGATGTCCGCATCAACCAGCTCTCTCTCGCGTTGCTGCATCTCTTCAGGAAGCCGCTGCCGGAAGTTTTCCTTGACGAGGTGCTGCGGCCGATCGGCGGTGGCCACGACTTCCGCTGGGAAGGCTACGACGACTCGTGGGTCGAGATCGACGGCAAGCGCATTCAATCGGTACCGGGCGGCACGCACTGGGGCGGCGGCATCAGCATCAGTGCACGCGACCAAGCTCGCATCGGTCAGTTGCTGCTCGATGGCGGTGCGCACGAAGGCCGCCATCTTGTCCCGCGGGAATGGGCTCAGCGCATGCCCGTGCCGTCACAGACCGCCCCGTTCTACGGTCTACTCACGTGGCTCAATGGCGACGGCCGCATGTTCGCCGACGCATCGCGCTCGAGCTGGTTCATGTTCGGTGCGGGCGGGCACACGGTGTGGATCGATCCGGACCACGATGCGGTGGTCGTCGCTCGCTGGCTCGACGGCGCGCACTCGAAAGAATTCGTGAGCCACGTCGCGCGGGCGCTCGGCTAACCACTCGATCAGGAGGCATTCATGGCTGAAGAACGCGCAATCCTCGCCGGCGGCTGCTTCTGGGGCGTGCAGCACCTGCTGCGCCGCCAGGAGGGCGTGATCTCGACGCGAGTGGGCTACACGGGTGGGAACGTCCGCAACGCGACCTACGGGAACCACGGCTATCACGCCGAGGCGGTCGAGGTCGTCTTCGATCCGGCACGCACCAGCTACCGGCAGATCCTCGAGTTCTTCTTCCAGATTCACGACCCGACCACGCTCAATCGACAGGGCGGCGACTACGGCACGAGCTACCGCTCGGCGATCTACTACACGAGCGAAGAGCAGAAGCGCGTGGCGGAGGACACGATCGCCGACGTCGATGCCTCCGGCCTATGGCCGGGCAAGGCCGTGACCGAGGTCGTGCCTGCCAGCGACTTCTGGGAAGCCGAGCCCGAGCATCAGGATTACCTGCTGAGCAATCCCGGCGGATACACGTGCCACTTCATTCGCCCGGAGTGGAAGCTGCCGAAGCGCAAGGTCGCCGTATAGATGGAACGACCCCAACTCGACCTGGCTTTCGTCTCCGATGTCGCTTGCCCGTGGTGCGCGATCGGGCTTGCCTCGCTGGACCAGGCGCTCGCACGCCTGGCCGGTGAGTTCGATGTGACTCTGCACATCGAGCCCTTCGAGCTCAACCCGGACATGCCGGCGGAAGGCGCCGAAGTCGTGCCGTATCTCGCGCGCAAGTACGGCCGCACGCCCGAACAGATAGCCCAGGGGCAGGCGAGGATCCGCGAGCGCGGCGCCGGTGTCGGATTCACTTTCGGGCCGCGCAATCACGTGTGGAACACCTTCGATGCGCACCGGATCCTCCACTGGGCCGGTCTCGAGGGGAAGGCGCCGGAGTTGAAGCGCGCGCTGCTTCGCGCTTATCACGCCGAAGGACGCAATCCCGGTGCGGCGGATGTGCTCGTCGAGCTCGCGGGCTCTGTTGGCCTGGACGCGGCGCGCGCGAAGGCGATCCTGGAAGGCGATGAGTTCAAGACCGAGGTCAAGGATCGCGAGCGCTTGTGGCTGCAACGCGGCGTGGGCGGGGTGCCGCTCGTCGTGGTGAACGACACGCACGCGATCGAAGGGGCCGAGACGCCCGAAGGCTACGAGCGCGCGCTCCGGCAGATTGCCGCGCAACTCGGATGACGAAATTCCTCCTGGCCATCTGCGTCGCGCTCATGGCCGCATGCGCGAGTGCTCCCGTCGTGCCGGTTCAGGACATCGCCCCGAAGGGCGAGCTGCGCGTCGCGGTCGGCGTCGGCCCGTCGGCCTCGGCGTTCTGGGCGACCCGTGACGCGTCGGGCAACTTGAAGGGCGTCACCGTCGACCTCGGACGCGCCGCGGCCGAAAAGTTGGGCGTACCCCTCAAGCTCGTCGAATATCGCAACGCCGGCGAGATCACCGCCGCCGCCTCGAAGGACGCGTGGGACCTCACGTTCATGCCGCACGAGGCGGAGCGCGAGAAGCTCATGGACCACGGTCCCGCCTACGTTTCCTACGACAGTGCCTACATCGTGCGCGCCGGGCTCGATGTCGCGAGCGCCGCCGAGCTGGACCGTGCGGGCACCCGTGTCGGCGCCATCGAGGGCACGAGTACGTCACGCACGGCCGCGCGTTCGCTCAAGAACACCTCGGTGACACTGTTCGCGAAGGCCGACGATGCCGTGGCCCAGCTCGCGGATCGGCGCGTCGACGCGCTGGCCATGGGCCGCGAGGCGCTCGTCGACATCACGCGGAAGGTGCCCGGCACGCGCATTCTTCCCGACGTGATCCAGACCACCGGCGTGGTCGTCGTGGTCCCGCTCAACCGCCCGGCGGCGCGCGCGTGGGCGGCGCGATTCATCGAGACGGCGAAGGCGGACGGCACGGTGCGCAGCGCCCTGGATCGCGCGGGCTTCGCGAACGCCGTGGTTGCACGTTAGTCTTCGGGGATGACGATCGCGCAA
Organism: Usitatibacter rugosus; assembly: GCF_013003965.1. Classification (NCBI taxonomy): domain Bacteria; kingdom Pseudomonadati; phylum Pseudomonadota; class Betaproteobacteria; order Nitrosomonadales; family Usitatibacteraceae; genus Usitatibacter; species Usitatibacter rugosus. The sequence continues at coordinate 2,520,272 of NZ_CP053069.1, read as the reverse complement.
CGTTCACTGCCCCTCGACCTCGGCCCCATCGTGGTCGCCCTGGATGCCGCGCCCTTCGAGCAGCTCCTGGCCGAAGCGGCGAACGCCCACCGAATCTATGAGTTAGCGTTGCTGCAGCGCCCCGGCGATCTTTGGGAATACCTCGAGGTCGTCGCCACGCAGGTTCCGTCCTTCATCACCGGACCCCTCGAGCTCGCGCGCTCCATCGCCTCCAAGACGGGCGCACCGTGGCCCGCGGGCCGCGTCCCGTTCGCGGTCTTCGACAGCCATGTGCGCTACGGCGCGGATGAAGCGGCCGCGGCCGCCGAAGCCTGGAGGGATGCCTGCGCGGGCGAGGAAGCACAGGCGTTCGTGCGAGAGCTCTTCGGGCGCATTCCGGATGCCGTCGCCAAGGGCAACGATCTCGTCGCCCACGAGCAGGCGCGCATTGCGGACGGCACGCACGCCTTCGCCTTCCTTCCTCGCGAACGGGCCATTGCCGAAAGCCGCCGCCATCCGCCCAACGCGCCCGCGCACACCGAAGCGTTCTACGCGAAGCTGGATGAGCTCATCGGCACGGCGGACGTGACCTCCGTTTCCGTGCGAGGCCTGGGCGACCATCGCCTGCTGCGCCAGCTCTGCGAACGCCAGCGTGTGCGCGAGGAGTTCGAGATCAGCGCTCTCACCGATCGCGAGGTCAACGATGCGGCCTGGGATGCGCGCATTGCCTTCTTCTCCGAGGACATCGGGCAGGGCTTCCTCTTCGTGGAGGACGCGGGCGAGGGAAGCCGAAGCGTGAAGGACCTGGTGGAAACCTATGCGACGCTGGGTCCCGGCGGGCTCATCCTGTCGTGCAAGGACGAAGGCGACATCGCGGGCTACGAGCGCGAGCAGGGGGAGGGCTGGTACCTCTACCGCAGCGAAGTCACGCCGCTCATGCTGCCGAACCTGCGCAAGTACTACAACGTCTGGTCGCTGCTGCTCGCGCAGGAGAACGACGAGATCTCCGACACGCAGGTGGTCGAGATCATCGCGCAGTGGGAGAACTTCCTCTCGCGGAGATTCACGCGCCGCAACGGCTAGAGGGATCGGCGTGCGCGCAGCACCGGCGCGATGTCGGCTTGCTCCGGGAAGGCGGCCAAGGCATCGCGAAGCGCGTCCCTTGCCCCGCGATCTTCCCTGTTCAGCTCGCGGATCGCGGTCAATGCCCGCAGCACCGTCAGGTGCGCGCCTTGCCGCGTGGCGATCGCCTGGCACTCGCGCAGCGCGACCTCCGCGGCCTCTCGCCGGCCCAATGCCGCAAGGGCTTCGCCCCGCAGCCGAACCTGATCGCCTTGCCGCCATCCCTCGACGCCGATTCGCTCGGCGATGACCGGGTCTTCGAGCGTCGCGAGCGCCTGGGCCGCGCGGCCGGCGAGGATCTGAACTTCCGCCAGCACCTGCATGAAGATCACCAGGCCGATCGAGGCGCCCGTCGCGCGCCAGGCGGCGATGGCTTCCTCGATCTCGGCGAGCCCGCGCGCGGGGTCCCCGTTCCTCGCGACGGCCCAGCCATGCACGACGTGTGCGGCGGCGGCAAGATAAGGGAATCCGCGCTCGAGCGAGAGGTCGCGCATCATCGCGGCTCGCTGCTGGGCTTGCTCCGGCTGGTCGACGAACCACCCGGACCACATCGCGGTTCCGCCGGCGAAAGCGCGCGAGAACGGGTGGCCGAGCGCGTCGGCGCGCGCGACAGCGGCCTTGATGTGCTCGAGGGCGGAGACGGGCCGGCCGAGATAGCACAACGCCCATGACAGGATGCCGCGATTGGCCACGTCGGGATCCTGGCCCAGTTCCACGGCGAGGGCCTGGTGGCGCTGCGGATCGTAGAGGGCGACGGCGCGCTCCATCTCCACGCACGCCGTGGTGAAATCGCCGGTCCAGAACGCGACGTTGCCGGTGACGCGATGCGCCTCGACCAGCAGCGCTCCGTCCGTGGCTTTCTGCGCGAGCGAGAGCATCTCCTGCGCCGTGGCATGCGCCAGGTCGTACTTGGACTGCCCGACCTGGAACTGCCACACGCCGCGCAGCGCACGGAAGAGCTGGCCCGGATCGCCTCCGTCGCGGCACAGCTCGCGCGCACGATCGTAGACGGCCTGCACTTCCGGCGCTCCGTAGCTCGTCGCGGCGACGAGCGCGGGGCCCAGCTCGAGCTGAAGCCGCAGCTCGATGCTCGTGGCCGCGGGGCTCTCGGGCAGCGTCCTCACCATCGCGATCGCCTGCTGCAGCAGGTCGATCGCCTCGCGGTTCGCGAAGGCGCGCATCGCGTGCTTCGCGGCCTTCTCGTAGTAGCCGGCGGAGCGCTCGACCAGCTCGGGATGCGCGACGCGATCCTCGGCCGCCATTCGCCAATGGTGCGCGAGCTGCGTCACCACCTCGGCCTGGTTCGTGTCCCCGTTGGCTTCGAGCCACTGCGCGACCTTCTGGTGCAGCTCGCGGCGTTGCGAGAACAACATCAAACCGTAAGCGATGTCCTGCGTGAGCTTGCTCTTGAAGAAGTAGGCCTTGGCGTCGGGTGGAGCGGGCGGAGGCCTGCGCCCGGCGAACGACGGCGTGAGCTCGAGGCGTTCCAGCGTGGCGCACTGCGCGGCGACCTCGGAGCGCTCGGACTCGATCGGGTGCACGTCGGCGAGCGTCCAGGGATCGAACACGCGGCCGACGACGCTCGCTACCTTGAGCGTCATCTGCTCCGCGGCGCCAAGCCGGTCGATGCGGCCCGTGATGACGCCGCCGAGCGTATTCGGCAGCTTGTCGGCCGAGAGCGCCTCCCCGCCGCGCACCAACCGGCATTCCCGCCCGACGACCTCCACGAGGCCCTGGTCGCGCAAGCCGAGCGCCAGCTCCTCGGCAAACATCGGATTGCCTTCCGCGCGTTCCTGCACCAGGTCCTGCACCGCCTTCGGCAGGCGGTCGACCCCGAGGCGCCTGCGAACCACGGCGGCGATGTCGTCGTTCGAAAGTGGCGGAAGCGAGACGCGTTCCAGGCCGGGCAGGGCCAGGAAGCTCGCGAACGCCTTCGGCGCATCGGCGCCGAGCGGCCGCGAAGTGACGACGAGCGAGAGGCGCTCGACTTCCCGCGCGATCCTCAGCAGCACGGACCACGAGGCCGAATCGAGGAAGCCCGCGTCGCGGATGATGACCAGCAGCGGGCTCGCCTTCGCGGCGTGCTGGAGCAGGGCCACGAGGAGATCCTGGGTCTTCTGGGCGCGGGCCTTGCCGCTGAGGCCGCGGGTCACGTCGTTGTCGCTCCACTGCATCGGCAACACGGCCTCGATCAGCGGCGTGAGCTCGATCAGCTTCGGATCGGCGGGGAGCATCGATGCGAGGCGGGTGCGCCTCGCGCCGGGATCGGTGAGCTTCGGGTCGACCGGGTAGAGCCAGTCGAACACGCGCCGCCAGGCCCGATAGGGGATCGTCATTTCCAGCGGGTCGGCCGTCCCCATCAGGGCGAGGATGTCGCGGTCCTCCGCGAGAGCGAGGAAATCCCTGAGCAGGCTCGCCTTGCCCATGCCCACCTCGGCTTCGAGGAAGACGCGGCTTGCAGTCCCCTTGCGCCGCAGCGCGTCCAGCCGCCCGATCATCGCCGTGCGTTCCGCGCTCCGGCCGATCACGGTCTCGCGCTTCACGGCGCTGCGCTCGGTGCGGTCGACGTCGGTTTCCAGCGGCCGCCAGATCTCGATCGGCAGCGCCTTGCCCTTCACCTTGATGGCGGGCAGCGCCTCCAGCCCGACGCGTTGTCCCGCGGCCGATGCCGTCGCCTTGTCGCAGAGGATGCCGCCCTTCGCCGCCTGCATCAGGCGCGCGGCGAGATTCACGACGTCGCCCATCACCGTGTATTCGCGACGCCGCGAGTTGCCGACGGCGCCGCAGAAGGCGAGGCCGGTGCACACGCCGACGGAGCTGCGCATGCCGATCGCGATGAGTCCCTCCTGCATGGCCAACGCCGCGCGGAGCGCCCGTTCCGGGTCGTCCTCGTGAGACAGCGGCGGGAGGCCCAGCACCGCGATGAGCGACGCGCCCTTGTCGTCGACGCTGATCTTGTTGATCGAGCCCTCGAAGCGGTACAGCGCCGTCTGCAGCGCGCGCATGGCGGCCTGGGCGGCCTCGAGCGGTGCATCGACGTTGAAGTCCGGAAGGTTCACGAACATGAGCGAGATGCGGCGCATCTCGCCCAGCCAGTCGGTGTGGCCCGCGTCGAGACGTCCGCGGATCGCGACAGGCACGAACGAGCGGACGCCCGGGGCGATCTCGGGACGAAGCTCGAGCGGTGCGGGGGGCTCGACCGGGAGCGAGCGCTCCAGGCCCGTGAGGCGCACCGTGCCGTCGTCCAGCACGACACCCTTCGCATGTTCGCCGACAAGTCGCCACGCCTCGGCGGAGACCATGATGTCGCCGGGCTCGGCGCGGCCGTTGGCCACCCCGACTTGCGCCAGGGGCAGGCCCGCGATCAGCAATTCCCACCGGTCGAAGACGCCGCCGAGGTGTTCCGTGAGCACCTCGCCGGCTCCGATCGCGAGCTTCATCGACAGGCGCAGTCCCTCGGCGACTTCGTAGTCGTGAAGCCGTCCCTGCATCTCCAGCGAGCACCGGGCGATGCGCTCGACCCGCTCGGCGAGCCCGGCTTCGTCGGGGCTGGGCCACAACGCCACCAGCGCATCGCCGGCGAACTTGACCACGTCGCCTCCATGTCCGGCGATGAGATCGATCATCTGCCCGAAGTAGAGGTTCAGGAGGACCGTGAGGTCCTCCGCGCCGGCGGGCCCGCGCGCGGCGAGGCGTTCGGTGAGCGCAGTGAACCCGGAGATATCGGCGAACAGCACCCCGGCCGGCAGCCGCACCACGGTTGCGGAGGTGATGCCCTTCGGATCGTGGTTCGCCCGCCGCAGGATCAATTGCGGGGCGAAGCTCGCGAGGCTCTCGAGATAGCTCGACATACCCGAATTCTACGGGGGGAGCGGGGGCCAGCCCGGGAGAAAACAAAAAGGCCGGCGGGTCAGGCCGGCCTTTCGGGTCCTGGGGAGCCGCGCTCAGCCGCCGCTCTCGCGCGTGAAGCTCTTGAAGAACACCTCGGCCTGCTTCTTGTCGATCTTGCCTTCCTTGCGGGTGTCCGCCTTGTCGAAGGCCTTGCCCGCCATGGCCATCACCTGGGCGCGGGTGATCTTCCCATCGGGACTCTTCTCGCACATGACGACGAAGACATTGGGCTGCTCGTCGTCGGCGTGAACCGGAAACTGGACGAGCGCGATCGAGGCCAGCACGAGCGTTGCGAACACGGTTTGAATCGGCTTCATGGAATTCTCCTGGTGAGGTAGTGGGTAAGTCAGGTGATGCTCAAGCCGCCATCCACGGCGAGAACCTGGCCTGTGATCCAGGCTGCAGCCGGTGAGGCGAGTGAAACGATCCATCGGGCGACGTCGTCGGGCGTGCCGCGCCGGCCCAGGGGGATGCGGCTGCGTTCGTCGGCCTTGACGGCCTCGATCCGCTCCGCATCGAGCCCCATGCGCTCGGCGAGGAAGTCCGTCTCGGTCGGGCCGGCGGCGACCGCGTTGACGCGGATCCCGGAGGGGGCGAGCTCCAGGGCCCAGCATCGGGTCATGTGCTCGAGTGCCGCCTTGCTCGCGGAGTAATGCGAGAGCATCGCGGCCGCCTTGTGGCCGAAGGTGCTCGACACATTGACGATGCTTCCCTGCGTGGCCGTGAGATGCGGGACAGCGGCTGACGCGAGCAACGAAGGGCCGAACACGTTGACCGCGAAGACCGCGGCGACCTGGCGCTCGTTCATGGTCGTGAGCGGCGCGATCGCTCCGGCTCCAGCGTTGTTCACGACCACGTCGAGCCGCCCGTACCGGTAGATCGCGCCTTGCACCGTCTTGATCGCGTCTTCCTCGCTCGAGGCGTCCGCGACCGTGAAGAAGATGTTGCGATGCTCTACGGCGAGCGCCTTCAGGGGCTCGATGCGGCGGCCCGTGACGATGACGCGCGCCCCTTGTGCCGCGAACTGGAGGGCGGCCGCGCGGCCGATGCCTGCGCCGCCCCCCGTCACGATCACGACCTTGTCGTTGAACGTTTTCATGCCAGCTAGACGGCCATGCGGGAGCGCTGTGACAGATGGCACCGGCCGTTTGCCGCGGCGCGCTCGAGTCACATACGCGGCGCCGGTGTCGTCTTGAAGGAGACACACAACGGAGGCCACCATGCAAAGGACCATCTTCTTTCGCCGCTTCAATCGCGGGCTTCCGCGAACCGCCCGCATCGCGCTGTTTATCGCCGTCGTGCTCGCGCTGCTGAGCTACGCTTCGAGCTCGCTGATGGCCGATCCGAGGATCGCCTCCACGCCGGTCGTGGTTCCGCAATGGACCGTGCCCGCCGTCGAAGGCGAATGGATCAGCAGCCCGCGAGAGTGCGACCTGCCGGCCGGCCTCTCGACGGACTGCGTCTTCATGGACTAGCCATGGGCAAGGCGATCCGGATCCTGCTGCAGACCACCATTCCCGCCACCGAGGACGACTGGCACATCGGGCGCTTCTCGCTGCTGCGTGTGCTGCTCGAGTCCCAAGTCGATGAAGGCGGTGCACCCCTCTATGCGGTGACGGCGCGCGACCGATCCGGGGCCGCCATCGATCCCGTGCTCAGCACGCTAGATACCTCGGACTTCGACCAGCTGTGGCTGTTCGCCGTCGACTCCGGCAATGGCCTGGTACCCGAGGACGTCGCGGGGATCTCCGGGTTCTACCAGCGCGGCGGTGGTTTTCTGGTGAGCCGGGACCACGAGGATGTCGGTTCCTCGGTCTGCGAGTTGGGGTGCGTGGGCAATGCCCATCACTTCCATAGCCGGCGCCGGGAGCAGGACGAGACCCGGCGGGTGCGCGACGACAAGCACAACCCGGCCATCTCCTGGCCCAACTACCATTCCGGCCGCAATGGCGACTACCAGAGGATCCTGCCGCTCGATCCGCTCCACGAGCTGCTGCGGGATCCGCGCTCTCCCTCGGGAGTCGTCGAATATTTTCCCGCCCATCCGCATGAAGGCGCGGTGGGAGTGCCGCCGGGCGAGCACGATGCCCGCGTGATCGCGGTCGGCCGAAGCGTGGCGACGGGACGGCCGTTCAACCTGGCGGTGGCATTCGAGCGCGTGACCGACCCGGAAGGTGAGCCTCGCGGCCGTGGCGTCGCCGAGTCGAGCTTCCACCACTTCGCCGACTACAACTGGGACGTCTCGATGGGCTGCCCGAGCTTCGTCGACGAGCTCCCTGGCGACGAGGTGGCGCGCCATCCCGCCCGGCTCGCCGGCATCAAGGCCTACGTGCGCAACCTGGCGCGGTGGCTCGCCCCGTCACACGGCAGCGATGTCAGGCGTCTTGCTGATGTCCACATGCTTGCCCACGGAGATTGACATGAACTCGCTCGCACGCCGTTTCCTCGCCCTCGTCGCCGTCCTCGCGGTTCCCGTTCTTGCGCTGCTCCCGCTTCCCGCCGAGGCGAAGGCGTCGGCGGCCAAGCCTACGGTCGTCCTCGTCCACGGCGCGTTCGCCGATTCGTCGAGCTGGAACGGCGTCGTCGCCCGCCTGGCCGCCAAGGGCTATCCGGTCATCGCGGTCGCCAATCCGCTGCGCGGCCTGAAGAGCGACGCGGCCTACGTAGGATCGGTCCTCGACAGCATCGACGGTCCGGTCATCCTCGTCGGCCATTCGTATGGCGGTGCGGTGATCACCTTCGCGCCGACTTCGAAGGGCAACGTGAAGGCGCTGGTCTATGTCGCGGGCTTCGCGCCCGACGTGGGCGAAACGGCGTTCACGTTGTCGGGCAAGTTCCCGGGAAGCACGCTGGGCCCGGCGCTGGCGCCGCCCGTCGGGCTGCCCGGCGGCGGCAAGGATCTCTACATCCAGCCCGCGAAATTCCATGACCAGTTCGCGGCCGACCTGTCGACGCGCGACACGAAGCTCATGGCCGCCGCGCAGCGCCCCATCACCGAGGCCGCGCTGAACGAGTCCGGCGAGTCTCCGGCATGGAAGTCGATCCCGTCGTGGTTCCTGTACGGGAGCGCGGATCGGAACATCCCCGCGGCCGTGGTCGCGTTCATGGCCGAGCGGGCCGGCGCGAAGAAGGCGATCGAGGTGAAGGGCGCTTCGCACGTCGTGATGATCTCGCACCCGATCCCCGTCGTGAGGCTGATTGAAGACGCGGCCGCCGCCACGCAGCCCGGCATCTGAACCTCCACGTCACCTCATTGAGATAGAGAGCTCCCGTGACCCAACGCATCGACTACATGAAGCAATCCCCCGAGCTGTTCAAGAAGTTCGTGGCGTTCAACATGGCCGTGGCGGAGGGCATCGAGTCGTCGATCGCCGACCTTGTCGTCATCCGCGCCTCGCAGCTCAACGCCTGTGGCTTCTGCCTGGACATGCACGTGAAGCAGGCGAAGATCCACGGGGAGAAGGAGCTGCGCCTGCATCACGTGGCGGTATGGCGCGAGTCGACGCTCTTCGCTCCGCGGGAACGTGCCGCGCTCGCCTGGACGGAGATCCTCACGAAGCTGCCGGAGCAGGGCGTTCCCGACGACATCTACGAGCGCGTCCGGACGCAATTCTCCGAGAAGGAGATCACGGACCTCACCTACCTCGTGATGTGCATCAACGCGTGGAACCGGATCAACGTGGCCTTCAAGCCCGTTCCGGGATCGGCCGACGTCGCGTTCGGCCTCGACAAGGCGAAGTTCGCCGCCTAGGAGCAATCACATGAAGATCGTCGTCATTGGCGGTACCGGACTCATCGGCTCGAAAGTCGTCGAGAAGCTGCGGGCGCAGGGGCATGACGCCATTGCCGCATCGCCTGCGTCCGGCGTGGATACGCTCACCGGGGAGGGATTGGCCGCGGCGCTGGCGGATGCGAGCGTCGTCGTCGATGTCTCGAATTCGCCGTCATTCGAGGACCGTGCGGTGATGGCGTTCTTCGAGACGTCCACCCGCAACCTGCTCGAGGCGGAGTCGTTCGCCGGGGTGAGCCACCACGTGGCGCTATCGGTGGTCGGCACCGATCGCCTGCCCGACAGCGGCTACTTCCGCGCGAAGCTCGCCCAGGAAACGCTGATCCGCAACGGTCCGATCCCGCACACGATCGTGCGCGCCACGCAATTCTTCGAGTTCCTGGGCCGCATCGCCCAGATCGACTCGAAGGCGACGGCGGTGACGTTATCGCCGGCGTACATCCAGCCGATGGCTTCCGACGACGTGGCGGCGGCGGTCGCCGATGCCGCGGCCGGAACGCCGGCCTACGGCGTCGTCGAGGTCGCGGGGCCGGAACGCGTGCGCCTCTCGGAGATCGTCCAGCGGCTCCTGCGGGCGAAGGACGACTCGCGCAGGGTGATCCCGGACCTCCACGCCCGGTACTTCGGCGCGGAGCTGGACGACCGGTCGCTCGTTCCCGGCGCGCAGGCCCGCATCGCCGCCACCCGCTTCGAAGAATGGCTCGTTCGCTGATTCCCACCTGGAGGACTCCCGATGGACATCCACACCCACGAAGAGAGCGTCACGATGATCCACGTCTCCTGCGCCGTCTGCCGGCACGAGGTTCCCGTGGACGAGGCGATCAATGCCGAGGCGTCCGACTACGTCGCGCACTTCTGCGGCCTGGAGTGCTACCAGCGCTGGCTCACCCTGTCGCACACGCCGGGCGATGACACGTTCTGAGACCTTGCTCGCCTGGATCGACGCGCGCTTTCCGCTCTCGAAGAACTGGAAGGCGCACGTCTCGGAGTACTACGCGCCGAAGAACCTCAACGCCTGGTACAACTACGGGCTCTTCGCGCTGGTGGTCCTCGCGATCCAGGTCGTCACGGGCATCCTGCTCGCGATGAACTACAAGCCGAACGCCGCGCAGGCGTTCGACTCCGTCGAGTTCATCATGCGCGACGTGCCCTGGGGCTGGCTCATCCGGTACATGCACACGACCGGCGCGTCGATGTTCTTCGTGGTCGTGTACCTGCACATGTTCCGCTCGCTCATGTATGGCTCGTACCACAAGCCGCGCGAGCTCTTGTGGATCTTCGGCGTGCTGATCTACCTGGTGCTGATGGGCGAGGCCTTCTTCGGCTACCTGCTTCCCTGGGGCCAGATGTCCTACTGGGGCGCGCAGGTCATCGTGAACCTGTTCAGCTCGGTGCCGTTCATCGGGCCGGATCTCGCGATCTGGATTCGGGGCGACTACGTGGTGTCGGATGCGACGCTGAACCGCTTCTTCGCGCTGCACGTGATCGCCTTGCCGCTCCTGCTGATCGGCCTGGTGACGGTGCACCTGCTGGCGCTCCACGAAGTGGGCTCCAACAATCCCGACGGCGTGGAGTTCCACGACGACGTGGATCCCCGCACGGGCACCCCTCGCGACGGGATTCCGTATTTTCCGTACCACGTGTCGAAGGAGCTGGTCGCGACCGTTGTGTTCCTGATGGTCTTTGCGGCCATCGTGTTCTTCGCCCCGGAGATGGGCGGTTACTTCCTCGAGGCCAACAATTTCATTCCCGCCGATCCGCTGAAGACGCCCGAGCACATCGCGCCGGTCTGGTACTTCACGCCGTACTACTCGATCCTTCGTGCCATCCCGCCGGTGGCGGGTTCGCAGTTCCCCGGCGTCGTGGCGATGGGGGCAGCGGTGCTGATCCTCTTTCCGCTGCCGTGGCTCGACCGGAGCCCGGTGCGGTCGATTCGCTATCGCGGCTGGTGGTTCCGCTCCGCGCTCGCCGCGTTCGTCGTCGCGTTCCTCGTGCTGGGCTATCTCGGAACGGAACCGTCGAACGTGTGGGGCCAGTTCGGTTCCTGGCTGGGCGGGGCGGACGTCGCCACGGTCGTGGCTCGCATCCTCACGGTCGTGTATTTCGCGTTCTTCCTCCTGATGCCCTGGTACACCCGCCGGGACAAGACCAAGCCTGTCCCGGCGCGTCTCACGTAGCCTTGCGCCTACTCCCTGAACGGGGAGTTGAGGAAGAAGTCCACCGTCGAAGGCGCCTTGTAGCCCGGAACGAATCGCTCGCCGAACTCGCGGGCGAAGTTGTCGTAGGTCGTTCCGGCGCGACTCCTGGCGAGTCCGCAGATCGCATGGGCGAATCGCTTCTTCATCTCCAGTCGCGGGAATGCCTCCACGATCGCCTCGATGCGTGCCTCCGGAAGCGCCTCGTACCCGATGCCACCCCAGTCGAGGCCGATGCCCGCGGTGGCGAGCGCGACTTCGGCCTCCTTGTAGAAGGCGATCGACGGGGTCGAGTTGAGGGCCACGCCATCCCAAACGAGTTGCGCACGGCGCTCGTCCATGCCTTCGTTGCGGGCGAAGGCGCGCACCGCGTTCGCGCCTTCCACCTCGAAGCGCAGCGGCCCCGCGAAGGCCTCTTCCAGTCCGATGTCGTGGAGGAGGGTGGTTACCGCGAGGACTTCCGCGTCATGCGGCGTCTTCCGGGCCTCGGCGATGAGGACCGCGAACAGCCAGGACCGCACGCCGTGGTTGAAAAGGTAGGGCTGCGAGTTCTCCCGCGCATACGCGAGGGCCGCGTTGACGAGCTTGGTGTCGGGCACAGGCACTCCTGCCAGCAGGCGGGTCGCCGCGGCAGTCGGACGTTTCGCTTCGAGGGTATCCATTCCACGTACTCCTTCTCGGGTTTGTCGTGAAGGGAAGACGCAGCCGGCGATCCGTACGTGACCACGGGATGTCACGCCGTGCTGTGGCTGGTCGTCTTGGTAGCAAGACCAGCACGGGAGAGCAGGATGAATATCGGACGAATCGGAAGAATGGCCACGGCGTTCGGCGTGGCGATCGCACTTGCCCAGGGCGCCCTGGCCCATGACGGCGACGTGGCGGTGAGCCCCCTCATGCAGCTTCCCTTGCCCGACCTGCCCGGCAAGGAAGGATTGGTCCTGAAAGTGGTGTATCCCCCGGGATTCGTCGAGCCCGCGCATCGGCACGACGCGCACGCGTTCGTCTACTGCCTCTCCGGCTCCGTCGAGATGCAGATGGCCGGAGGCAAGCCCGTGGTGCTGAAACCGGGCGACATGTTCTACGAGGATCCGAGCGGCGAGCATCGCGTGGGCCGCAACCTGAGCAAGACGAAGACAGCGACGCTGATCGTCTTCCTCGTGAAGGACATCGGCAAGGCGCCGGTGCTCCCCCCGACGAAGAACTGAGGAAGGGTCGTGCACGCGGGCCGCAGGTACACGCTTCCCCAGTTTCTCCTCTGGACGCGGCATTGCATCTACCCGCTCGCGGCCTATGCGACCGCCGTCGTGGTCCTGTACGAGTTGGCGGGCCTCCAGTGGGTCGGCATCCCGTGGGCCGTGGTCGCGGTCCTCGGGACCGCCACCGCCTTCATCGTCAGCTTCAAGAACATCCAGACGTACAACCGCACCTGGGAGGCGCGCCAGGTCTGGAGCGACATCGTGAGCGCGAGCCGGGGGTGGGGTGCGATGAGCCGGGACTTCGTGCCCGATGCGCGCAAGGCGCGCGAGATGCTCGATCGCCACCTGGCCTGGCTCACGGCGCTGCGCTACCAGATGCGCGAGCCGCGTCCGTGGGAGCTCACGGACAAGCCGTACAACGTCGAATACCGGCGTTTCTACTCGATTCCCGAGCGCGAGGTCCCCCTCGAGGATGAGCTCGCGAGGTACCTGTCCGTCGGCGAATTGAAGCGGGTGCTCTCCGCAAAGAACCGGGCGACGCAGGTGGCGGCGCTGCAGAGCGCGGTCGTCAAGGACCTGTTCGCGCGGCAGGAGATCGTCGTTCTCCAGTTCATCCACCTGCAGCGGGAGATCAAGGAGCTCTTCGTGCTCCAGTCCCGCAGCGAGCGAATCAAGGACTTCCCCTATCCCCGGCAGTTCGCGACCGTGAGCACGCTGTTCGTGACGCTCTTCTGCGTCTTCCTGCCGCTCGGCCTGCTGCGGGAATTCGACCGGCTGAATGAAGGCATCGAGGGCCTCATGAAGGGCCACATGGTCTGGCTCGCCATCCCGTTCAGCGTGGTGATCTCGTGGGTGTTCACCTCGCTCGACCAGGTGGGGGAGGGCACCTCGAATCCCTTCGAGGGTGGATCGAACGACGTCCCCATCTCGCAGCTTTGCCGCAAGGCCGAGATCGACATGCTGGAGATGATCGGGGAGCCGGACCTGCCCGCGGCGCTGAAGCCCCAGAACGATGTCGTTCTTTGATCAGGAGACTCGCAATGCCCGAAATCGATGAAATGCGCCGCAAGGTGCTGATCAGCGGCGCAGCCGCAGTGGCCGGAATCGGCCTTCCCCTGGCGGCGACCGCCGCTCAATCGAAGCAAGGAGCCCAACACATGAACACCATCACCACCAAGGACGGAGTACAGATTTTCTTCAAGGACTGGGGCCCCAGGAACGGGCAGCCCATCGTCTTCCATCACGGCTGGCCGCTGAGCGCGGACGACTGGGACACGCAGATGATGTTCTTCGCCGTGAACGGCTTTCGCGTCATCGCCCACGACCGGCGCGGCCACGGCCGTTCGAGCCAGGTCGCCACGGGCCATGACATGGACCACTACGCCGCCGATGTCGCCGCGGTGGTGGAGCACCTGGACCTCAAGAACGCCATCCACATCGGCCACTCCACCGGCGGCGGCGAAGCAACGCGATACGTGGCCCAGCATGGCCAGAAGCAGGGCCGCGTCGCGAAGCTGGTGCTGATCAGCGCGGTACCGCCGCTCATGCTCAAGACCGCCGCCACCCCGGGCGGCCTGCCGATCGAAGTCCTCGACGGCTTGCGCAAGGAGCTCGCGGCGAGCCGCGCGCAGTTCTACCTCGATTTCGCCAGCGGTCCTTTCTACGGGTTCAACCGGCCCGGCGCGAAGGTGTCCCAGGGCGTGATCCAGAACTGGTGGCGCCAGGGGATGATGGGCGGAGCGAATGCGCATTACCTCGGCATCAAGGCCTTTTCCGAAACGGACTTCACCGAGGACCTGAAAGCCATCACCGTGCCGACGCTCGTCCTGCACGGCGATGACGACCAGATCGTGCCGATCGCCAACGCCGCGTTGCTGTCGGTGAAGCTGCTGAAGAACGGCGCGCTGAAGGTCTACGAGAAGTTCCCGCACGGCATGTGCACGACGCACGCCGACGTGATCAATGCGGACCTGCTCGCGTTCGTGAAGACGGGGAGCGTGGACGCTGCGAAGAAAGCGGCCTGACGGCTTGGGCGCGATGGTGATTTCGCCGTCGCGCCCGGCTCACCGGGTTCGCGTTCAGTCGGTGGCCGGTAGCGTCAGCATGACGTCGGTGCCTTTTCCCGGGCGGCTCTCGATCGAAAACGTCCCGCCGATGTTCTGCGCACGCTCACGCATTCCGGAAAGGCCGAAGTGTCCCGGCTTGCTTCCCGCCGAGAGCAGCTCTTCGGCGATGCCGATGCCGTCGTCGTGGATGCGGATGCGGAGCTCTCGAAGGGCAAAGGTGACGGTCACCTCGACCGACCTCGCCTGGGCGTGACGTGCGATGTTGAACAACGCCTCGCTCGCGATCTGCTTGATCTCGGCCAGTACGAGCGGATGCACCGTGCGTACCTTGCCCTGCACGTTGATATGGACCGGGATCCGGGGATCGAAGGGCGTGGCCGCCGCGATCTCCTGGAGGATCGTTCGCACGTCGCCCTGGCCGCCCGCAATCCGCAGGTCGAGCACGCGGTTGCGTCCCTCGGCGACCACGTCATTGGCGTGCTCCAGCGCGGCCTCGAGCTGCTCGCGCGGCGCTTCGCCGGGCGCCATCTTCGTTGCCGCGGATTGGATGTGGAGGATCAAGCCCTGCGTGCTTTGCAGCAGCGTGTCGTGGAGCTCGCGGGCGATCCGCTCGCGCTCGATCAGCTGCGCCTCGAGGCGGCTGCGGATGCGGGCCGCGACTTGCGCCATCCGCAGGCGATAGAGCAGCCAGAGCAGGAAGAGACCCGTCGCGACGCACAGCACGGCGAACAAGCGCGTCTGGTACCAGGCGGGCGCGATATCAAAGGCCACCGAAGCGCCGGGCTCGCTCCAAAGCCCGTCCTCGCTGGCGGCCGTGACCTGGAATCGGTAGCTTCCCGGGCCGAGGTTCGTATAGAAGGCCTGCCTGCGGGGACCGGCCTCGCGCCAATCGTCATCGAGACCTACGAGCCGGTGGCGGAACCGAACGCGGCGCGGCGCGGCGGAGTTGGGCACGGTGTAGTCGAACTCCAGGCTGGTCGTACCAGCCGGCAGCTCGAGGCTCGCAGGAGCGACGAAGCGATCGCCGGCCGCCACAGCGGAGTTGATGACGACGGTCGGCGGCACATCGTCGCCGACAAGCCTTCGCGGGTCCAGCGAAAAGACTCCCCGGGTCGTGGCAATCCACAGGCGCTCATCGCTTCCCTTGACCAGGGTCGGCAACGGACGCACGAGGGCGCGGTTTCCTCGCAATCCGTCTTGCTCGCTGAAGACACGAACTTCAGGGCGGTGGGCCGGATCCTTCAGCGCCCTTTGGACTTCCGCCGCGCGCATCCGCGCTACGCCACCCACTCCGTGCAACCACAGGTCACCCCCGCGCGTCTCGACGATGCCGGTGATGCCGGCCACGGCGTCCGGCGCGGCGGTCGCGATCGTGCGAAACGTGTCCCGATCGAATGTCGCGACGCCGCGATCGCCGCCGATCCACAAGCGCCCGTCGCCTTCATGGATCGCGCTCACGACTCCGAGGTCGACGCCGTCCGCGGAGCCGTAGATCCGTACCTTGCCGCGCGCGTATTGCGCGACCTGACCCTCGCGGTAGCCGAGCCACACGTTGCCCGAAGCGTCCGCGGCCATGACGACGGCCGTGCGCCTTCCCCCGTCGGGGAGGCCGGCGACGCGGGACCATGTCGTGCCCTCCCGGCGGAAGACACCCCGGCGAACCACCGAAATCCACAGGCCTCCGTCCGCGTCGACGACAATCGCCTGGAGGTCGACTCCAAGGCCGAGCTCCCCGGGCAGCGCGATCGTCTCGAAGCGGCCGCCTTCGTATCGCAGCAGCTCCGGGGCAATCCCTGTGATTTCGCCGGAGGCAAACCACATCGCGCCCCCGGGCTCCACGTAAGCGCTGCTGCCGCGCAGGCTCTTCACGGTTCGCGCGGTGCCGTCGGCAGCGACGTGCCTGAGGGTACTCTTCCACCCGGCAAACCAGAGGCCGCCGCTCGTGTCGGGGATCATCGCGGGCCATCGCGTGGCCATCAGCCCCGTCGGCGGCACGATCGCGCCCGATCGAAAGCGCTCGATGCCTTGTCCGTTGGCCACCCAAATGCTTCCATCCCGATCCTCGAGCAGGGCGCTGTAGTCGTGCTCGAGGCCCCCCAGGGTCTCGTGATACTCGACACGGGGGTCCTTGCCGCCGGGTTGCGGGACCCGGGCGATGCCGGTGTTCGTGCTGAACCAGAGGCCGCCGTCGCGATCGAGGAGCAGGTGCCGGTAATCGCTGTCCGGCAGGCCTGCGAGCAGCACCGGATTGTCCGGGCGATCGTAGTGGGCGAGATTTGTGAACGACCGGATCGAAGTCCCGAGACTGAAGTAGTACTTGTCGTCCCTAGCCCGGGCCATCGGCGCGCCCGAGCTATGGGTGCCTCCCGTTTCGCGGAATGCCGCCGCTCCCCTGGGAAGGAGCATGAGCGTCGTTTCGGTCAGTGCCCCGACGGTTCCATCCCGATCGAGGAACAATGCGTAGGCATGAAGTCCCGCGAAATTCATCTCGGCGCCGACCCGCTGCCATCGCTTGCCGTCGAACCGGGCGAGCGCAGTGCTCGTTGCTGCCCAGAGGCCCCCATCGCTGTCCCTCAGGAACTGGTACGTGGTTCCCGGCGGATATCCGTCCTTCTCGCTCCAATGCGTGACGTCGCCATTGCGCACCAGGCTCGCGCCGCCCCAGAACCATCCGACCAGGAGACCGTTGCTGGGAAGCGCGAGGATCGAGTGCGCCGGATTTCGCGGAAGGCTCGCACCCCGGGCACCGTAGCTTTCGAACCGCACGCCGTCGAAGCGCACGACGCCGGTCGCCGTCGCGAACCACAGGAAGCCATCGTCCGTCTGGGCCATCATGTTGACGGCCGTCGGGGCGCCGTCATGGACGCCCCATGCCTCGTGGTGAAGCTGGACGAGCGTTCGATCCGCCTCGATGGGCCATACCGGCATGGCGCAGAGCAGGGCATAGCCTGCAAGGAGAAGCGACCGGATCACCGCGCGCCCTTCAAGCTCAGTCGCTCGCCGGCAGGATGAGCGTCACGTCCGTGCCTGCACCCGGGCGGCTCTCGACGGCGAGCGTGCCGCCGATGTTCTGCGCGCGCTCACGCATGCCGGGAAGTCCGAAGTGTCCCGGCTTGCTTCCCGCCGCGAGCAGCTCTTCGGCGATGCCGATGCCGTCGTCGTGGATTCGGATGCGGAGCTCTCGAAGGGCAAAGGTGAGAGTCACCTTGACCGACTTCGCCCGCGCGTGGCGCGCGATATTGAACAACGCCTCGCTCGCGATCTGCTTGACCTCGGCCAGTACGAGCGGATGCACCGGGCGTACCTTGCCCTCTACTTTGATATGGACCGGGATCCGGGGGTCGAACGGCGTGGCATCCGCGATCTCCTGGAGGACCGTTCGCACGTCACCCTGGCCGCCGGCGATCCGCAGGTCGAGCACGCGGTTGCGTCCCTCCGCGACGACGTCATTGGCGTGCTCGAGCGCGGCCTCGAGTTGTTTGCGGGGCGCCTCGCCGGGGGCCATGTTCGTTGCGGCGGCCTGGATGTGGAGGATCAGTCCCTGCGTGCTCTGCAGCAGCGTGTCGTGCAGCTCGCGCGCGATGCGCTCGCGCTCGATGGTTTGCGCCTCGAGGCGGCTGCGGATCCGCGCGGTGACCTGCGCCACGCGCAGGCGATAGATCGCCCAAAGGAGCAACACGCCAAGCGCGATGCAGAGGGCCAGAAATGTCCTCGACTGGACGAACGTCGGCGGAATCTCGAAATCGAGCGCCGCGCCCGTTTCGTTCCACACGCCCTCGTTGTTCGCGGCCTTCACGCGGAAGCGATAGGTTCCCGGTGCAAGGTTCGTGTAGAACGCCTGGCGCCGCGTGCCGGGATCGACCCAGTCCTTGTCGTAGCCTTCGAGGCGATAGCGGAACTCCACGCGCTTCGGATTCGCGTACGAGAGCCCGGCGTAGTTGATCTCGACGTTGGAAGGCGCTGCCGGCAGCGTTAGCGACCCAGGGTCGCGGTGAAGCTTGCCGTCGACGATCAACGAGGTGATCACGACGGGCGGCATGAGCGCGTTGCGAATGATGCGCTCGGGATCCATCCAGACCGTCCCGAGAAGCGTGCTGATCCACAGCCGGCCGTCGCCGCCGCGGACCATGGCGCGTGCGGCCCGGGCGTAGATTCGCCCCGGCAACCCGTCGTCGTAGCTGAGCTTCACCACGGCGGGCTGGAAAGCGGGCTCCGCGAATGCGCGATCGAGATCCGCGGTACGCGTGCGCGCGATGAAGTTCTCGTTGACCGTCCAGGTGTCGCCCCCGGACGTTTCCGCGATTCCCTTCACGCCCCGGTAGTGCAGGCCCTGGGCCTCGGTGATCGTTTCGACGCGGCCGTCGCGAAACTGCCGGAAGGCCCGCGAGCTGCCCGAGAGGACGTGCCCGCGGGGTGAACCGTAAACGGTGATCAGGTTCTCCGGTGCATCCCCCAACTTTGCCGACGTGCGCTCCGGGTGGTCGATCCAGCTCAGGGTCTTCGGACCCCACTGCAGCACGAGCCGTTGTCGAGAGTCGCGGGTCATGCCCGAGGGAAAATAGTTTTCGCGATCGACGGGGCCGAACATCGGCTCCCAGCGCTTGTCGCGATAGCGGAACATGCCACTCGCCTTCGCGGTCACCCACAGGTCCCCGTGCCTGTCGAAGGCGCAATCCTGGATGACCGCCTCGGCGGGCGCCTTCGGCACGCGTCCGACGATGCGATCGCCCTTCCAGACGACGATGGGCTCGGAGCTCATGATCCACGCCGCACCGTCCGGACCCTCGCAGATCGCCGAGGGGGTTGACGTGCTCTTGAGGATCACCTGGGGCTGGCCACCGGGCGCGACGCGGTACACCGCGTCCGACTCGCCGATGTAGACGCTGCCATCCGACGATGCCATCAGTGCGTCGCCGAAAGGCGTCGGCTTCGTGAGCATGGGCTCGACCCGCACCGTCGCGGCGCGAAACTTGTCGAGGCCCTTTTCCGTGACGACCCAGATGTTGCCCTCGCGGTCCTCCAGCAATTGCGTGGTAACGGCAGCGGTGAGGCCGTCGCGTACGCCGAAGGTCTCCACCCGCGATGCGGCTTCCTCCGCGGAGTTGCCTCCGGCGGGATCGGGGGCGGTGACGCGCTGCAGGCCACCGCCGAACGGCAACGCGAGCCACAGGTGCCCATCGCGATCGAACATGGGCCGGCCGGGCACGGGCGGGTTGGCCGTGGGGTAGGGGAATCGGACCGGCGGTGCCGCGCCCTGCGCTCCCGGCCCGGTGAGCGGATAGCTGCCGCGCTTGCCCGATATCCAGATGCGTCCGGAGGGATCCTGCGAGATGCGGCCGTTCTCGCCCTGCGTGTCGAACGCCTTTTCGAACCGGTCGGCACCCGGTGCGAGGCGCGAGACGGAGTGAAAGTAGGAAACCCACAGCGCGCCGTCGGCCGCCACGAGCATGCTGCGCGAGTAGTCGTCCGGCAGGCCATCCGCGGGGCCGAACTTCCGCCATTCGCCCTTCGCGTACCGCAGGAGTCCCGTACCCTTGCCCGTTCGCCGCGCCCAGATCGCCCCGTCGCGTGTCTCCGCCAGCTCGGTGACGTCGCTCACCTTGGGAGCCTCGATCGCGCGTAGCGCGCCACTGCGATAGACCGCGAACGTCTGCGAGAGCACGAACCACGTCCACACGTCGCCGTTCGCCGCGGCCACCAACCCCTCTATCGAGCCTTGGCGCCCGGTGACTCCCTCCAGCTCGATTTTCTCGAAGCGCACCCCATCGAACCGGTAGAGGGCGCCTTCGCCCGCGCCGACCCAGAGGTAGCCATCCTTGCCTTGGACCAGGTTGAAGGTGGGACCCGGAATGCCGTTCTCGTCCGTCCAGCGCTGGTGGGTGTACTGCGACAGGGAGCGTGGGATATCGGCGCCCACGGAGGCAAGCGGCAGCAACATCACCGCGAGGAGCAGCAATCGGATCACCACGAACTCCCTTAGGTCACGTCGAGGATGCCGCGCTGGATCGCGATCGTGACCGCGTGGGTGCGGTCCTTCGCGGCCAGCTTGCTGGAAATATTCTTCATGTGCGCCTTGATCGTGTCTTCCGAGACGAACAGCGCATTGGCCGCGTCGCGGTTCGAGTTGCCGGCCGCGACCTGGCGCAGCACAGCGAGCTCCCGTGCCGTCAGCAGCTCATCGACCCGGTGGGCCGCGAGCTCGCGCGACACCTCGGCCGGCAGGTAACGGCGTCCCGCATGGACCGCGCGAATGGCGTCGAGCAACTCGGTACGCACCATGCTCTTCAGCAGATAGCCACTCGCTCCGGCCTTCAGGGCGCGGACCATCTGCACGTCGCCCGGATAGGTGGTCAGCATCACGATGCGGGCTTCGGGCGCCTCGGCACGGATGGTCGCGCACGCCTCGACGCCGTCGATGTCGGGCATGCGTACGTCGAGCACCGCCACGTCCGGCGCGTGCTCGCGATAGCGCTCGATCGCCTCGCGGCCGTTACCGGCCTGCGCCACGATTTCCATGTCCGCTTCCTGCGCGACGACGGCGACGATGCCGTCCCTCAGCAGCGGGTGGTCGTCGACGACCATCACGCGGATGCGCGCCAAGGATTTTCCGCCGGTCTCCGTCATTTGCTTTCCCTGTATCGGCATGCCATTCACCACCAGCGGGCGGTGCGGCGAAGGTAGGCGATGCGCGCGGGCACCTGCAGCTCGATCTCGGTACCCACGCCTTCATGGCTGCGAATGTCGAGTTTAGCGCCCATCGCGCGCGCTCGCTCCCGCATCCGCTCCAATCCCCATCGCGCGGCGTCTCCGTTTCCGCCGGCCTCCGCCCCGAAGCCGCGTCCGTCGTCGCGGACGCGCAGCCGGAACATCTTGTCCGCGAAGGCGAGCTGCACCTCCACCAAGCCCGGCTTCGCGTGGCGGAAAGCGTTCGACAATGCTTCGCGGGCGATCTCGTAGACGTCGTTGGCGATCGTCACGCACATCGTGCGCGGGCGGCCCTCGACCACGACGTCGAAGCGCGTGCCGTCGGCACGCCACAGCGCCTGGCCCAGCCGCTTCAACGCATCGGGCAAGTCGGTGGGGTCGATGCCGAGGGAACGCAGCTGGTGCACGCGGTCGCGCCCGTCGGCGAGGACCTGGTCGGCAGTGTCGAGAGCGCGCTCCAGCATCGGACGCGCAGGGCTGTTCGCCGGCACGAGCCCGGCGGCGGCCTGCACGGTGAGGATGAAGCCCTGCGTGCTCTGGACCAGCATGTCGTGCAGCTCGCGCGCGATCCGCTCCCGCTCGCGCAAGCGGTCGTCGTGGAGGAGGCGTTCCTGCTGGAGGAGGCGATGGGTCCGGCGCCGCATGAGGAGCGCCACCAGGGCGATCGTCGCCAGTCCGCACAACGCCCACATGGGCCAACCCTGTACTGCTTCCGTCCGCATGGCCTGGTCGCTCCGCGCTCGAGACGTCGAGCTTCGCAAGCCATTGTCGTCGGCTCCGACATTGCGCCCCTCACCCGAACGGGTAGTTTCATTGCCAGACGTCCTAGGCCGCCACTTTGTGACAACGGTCGGACGTCGCTCTTGCAGGCTCGACGTATTCGACGGGCTCCGACAGGAGTGCCATGACGTTCGGGTGGCTGCCCGTTGCCATCGCCGCCTGGAACTTCTGCATCACGCGCATCCGGGATTCGTCGGTCAGCGTGAAGCGCCGGTTCGAGTCGCGAATGCGGGTGCGTGCGCGGTGGATCAGCTGGCGGCAGGCGGGCTCCGCCTTGCCCAGCAGGCGTGCCACCTCGGGGTAGTCGTAGTCGAAGATCTCGCGCAGGAGGAACGCCGTGCGCTCGTCCGTGCCGAGGCGCTCCATGACGGCGTCGAACGCGATGGAGACTTCTTCGGCCTGGATGCGTTGCGCCTCGGGAGACGGGCAAGGATCGGCGAACGTCGCCTCGGGCTCGTCGGTCACCACACAGTGCTCGCGTTCGCGCTTCAGCTCGCGAAGCCGGTCGAGCGAGAGCCGCGTGGTGATCGTGACGAGGAAGGCGAGGGGCGATTCGATGTGCTCACGCGCGGTCCGGTGCCAGCGCAGGTACGCGTCCTGCACGAGGTCCTCCGCTTCGGACCAAGAGCCGAGCATGCGGCAGGCGATTCCCAGGAGGCGCTGGCGATGCGCCATGAAGACTTCCGTCACGTTGTCGGCATTCACTGCGTTCATGTCTTTTCTCCCGTTGGCGAAGACAGGCCCAGCGTAGGGACCTCTCGAATCTCGCGACACACCCGTTCGGCGATTCCTGCACCTACTCGAACGGGTACCCGACTGCATGGCTCGCATTGAATGCCGGGGAGATCGCAAGTTGTCCGCAGGATCGCGTCCGGGAATGCCGCCGGTGACGCGGATGCGGCGCTTGAAGCTGCAGGCGCGACGTTTGTGGCAAATGCCATCTCATTGCAACGCCTGGCAAAGGCGCACGTGCACCGCCGGTGGCGGTGTATTCTTCGCGGTCGTAGTCCTCGCCAAAGGAGCAAGCCATGCAGGCTGCGATGCGCTACGCACTCGCACCCGGTTGCGTTCTGCTCGCCGCGCTGGCGTACCACTCGCCAGTGGGCCCCATGTTCAGCCTCGCAGGCCTGTTCGTGATTGCCGCGCTCGTCACGGGGTGGTTTGGCGGCGCAGGCCCCGGATTCCTGGCGGCCGTCCTGGCGACCCTCCTGGTGCCGCGGCTCATCACGGTGAGCTACCCGCTGCTGGGCGGCTTCCTGGACTTGCCTCGCTTCATCACGTTCTCCATCGTGGGAGTCGCCGTGGGGTGGTGGGGGTTCAGGCGCCGGCAGGTGGAAGCGGAGCTACGCGAATACAGGGAACGCTGCGAGCTCGCCTTGGGCGCCGGCGACGCAGGGTTCTGGGACTGGACCGTCGAGGGTGACAGGCTCTATGTCTCACCCCGGCTGCTCGAGCTCTTCGGGATCGCGCCGGGCACGACGATCAACGGGCGGGGGGACCTGTTCCGGCGGGTCTCGATGCCTAACGAGGACCGGGCGGTGATGAACCGCATGGTCGCCGAGCACTTCGCGGGCAAGACGGAGCGCGTCGAGTTGGCATACCGCGTCCTGGCGCAGGGCGAGGTGCGCTGGATCCACTCCATGGGCCGTGCGACGCGCGATTCCACGGGGCGGGTGGTGCGTTGGAACGGTGCGGTCCGTGATGTATCGGAGAGCAAGCGCGCTGAAACGGCACTGCGCGAATCCGAGGAGCGCTACGCCCTCGCGATGGAAGCGGCCGGGGAGGGCTACGTCGACGCCGACATCGAGACGGACACGTTCGTCACGTCCGAGCGGCTGAACGAGATCTTCGGCATACCGAGGGGCACGCGTTTTACGGGCCGACGCGATTTCCTGAGGTACTTCCGCTTCTACGCAGACGAGGACGCAGCGAACTACGCCGACATGATCCGCGCCGTCGAAACGCCCGGCGGCCCCGATCGCTACGCGTTCGAGTTCCGCATCGTGCTGCCCTCGGAAGAGATGCGCTGGCTCTCGACGCGCGGCAAAGTGGTGCGTGACGCCACCGGCCGCGCGCACCGGCGGGTCGGCGTGGTGGCCGACATCACGGCGCGCAAGGTTGCCGAGGAGGCGCTGCGCGAATCCCAGGAACGCTTCGCTCGCGCGGTCGCCGGCTCCGCCGACGGCGTATGGGACATCGATCTCGTCGGTCGGAGCGTCTATTTCTCCCCGCGCACGCGCGAGCTATGTGGAGTGCCTCCGGGGCCGGAGGTCGTGCCGCTGGACGGATGGTTCGAATCGCTGCCGCTCCATCCCGAGGACCTTCCACGGCGTTTCGCCGCGGTGCAGGCGCACCTGTCGGGAAAGGCGCCGGCGTACGACGGCGAGTTCCGCTTCCTTCAGCCGGATGGTGTCTACCGCTGGCGACACCTCCATGGCGTGTGCGTGCGGGATGCATCCGGGAAACCGCTGCGCATGGCCGGCTCGATGAGCGATGTCGATGCCCGCCGGCGCGCCGAGGAAGCGCTGCGCGAATCCGAGGAACGCTACGAGCTCGCGATGGCGGCGAGCGAGTCGGGATACTGGGATTGGCACATTCCGACCAACCGCTACTTTGTCTCGCCCAGGTCTTTCGAGCTGGGCGGCTATGCACGCGACACCACGTGGTCCAACCGGGATGAGTACCGCGCGAACATCAACATGCATCCGGAGGATCTCGTTCGATGGGAGGCTGCGCGACAGGAGCTGTTCGACGGGACGGGCGAGCGGCTTTCCATGGAAGTGCGCTACATGGTCCGTGGGGAGACTCGGTGGCATCTCCTTCATGCCATCTGCATGCGCGATGACACGGGCAAGGTCGTCCGCTGGAGCGGCTCCACGACCGACATCACGGAGCGCAAGCTGGCCGAGGAGGGGCTGCGCGAATCCGAGCAGCGTTACGAGCTCGCCATGGCCGCGAGCGAGTCGGGGTATTGGGATTGGCACGTTCCCACCGACCGCTATCTCGCCTCGCGCAGGGCGTTCGAGATGGGCGGGTTCGACTTCGACGAATGGTCGAGCCGGGAACACTTCCGGACGCGAACCAACATGCACCCGGAGGACTTCGCAAAATGGGAGGCCGCACGAAACGAGCTGTTCGCCGGAACGGGCGATCGGCTCGCCATGGAAGTGCGCTACCTGGTCCGTGGAGAGACCCGCTGGCACAGCCTCCAGGCCATCTGCGTGCGCGACGACACGGGCAAGGTCATGCGGTGGACCGGCTCGACCACCGACATCACGGCCCGCAAGGCGGCGGAGCAGGGCTTGAGGGCGATGGAGGAGAAGCTTCGCCAGTCGCAGCGCCTCGAGGCAATGGGAACGCTGGCCGGCGGGATCGCGCACGACTTCAACAACATCCTTGGGGCGATCCTCGGCTACGGCGAGATGGCGCAGCGCGGTGTCCCCAAGGGCAGCCGCCTTGCGCGCGACCTGGACAGCATCATGGTCGCCGGCGAGCGCGGGCGGTCGCTCGTCGAGCGCGTGCTGGCCTTCAGCCGCAGCGCGGTCGGTGAAGTCGTGCCGGTCCATGTGGAGAGCGTCGTCCGTGAGGTGCTCGACCAGGTTTCGTCGAAGGTGCCGGCGGGGGTGGCGGTGCATTCCATGCTGCACGCGGGGTCGGCGGCGGTGCTTGGCGACGCGACGCAGGTCCACCAGGTGGTTTCCAACCTGGTGACCAATGCCGTCCAGGCCATGCCTTCCCACGGAACGCTGCGCGTCGAGCTCGCCATCGAGCGCATCGAGGTGCCTTCCACCGCCACGATCGGCGCGCGTGGGGCTGGAGAGTATGTCGTGCTCAGAGTGTCGGATACCGGTTCGGGCATCGCGCCGGACATCGTGGATCGCATCTTCGATCCCTTCTTCACGACCAAGGAAGTTGGCACCGGCACCGGACTGGGGCTTTCGCTCGTGCACGGCATCGTGACTGAGCTCGGCGGTGCGATCGATGTTCAGAGCGCCGTCGGTGCCGGCAGCACGTTCGTCGTCTACCTGCCTCGATCCGGGGACGCTGCGGAGCCTGCCGAAGAACGGGTGGAAGAGGAGTCGGTTTTTCCGCGAGGCGAGGGCCGGTGCATATTGATCGTCGACGACGAAGAGCCGTTGGTGCTGCTCGCGGCCCGCGCTCTCGAGGACCTGGGCTATGAGCCCATCGGCTTCACCTCGGGTGCGGCTGCGCTCGCCGCGTTTCGTGCCGATCCCGGGCGCTTCGATGCACTCATCACCGACGAGCGCATGCCGGAGATGTCGGGCTCGGACCTGATTCGCGAAGTGCGTGGCATGGGCAGCTCCATGCCCGTCGTATTGATGAGCGGCTACCTGGGGTCGCACGCCGGGCTCCCGGAAGGAGCCGACGAAGTCCTGCAGAAGCCGCTTTCGGTACGCGACCTCGCCACGAGCCTGGCGCGGGCGCTTCGCCTGTAGACAAGTAGATAAAGGGAGAGAAGGTGAGGATCTTTCTTGCTGGGGCCACGGGCCTCATCGGCATTCGACTCTTGCCGCTCATGCGGGCGGAAGGCCACGTCGTCGCGGGCATGACACGCACGCCTGCGAAGATCGAGGCGCTACGCGCCGCGGGCGTGACGCCCGTGTTGTGCGATCTCTTCGACGCGAAGGCGCTGGCCACCGCGGTGACGGACTTCCAGCCGGATCTCGTCGTTCACCAGGTGACGGACCTGCCGGATGAGCTCGAGAAGCTGGCCGACTTTCTCTCCCGGAACGACCGTGTACGCAGCGAAGGGACGCGCAATCTCCTCGACGCGGCGAAGGCCGCGAAGGCTCCGGGGTTCCTGGCTCAGAGCATTGCGTGGCGCACAGGTCCCGGGACCGGGCCGGTGATCGACGCCCACGAG
This sequence comes from Usitatibacter rugosus, assembly GCF_013003965.1. Taxonomy (NCBI): domain Bacteria; kingdom Pseudomonadati; phylum Pseudomonadota; class Betaproteobacteria; order Nitrosomonadales; family Usitatibacteraceae; genus Usitatibacter; species Usitatibacter rugosus. The sequence continues at coordinate 2,493,663 of NZ_CP053069.1, read as the reverse complement.
AACGCCGTCGTCGCGGCGGGGGGGAGGGTGTTGCGGTACGGATTGTTCTACGGGCCGGAGACGTACTTCGACAAGGAGCCGCCGCCGGCCCCCCGGATCCACGTCGATGACGCCGCACGGCGCACCATGCCGTTTCTCACGGGTCCGCAGGGAATCTTCACCATCACCGAGGGTGACATCGCGCCATGAACGAACCGACGAAACCTTTTGTGCACGACCTCGCCGTGGACGCCGCGAAGCTGCGCAAGCTGCACGTTCCCGGCAATCCGCTGATTTTGGCCAACGTCTGGGATCCGACGAGCGCCCGCGTCGTCGAGGCCGCCGGCATGAGCGCGATCGCCACGGCCAGCAACGCGCTCGCGCCCGTGAACGGCTATGAGGATCACGGCCACCTTCCGCCCGATGTCGCGTTCGGCGCGACGCGGCGAATCGCGGATGTCGTGACGCTGCCGGTCACGGCGGACCTCGAGGATGGCTATGGCCTGTCGCCGAAGGAGTTCGTCGATCGGCTTGCGGAGTCGGGCGCCTGCGGGGCCAATCTGGAAGACTCCGACTATCGCGCCGGAGGTCTCGTCGACATTGGCCGGCAAGCGGAGCGCATCACCGCGATCAAGGCAGCGGCGCGCGCCCGGGGCTTCGACGCCGTGATCAACGCCCGGGTCGACGTGCATTTTCCCGGCCGGGAGCGCTCGCTGGACGAGGGCTTGAAGCGCGCACGGAGCTACCTCGAGGCCGGCGCCGATTGCGTCTATCCGATCTTCCTGTCGGAGCCATCGGCCATCCGGCAGTACGTTGCCCTGGGCCCGACGAACATCGTGTACGCCCCGGGTAGCATCGCCCTCGCCGAGCTTGGCCGGATGGGCGTGGCAAGGATCAGCGTCGGTCCCATGCTGTTTCGCCTCCTGCTGAAGCGGCTTGCGGCCGCCACGGATGCGCTGCGGCGCCTCGACGACGCAGGAATGGGGCCGGACTGGAATGCCGAGCTGTGGAAATGACGCCGGGCAGGGCGCACCGCGCCTCTCGATCACGCGCCGCCGATCGACTCGTCCACCGCCGAGAGCAACTCCTCGCGCGTGAACGGCTTCGGCAGGACCATTCGCACGCCCAACTGGCGCGCCACGTTGCTCGAGGAGCCCGAGCCTCGCGTGAATCGGGCGGACAGGAGCAGGATCGGGCCACTGTACGCTTCGCGGACCGACCGGATGATCTTCTCCGCGCTGCGGGGCGTCGGAACGTCGATGATCACGAGATGCGGTACTTCGCGCCCGCCCACGGCCCGCGACACCGCTTGCGAGGCCTCGACGACGACCGCATAGCCTGCCTCGCCCAGCCAAAGCTGGAGCAAGCCGAGAATCAGGTCGTTCGGCTCGACAACGAGGATGTGCCCCTTCGCACGCCGATTGCCCATGGCGCATTGTCGGCCGGCGACGCCGTCAGGACGGTGGCAGGATCCGTCCGGTCTTTGTCATCTGACACAAAGTCCCGCCGGAAAGACACGCGGCTGCGATACTTCGGGCCGAATCTTTCGCCATGTTCCATGACGCACTGGCTCAAGTGAGCACGACTACGACCGGGAAGACGCCGCCTGCCGCGACCCACGTCCTGGCCGTCGATGACGATCCCTCCGTGCGCCAGATGGTCGCCGACTACCTGGGCGACAACGAGATACAGGTCACCGCGCTTTCGAGCGGGCGGGAAATCGCCGGCGTGATGGCGCAAGACATGATCGATCTCGTGATCCTCGACCTGAAGCTGCCCGGCGAGGATGGAATGGAAATCGCCCGCAGGATCCGCGCCGACTCCAACGTGCCGATCATCATGCTCACGGGGCGCAAGGAGGAGGCCGATCGGGTGATGGCCCTCGAGCTGGGAGCCGACGACTACCTGACCAAGCCCTTCTCGCCGCGCGAGTTGCTGGCGCGGATCCGAGCGTTGCTGCGCCGTTCGCGCTCCCACGAGACGGTAGCGGACGGTTTGGCGAAGATTCGTGCCTACCGCTTCGCGGGCTGGGAACTCAACGTCCGCGTGCGGCGCCTGAAGTCGCCCCAAGGCGAGGTGATCGCGCTCAGGAATGCCGAGTTCAATTTGCTTGCGGCCTTCCTCGCTTCGCCGCAACGCGTCCTTACGCGCGAACAATTGCTCGGCATGTCGCACCTGCACAACGACGAGGTCTACGATCGCGCGGTCGACACCCAGGTGGGCCGCTTGCGCAAGAAGCTCGAAGAGCACAGCGCCGGCGAGGAATTGATACGCACCGAACGCGGAGCCGGGTACGTGCTCACGGTGCCGGTCGAGGTCGTGCGCTGACCTCAGGGGACTGGCGTGGTATAGGCGCTAAGCGCCGCCGAAGCCGACCGCGCCAGCAGGCGCGCTATGAACGTGATCATTTTGCCGTCCTCAGGTAGAGGGCCATTGCGCTACATCCACTTCGCGACGCGATACGCGCGCGAGGCGAGCGTGGTCCGCAGGGAGCTCTCGCAGCACGCGGCCTGCGAGCCCTGCACTTGCGCGACTCGCTGCGGCTGCGCGGAGGCCATCGTGCCGATCTCCACCCAGAGGATGAAGACGAGGCTCAGCAGGCCCACCGAGAGGGTCGCAATCGTCGCGACGACGACGCCGAGGGTGAATTGGGACGTACTCATCGTGCTCATGTCAGGGGCTCCCGGTCCAGGGTTCGATTCGGCGTTGAAGAAGCTTCCCGTCCGTCACCTCGTCGCATGGCTGGCCGGAGTTTCGCGGGGACACCGCGCCGGCGTAGGCCGTCCCGTGCACGAACGGGTGGAAAGTGCACGCCCCGTTACAGCCGCTTCGACGAACTGACACCCGTCATCTTCGTTGCGACGGACGGGATGCAACGTTCAACATCCCACAGGACGGCCGCGGCCCCCGGGGTGTGACAGGGCGTGTCACGTGGCCCGTGTCGCTTCGTCTTCACGGCATGACCTCGAATACGCTCTTGCGGCCCCGGCCTGCACACGGCCATCACCGGGTCACGTATGTGGAGCTGCTCTTCGATCTCGTGTTCGTGTTCGCGATCACGCAGGTCTCGCACCTGCTGATCAAGCACTTCACGCTCGCGACCGCCGCCGAGTGCGCGCTGTTGCTGCTCGCGGTCTGGTGGGTGTGGATCTTCACGGCGTGGGTGACGAACTGGATCGACCCCGAACGTTCGCCGGTCCGCGCGATGCTGCTGGTGCTGACGGTCGTCGGCCTCGTGCTGTCGGCCGCGATCCCGCGGGCCTTCGAGTCGCGCGGGCTGGTCTTCGCGGGTGCCTACGTCGCGATGCAGATCGGGCGAACGGCCTTCGTCGTCTGGGCCGCGCGCGGCGAGAGCTCGAGAATGGCGCGGTCCTACGAGCGAATGCTTGCGTGGTTCGCGGTGGCCGGCGTGTTCTGGATCGCCGGCGGCCTGGCCGAGGGGAGTGCTCGCTGGATCCTCTGGATCGTGGCGCTCGCGATCGAGATCGTTTCGCCCTCGGCGGGTTTCTGGATTCCGGGCGTCGGTCGCTCCGCGACAAAGGACTGGAGCGTCGAAGGCGGCCACATGGCGGAACGCTGCGGTCTCTTCGTGATGATCGCGCTGGGCGAGTCGGTGCTCGTCACGGGCGCCACCTTCGCGGAGCTCGCGTGGACAGGCGCGACGATCGCGGCCTTCCTCGCCTCCCTGGTCGGGAGCATCGCGATGTGGTGGTTGTACTTCGGCACGGCGGCCGATGCGGGTGGCGAGCGCATGGCGCATTCGCACGACCCCGGCTGGCTCGCGCGCCTCGCCTATACATACATCCACGTCCTGTTCGTGGCGGGCATCGTCGTGAGCGCGGCCGGAGACGAATTCACGCTCGCGCATCCCACGGGACACACCGACGCGAAGACGGCGATCTCGGTGCTCGGGGGAACGGCGATCTATCTCGCCGGCAACCTGCTATTCAAGTGGGCGATCGCGGGGAAGGTCGGGCATGCGCACTGGATATCGATCGTGGCGCTGGGCGCGCTGGCGCTTGCCACGAGCCACCTCTCGCCCGTGATGCTGATGACAGCGACCTCCGCGGTGCTCGTGGCCCTGGTGATCGGGGAAGAAAACAAAAGGCCGGCGGGTTAGGCCGGCCTTTCGAGCCCTACGCCGTAGCGGTAGGGTGGAACCGCCCGCTCAGGCGATCGTAGCCTTCGCTGCGTGATCCATCACCACTGCAACGGCGAAATTCAGGGGCTTTTTCACGATCACCTCCTCTCGTACGGGTTGAAGACGGCATCACTCTACCATCGGTCCGCGCGAAATTGCGAGGGGCCTACTCCTCGCCGGGCTTCGCTCCGCGTGCTTTCCACCAGAGGTAGACGCCATAGGCGACGATGCTGCCGAGGAAGAGCACGAGGAACACGCCGACCACCATCCCGTTCGCATGCTCGACGGGAGCTTCGGCCTCCTCGGCCAGGGCGAGGAGAGGGGCGAGCAGAAGGAACAGCGACGAGAGGAGTCTCTTCATGGCGTGTTCACCATTTCTTCGTTCAGGGGGCTTCCAGTAGAGCAGGCTGAACTTGCGATCAACTTGCTCGGCAGTCACCTGAACGGACCCTGTCGGAAACCTTCCGGCCCGACCCGGAAGCGAGGTCGATGCGCCATGTGGTGCCCGTGCTCGCGCCGGCGTAGATCACCTTTTCGTTCTCGCCCCATCGAAGGCTCGTGAAGCCGAAGTCCTTCTCGGCGTCGCTGTCCACCGCGATCTCGAGACGCTCCACCTCGAAGCGCGACGGGCTGATGCGCCACAACACCGGCTGCGCATTGGAAGAGACGATCAGCGTGCCCGTACGGCCGAGCAGCATGTCGGGCAAGCAGCTCTCGTGCGCGCCGGAGAGACTCGCACCCGTGAGCGCCACGACGCGCAGTCGTTGGCCGCTCGCGATGTCGTAAGCAGTGACGGATCCCCAGCGGAGCTCCCAGCGCATGCCGCGTGCGAGGTCTTCGCGCACGGCAATGGGTTGCTCCGAAGCGAGCAGGGGTGTGGATACCAGGAAGAGTGCGGCCAGCAGGGTTCGCCACATGAGTGCCTCCACGTCCTCGCGAGAGGAACGATGCAGCACTTGGGCGACAGGCCTTGGGTGTGTCGGGCGTCTGCGTTATGCCCGGCGAGTCAGGACAGCATACTCCGCGTCGCGGCTATTCGCGCGCGTTCATCTTCCGCAGGCGGTCGGCCATGACGCGCATGATCTGCAGCGAGAACTGCGGCATCGCCGAAACCATGAACAGGAAACGGTTCTCGGGAATGACGAGCAAGCGGACGTTGGTCTTGGCCACGGCGGTGGCCGTGCGCGGCGCCTGGTCGATGAGGGCCATCTCACCGAAGGGCTCGTCCATGCCCACGGTCTCGACCACCTTGTTGTTGATCAGGAGATCGATCTCGCCTTCGAGCACGACGTACATGGCCGCGCCCATCTCCCCCTCGACGAAGATCGTCTGCCCCGCGTCGTAGGTCACCCCGTCCGCTTCGGTGCGGAAAAAACTCAGCTTTACGCCCATGTTATGCGCCCCCTCCGTGGCTCGATACTACATCCGTCAGGCCAGAGCGCGAAGCTCCCGCCGGAGAATCTTGCCCACCGTGGACTTCGGCAGGGCCTCCGCGAAGCGCACCTGCTTCGGCACCTTGTAGGACGAAAGCCCGCGCTTGCAGTGTTCGATCACCTGCGCCTCAGTGAGCGGGGTGCCCTTTATCGGCACGACGTAGAGTCGGACGGCCTCGCCGGTCTTCTCGTCCGGGACGCCGATGCAGGCGCACTCCAGCACCCCCGGGCACGCCGATGCGATGGCCTCGATCTCGTTCGGGTACACGTTGAAGCCCGAGACCAGCACCATGTCCTTCTTGCGGTCGACGATCTTCAGGTTGCCGCGCGCATCGAAGACGCCGATGTCGCCGGTGCGGAAGAAGCCGTCGGCCGTGAATGCGGCGGCGTTGGCCTCGGCCTTTTCCCAGTAGCCGCCCATCACCTGGGGTCCCTGGGCGCAGACCTCGCCGGCCTCTCCGGGCGGGACTTCCTGCCCGTCATCGCCCAGGAGCTTGATTTGCGTCCCGGGAAACGGAGGGCCCACGGTGGCGGAGAAGCCGTCCCCGCCGGGGTGGTTCAAGGTGAGGATCGGACCGGTCTCCGAAAGGCCGTAGCCCTCGAGGATGTCCTGACCGGTGATGGCCTTCCAGCGCGCGGAGGTGACCGGCAGGATGGTGGAGCCGCCGCCGATCGAGCAGGCGAGCCGTGAGAAATCCACCTCGCGGATCCGGGGGTGCGCGGCCAGCCCTCCATAGAGCGTGTTCACGCCCGTGAAGATCGTGAACCGCGCCTGCTTGAGGACGTCGATGTAGGCGTCGAGGTCGCGCGGATTGGGGATCAGCCAGTTCTCGGCGCCGCGCACGAACGCGGACACGAGGTTCACCATCAGCGCGAAGATGTGATACAGCGGCAGCGCGGTCGCGATCACCACTTCACCGGGGCGGAAGGCCTCGGGCACCACTTGCATGAGCTGCTGCGTGTTGGCGATGAGGTTGCGGTGGCTCAACGCCGCGCCTTTGGACAGGCCCGTCGTGCCGCCCGTGTACTGCAGGAAAAGGATGTCCTCGCCGGTGAGGGGCACGGGCGTGAAGGGGAGGCCCGCGCCATCGTCGAGCGCCTGCGCGAACCCGGCGGGCTCCGCGATCACGTTCTTCACGGCCGTGCGTTCCACCACCTGCGCCAGCGTGGCGGCCGCCGCGGCACCGACGACGATGGTCTTCGCCCCGGCGTCGTTCAGCTGGTATTCGAGCTCGCGCGGCGTGTACATCGGGTTCACGTTCACCTGCACGGCGCCGGCGCGGAGGATGCCGATCATCGCCACGGGGAAGGCGAGGATGTTGGGCAGCATGATCGCGACCCGGTCGCCCTTGCGCACGCCCAGGCGCTGCTGGAGGTACGCGGCAAACGCCCGCGACTGGCGGTCCACCTCTGCGTACGTGAGCGACTGTCCTGCGCAGCGGAAGGCGGTCTTCGAGGTGTAGCGCTGCATCGCCTCCTCGAGCATAGCCACGACCGACGGATACGCGTCCGGCCCTGCCTGCATGTCGACTCCCCCGTTTTCTTATTGGTGAATGCAGGTTACCGATGACCTGACGCGGGCGCCATATATCCCGGGCGAGGTTCCCGGCAGAATCCCCGGACCGCCTCCGGAAATCCCCCCGAAAAGACCATGCATCGCCTCCTGCATCACCCCCTGCATCGCCTCCTGCTCGCCGCGGCCGTCCTCGCCGCCTCGCTCCAGGCCGACGCGCAATCCGACTTCCCCTCGCGCCCGATCACGATGCTGGTGGGCTTCGCCCCCGGAGGTGCCGCCGACGTCACGGCACGCATCATCGCGAAGAAGCTCTCCGACCAGATGGGCCAGCCCGTCACCGTGGAGAACAAGGGCGGGGCCGGGGGCAACATCGTCCACCAGCAGTTGGCCGGCCTGCCGCCCGACGGATACACCATCCTGCTGGGCTCGGTGGGGCCGCTCGCCATCTCTCCGCACTTCGGTGCCAAGCTGGGCTACGACCCGCTGAAGGACTTCGCGCCCCTCTCCATGGCGGCGATGTTCTCGCAGGTCCTGCTGGTGCCAGGGTCGCTCCCCGTGAAGGACATCAAGGAATACATCGCCCTCGCGAAGAAGCAGTCCGTGGACTTCGCGAGCTCCGGGATCGGCAGCATTCCCCACCTCGCCGGCGAGCTCCTGAACCAGGAGGCCAAGGTCCAGATCGTGCACATCCCCTACAAGGGCGGCGGCGCGGCAGTGACGGACCTGCTCTCGGGCCGCGTGAACTCGCTCTACGGATCGCCCGCGACCGCAGCGCCGTACCTCGAGAGCGGCCGCATGCGCGCCATTGCCGTGACGGGCGCCAAGCGCTCGCCCTTCATGCCCACGGTGCCGACCATCGCGGAGCAGGGCTATCCCGGGGCGGTCGCGGAGAACTGGTATGCGTTCATTGCGCCCGCCAAGGTGCCGGCGCCGATCCTCGAGCGCTGGAACCGCGAGCTCGTGAAGGCCCTGAGCGCTCCGGACGTGAAGGAGCAGATGGCCAAGCACTTCCTCGAGCCCAACCCGAGCACGCGGGAAGAGCTCGGCGCCTACATCCGGAAGGAGTACGAGATGTGGGGCAAGGTCATCAAGTCGGCAGGAATCAAGGGCGAGTGAGCTTCAGAAGTTCACGTTCTTCCGGCCCTTGAGGGAGAGCATCGAACGCGCCTCGTCGGGCGTGGCGACCTGCAGGCCCAGCCCCTCGATCACCTGGCGCGCAGCTCGCACTTGCTGCGCATTGGTCTCGGCGAGTTGGCCGGGGCCGATCCAGAGGGAATCCTCCAGGCCCACGCGAACGTTGCCGCCGAGCGCGACCGACTGCGTGGCGATTGGCATCTGATTCCTGCCCGCTCCCAGAACGCTCCACACGTACTCGTCGCCGAAGAGGCGGTCCGCGGTGCGCTTCATGTGCGCGACGTCCTCCGGATGTCCGCCGATGCCGCCGAGAATCCCGAACACCGACTGGATGAAGTAGGGCGGCTTGATGAGCCCGCGGTCGGCGAAGTGGCGCAGGGTGTAGAGGTGGCCGATGTCGTAGCACTCGACCTCGAAGCGCGTGCCGTTCACGCGGCAGGTGTCGAGGATGTTGGCGATGTCCTTGAAGGTGTTCTTGAAGATCCGGTCGTCGGAGCCCGCGAGGTACGGCTTCTCCCACTCGTGCTTGAATTCCTTGTAGCGGTTCAGCATCGGGTAGAGGCCGAAGTTCATCGATCCCATGTTGAGCGAGGCGACCTCGGGCTTGAAGTGCGCGCAGGGCTTCAGGCGCTCTTCTACCGTCATCGTCGGGGCGCCACCGGTCGTGATGTTGATCACGACATCGCTCTCCTGCTTGATCTTGCCGAGGAAGGGCGCGAAGGCTTCCGGCCGTTGGTCGGGGCGCCCGTCCTTGGGGTCGCGCGCGTGCAGGTGGACGATCGCCGCTCCCGCTTCCCAGGCACCGAGCGCTGCGGCGGCGATCTCATCCGCGGTGATAGGGAGGTGCGGCGACATGGTCGGCGTGTGGATCGCGCCGGTGACGGCGCAGGTGATCACGACCTTGCGGGTGGGATTGCGGGTGGCCATCGCGGTTACCTCGTCGTCAGCGGCTGTGCGCCGCCAGGATGCGTTCCAGCAGCGCCCCGAAGGCGATGCCCTCGACCTTCTTGTGCGGCTCGTCGGTGTCGGCGCGGTGCACGATCACGAGGTCGTGCGAGGGGATCACCACGATGTAGTGGCCTCCCGCGCCGCGCGCCGTGTACGTTCCCTCGGGCACTTCCATCTGCGGGAAGTGCACGCTGCCCTGCGCGATCCACCACATGTAGCCGTAGCCGCCGCGCTCGCCCGCGTGCGAGTACGAGCGCGTGCTCAGGCGAACCCATTTCTCCGGGAGGACCTGCTGCTCCTTCCAGCGGCCGCCGCGGAGGAACAGCAGGCCGAAGCGCGCCAGGTCGCGCGACGAGAGGCGGAACGGATAGGCGCGGTGGATCGACACATCGAAGGGAACGTAGCTTCCGTCCCGGCGCGTGTCGTCGTAGCGATAATCCTGCATGCCGACGCGCAGCGCGATGCGGTCGCGAAAGTCCTCGAAGATCGAGCGTCCCGTGCACTGCTCGAAGATCGTGCCCAGCGCGTTGAAGTCCCAGTTGTTGTAGCACCACCACGTGCCCGGCCCCTGGCTGTGGCGCGCGGGCTTCAGGTTCTTCATGTAGTCGGTCTCGTAGCCCGTCGGGTGGTAGACCCCGGAGCGCGCCATGAGGAGATCGATTACCTTGGCCGCCTTCTCGCGCGGCGAGAGGCCCTCGACGTCGTCGATGTTCAGCTCGCCCATCGTCTTGTTGAGGTCGATCTCGCCCGTGTCCACGTGCAGGCCGATCAGCGCCGAGAGCAGGCTCTTGCGGATGGAGTGGCACTTGTAGCGCCGCTCGATCTCGCCCCACTGCGACACGACCTCGCCGCCTTGCACGATCATCACGGCGGCGCTGCCGATCTGGTCTCCGAACGCGCGCGCCTCATCGAGCGCGGCGAGCGACCATCCGCGCTTCGCGGGCGACTCCATCGCGGACCAATGCTCGCCCGGCCAGGTCTCGGTGGTCATGCGGTCTCCGGGTGCCATTCGGCGTGCGAATCGAGCGGGAACATGGGGCGGCGAATCCTTGCATAGGGCAGGTGGGCCAGTCCCTGCGTGGTGAGGCCGGGCGCGTCCACTTCCACGATCTGGTCGTCGCGGAAGAACTCGCCGAACGCGGCGCGGAAATGGCCGCGCGATTTCACGATGACGCCGCGCAACTTCGCGACGTCGATGCCGAAGTGCTCGAGCGTCGTGGGGTCGGTGCATTGCTGGCGGATGCTGATGACGACGATGTCGATGCCGCCTTCGCCGCCGATGCGCACGCGGGCGCTCTTGCCGAGCGTGAGGGTCCGTCCGTTGCTGGCACCGCGCTTGCCGACGAAGGTGCCGTCGGACACGGCCACGACTTCGACGTCCGCCTCAAAGCGCTTCGAGAGCGCATGGGTTTCCTTCGCGTTGAAAGTCGTGCGGAATCTCGAACCGACGCCCCGGCGATGCGCTTCCGCGGCGAGCGCGGGATCGTTGAAGAGGCCGAGCGCCACGCCGCGCACGCCGGCATCGATGAAGGACTTGAGGAGGTCGGTCGTATTGCCGCGCCCGCCGCCGCCGGGGTTGTCGGCGCAGTCGGCGAAGCAGAGCGCGGGCAGGGACGGGTCGCGGCTCGCGAGCACCATGCGCTGCGTGGCATCGCCGAGCGAGACCAGGTGCGGCACGTAGCGGTTGCGGTCCTCCCACGCGCGGCGGGCGAGGTCGTTGGCGAGCTCGCGCGCCAGGGGCTCGTCGCCCCGCGTGGTCACAACCACGGACATGCCGCCCTTGGGTGAATCGGTGAGGTAGAAGCCGGCGCAGATCGAGACGTTCATCACCTTCGGACCGAGGAGCGTCTGCCCGTATCGGATGAGGTCGCCGTACGGCCGGCCAGTGCCTGCTCCCGTAAGTAGCGTGAGCGAAGGCGGCATCAGCGGGATCTTCACCAGCGCCATGGCCGTCTTCACGCCTGCCAGCAACTCACGCATCGCGGCGGCCGCTTCGAGGCCGCGTTCGCGCTGGTCCACGTGCGGGTTGGTGAGGAACGCGATGAGGACGTCGGTCTCGTCGACCATGCGGTGCGACACGTTCGCGTGCAGGTCGAGCGTGGCGACGACGGGAATCGTTCCGACCACGGCTCGTACCGCGGCGAAGAGCGTGCCGTCGGGATCGTCATCCCCTGTCGCCGATGCCGCGCCGTGCTCGGCGATGTACACGCCGTCCAGCGGGCCGGCGGCGTGCAGGCGCTCTTCGATCTCGGCCACGACCTCGCCGAAGAAGGCCTGGTCCACGGGGCCGCTGGGGCTCGTGGCGGCCACCGCGATCGGCACCAGCTCCCAGTCGCCGCTCTCGTCCATGCCCTTCACGAAGCCGGTGAGCGTGCCCACGGCTCGTGGATGCGCGGCGCGAAGGTCGGCCTCGAGTTGCTCGCCGCCCATCAGGTACGACTCCTCGAAGTCTGCTTTCACGGCCACGGGCGCGAAGCCGTTGCTCTCGAGGCTGAACCCGAGAATGGCAATTCGAGGGCGGGAGGTGGGTGACATTCGGTAGGTCTTCTTAGGGGGGACGGCTTTTTTAAAGGGGAGGAAGGGGAGGAAAAGCAGAGGAAGGGAAGGAAGGCTCTGAAAGGGAAATGGGGGCGTCGCCTGGGTTCGAGAATGTGGGTGCGTCAATCTTATTCAATGATTTCCTTCCCTTCCTCCGCTTTTCCTCCCCTTCCTCGCCGTTCAAAATTCGCCGCTCGCCCACTCCAGCCCTAGCTCGAGTCATGCTTCCTCCCAGGATGCGGCCATGGCTCGATCGTACCCGCGGCTCGCTTCAATGAAGCGACGGCTGTAGGGCTGCGAGACTTCGCCGGCGCGCAGGCGCTCCGTGGCGACCACCTCGACGAGCTTGCCCTCGTGGATGAATCCGACGCGCGAACAAAGATGCGCCACCACGGCGAGGTCGTGGCTCACGAGCAGGTACGTGAGGCCGCGGTCGCGCCGGAGGTCGGCGAGCAGGTTCAGGACTTCCGACTGGATGGAGACGTCGAGCGCCGAGGTGGGCTCGTCCAGCAGCAGGATCTTCGGCTCGAGGATCATCGCGCGCGCGATCGCCACGCGCTGGCGCTGGCCGCCCGAGAGCTGGTGCGGATAGCGGAAGCGGTATTGCGAGCCGAGGCCGACCTGCTCCAGCGCACGCAGGATCCGTCCCGCGGCATCGCCCAGTCCGTGCACGGCGATGGGCTCGCGCAGGATCGCGTCGATGGTGTGGCGCGGATGGAGCGATCCGTACGGATCCTGGAACACCATCTGGACTTTGCGGCGCTGCGCGAGCGAGCGGTGCGCTCCGAGCCGTTCGCCTTCGGCCCAGACTTCGCCGTCCCAGGCGTCGTTGAGCCCGGAGACCGCGCGCAGCAGCGTGGACTTGCCGCATCCCGATTCGCCGACCAGTCCGTACGATTCGCCCGGCTCGATGGCCAGGCTCACGTCGTCCACGGCGAGCAGGCGCCGGTCGTCCTGCCCGAAGGCGACTCGCAGGTGGCGGATGTCGAGCATGGCCATCGCCTAGGCCTCCAGCCAGGCGGGGTCGCGCTGCAGCACGGCCAGGCGCTCGCGAGGGGCTTCCAGCCGCGGCATCGATTCGAGCAGCCCGCGTGTGTAGGGATGCTTCGCATGCTCAAGCTCGTTGGCCTTGCACGACTCCACGATCCGCCCGGCATACATCACCAGCACGCGGTCGCAGAAGGTGGCGACGAGGTTCAAGTCATGGCTGATGAAGAGCAGGCCGAGGCCGCGCTGCGTGACGAGGTCGTCCAGGATCGCCAGCACCTGCGTCCGTACGGTGACATCGAGCGCGGAGGTGATCTCGTCGGCGATCAGCAGCGCCGGCTCCGGGATCAGCATCATCGCGATCATGATGCGCTGGCCCATGCCGCCGGAGACCTCGTGCGGATAGAGGTCGTAGACGCGCTTCGGGTCGCGGATGCGCACCTGCGCCAGCATCTCGAGCGCTCGCTCGCGCGCCTGGGCCTTCGTCGCCTTGTGATGGACGAGGAACGACTCGGCGACCTGCGTGCCCACGCGCATCACGGGATTCAGCGAGAACTTCGGGTCCTGCAGGATCATCGACGCGTGGCGCCCGCGGATCTGCCGCATGCGCTTCGCATCGGCCGCGAGCAGGTTCTCGCCCTGCAGCTCCAGCTTGCCCGCGGTCACGGTGGCCGCGCGCGGCGTGATGCGCAGGATCGCGCGCCCGGTCATCGACTTGCCCGAGCCCGACTCGCCCACGAGGCCCACGCGTTCGCGGCCGACTTCGAAGCCGATGCCGCGCACCGCTTGGACGACACCCCGGGGCGTGTCGAAGCTGACGCGAAGGTCCTCGACGCGCAGGATCGGATCCATCACTCGTTCCTCGGGTCGAGCACGTCGCGCAGCCCATCGCCCAGCAGGTTGAAGGCGAGGCTCACCAGCAGGATCGCGAGGCCGGGGAAGGTCGCCATCCACCAGTTGTCGATGAGGAAGCGCCGTCCCGCCGCCAGCATCGCGCCCCATTCCGGCGACGGCGGCTGCGCACCGAGGCCCAGGAAGCCCAGCCCGGCCGCGGTGAGGATCACGCCGGCCATGCTGAGCGTGGTGCGCACGATCACCGACGGGATGCACATCGGGATCACGTGGCGCAGCACGATGCGCGTGGCCGATGCTCCTTGGAGGCGGCTCGCGGCGATGTAGTCGGAGGAACGCACGATCAGCGTCTCCGCCCGCGCGAGGCGCGCGAACCCCGGCCAATGGGTAAGCGAGATCGCGATCACGGCGTTGAAGAGCCCCGGTCCCAGCGCGGCCGCGAAGGCGAGCGCCAGCACGAGGCCCGGGAACGCCAGGAAGATGTCCGTGAGCCGCATCAGCACCGCGTCGACCTTGCCGCCCGCGTAACCGGCGATGGTGCCGATGAGCAGCCCGATCGGCGCCACGATCACCGCGACCAGCACCACGATGTAGAGCGTGATGCGCGAGCCGTACACGACGCGGCTGAAGAGGTCGCGTCCTACCTGATCGGTGCCGAACCAGTGCTGTGCGCTGGGCGGCAGCAGGCGGCGGGTCAGCGACTGGTCGAACGGATCGTAGGGCGCGATCCACGGCGCGAAGATCGCCACGAGCACCAGCGCCACGATCACCGCGAAGCCGCCCACCGCAAGCGGGTTGCGCAGCAACCGGCGCGCGCCCAGCCACACGCTTTGCGCCGTCGCCTGCGCGGTGGACTCGGGAACCTCGGCGGTGAGCCAGGCGATCATCGCGTGCGCGGGTCGAGAGTGCGGTAGAGCACGTCCGACAGGAGGTTCAACGCGAGGAAGATCACGCCCACCAGCAGCGTGCACGTGAGCACCACGTTCATGTCGCCGGCGAGCAGGCCCGAGGTGAGGTACTGGCCGAAGCCGGGCCAGCCGAACACCGTCTCGGTGAGCACGGCGCCATCGAGCAGCCCGCCATACGCGAGCACGATGATCGTGAGGAGCTGCACGCCGATGTTGCGGAAGGCGTGGAAGGTGACTCCCCATTCCGACAGGCCCTTGATGCGCGCGGTGACGACGTATTCCTGGCTCAGCTGCTCCAGCATGAAGCTTCGCGTCATGCGGCTGAGATATGCCATGGAAGTCGTGGCGAGGATCAGCGCCGGCATCACGATGTGTCGCAGCGCGTCCACGAACACCTCCGTGTTGCGGTCGAGCAGGGCGTCCACGAGGATCATCCCCGTCACGTCTGGAACGGCGTCGACGAACCCGAGCGACAGCCGCCCCGAGCCACCGATCCAACCGAGCTTCGCGTAGAAGATCACGAGCGCAATGAGTCCCAGCCAGAAATGCGGCACCGAGTAGCCGACGAGCCCGAAGAAGCGCACGACGTGGTCGGCCCAGCGTCCTTTCCACACCGCCGCCGCCACACCGAGCGGAACGCCCAGCAGCACGCCGCCCAGGAGCGCCAGCGTGGCCAGCTCGAGCGTGGCCGGGAAGACGCGCTTGATGTCCTCGATGACGGGGTGGCCCGTGGTGATCGCCGTGCCGAAATTGCCGGTGGCGATGTCGCGCAGGTAGTAGCCGAACTGCACCGCGATCGGCTTGTCGAGGCCGAGGCGCTCATAGACCGCGCGGTAGGTCTGCTGGTCGGCCTGGTCGCCCACCAGCGCGGTGACCGGATCGACCGGCATCACGCGCCCGATGAAGAACGTGAGGGCAGCGAGGCCCAGCAGCGTGAAGGCGACGGTGGCGGCGAGGCGCGCGAAGCCGCGGGCCCCGCGCAGCGCCTCAGCGCTTCTCGACGCTGGAATAGTCGTCCCCGACGAGCGTGTGGTGATACGCGCTCACGTTCTTGCCCACCGCGTTCACCGAGAGGCGCTGGAAGAGATAGATGATCGGCGAGGCGGCGTTGTGCCGGCGCTGCAGCTCTTCGTACATGGCCTTGCGCTTTGCCTGGTCGCGCTCGAGCTGGGCGGCGCGGATCGTGTCGTTGATCCACGGCCCCGGATCCCAGCCGGCTCTCCAGGCGATGGAGATGGTGTCGTTCGACTTGTCGGTGTTGTCCGCGTTGTAGGCGTGGCGAAGCATGATGTTGTTGGCGTCCGGATAGTTGAACCCGTAGCCGGCCATGTACAGCTCGAACTTGCGCGCCCTCGCCTTCTGGTAGAGCTGCGCCCCGATCATCTGCGTGATCTTCAGCTTCACGCCCACCTTGTCGGCGTTCTGCTGCAGGTGCTGTGCGAGGTCGGGGTAGGGGAAGTTGTTCAGCACCGAGAGCTCGGCGGAGAAGCCGTTCGGGTAGCCCGCTTCGGCGAGGAGCTTCTTCGCGCGGTCGAGGTCGAGCTTGTACGGCATGTAGCTCTTGGGCAGCGCGCCGAAGACGCCGGTGGGCACCGGGCTTTGCCGCGCCTCGGAGTCGTTCTTGAGCAGCGTCTCCTCGAGGCCCTTGTAGTCGAACAGGTAGCGGAACGCCTGGAACAGCTTCGGGTTCTGGAAGCGCGGGTCCGACATGTTGAACATCATGTAGCGGATGCCGAGGCTCGGGCTGTAGTCGATCTTCACGTTCGGGTTGCCTTCGAGCGCCTTGAAGTCCGCGGGATCGATGTCGTTCGCGGTATCGACGTCACCTTGCTCGAGCAGCAGGCGCTGCGCCCCGGCCTCGGGCACGTGGCGGAGCACGACGCGCTTCATCGCGACCTTCCGGCGCCAGTAGCCGTCGTTCCTCTCCATGATCAGCATGTCCTGCGGCCGCCACGTCGTGACGCGGAAAGCCCCGAGGCACGCCGTGTGCGTCGTGAGCCATTTGTTGCCGAGGTCGCCGTTCACCTCGTTCTTGAGGATTTCCTTGCGGTCGAGGATCGGCGCCACGCGGAAGTCGGTGAAGGCGAACAGGAAGAGGTTCGGCGACCAGGCGCGCGTCGGCTTCACGCGGAGCGTCTGCGAGTCGACCACCTGGACGACCGCGTCCACGTTGTCCTTCGTGATGTCCCATTCGCGCAGGCGCTGCGCGTTGGCGAGGTTCAACGTGAGGTTGCGCTTGATCGACCACACGATGTCCTCCGCCGTGACCGGGTTGCCGGAGGCGAACTTGAGGCCCTTGCGGACCTTCAGCGTGTAGGTCGTCGAATCGGGCGAGACGGTCCAGCTCTCGGCGACGCCGGGAACCAGCTTTGCTGCATCGTTGGGATCCTGCGCGATCAGCGCGTCACACGCATTGCGCACGAAGCCGGAGGCGAAGCTTTCGTTGATCGCCGCGGGGTCGAGCGTGATCATCTGGCTCATGTTGGCCGCGATCACGAAGGTGTCGGCGGGCGTCTTGGCGAGCGCGGGTGCGGCGAGGAGGAGCGATGCAGCGAGGGACAGCGGGAGGAGGGGGCGCATGGTCGCGAAATGATACATCCTCGCCCGAGCGGGCGAGGATGCTTCGCGAGTTAAAACCGTCAGCGAATCTGCGTCAGATCTTGCCCATCAGCAGCAGGATGACGAGGATGAGCACGACGAGGCCCAGGCCGCCGCTCGGGCCATAGCCCCAGCTGCGGCTGTGCGGCCAGGCGGGAATCGCGCCGACCAGAATCAGGATCAGGATGATCAGCAGGATCATTGAAATGGACATTTGTGCTCTCCCTGGAGGGTTATGTGTGCGGGTGATCATCCCGCGCACGGACCCCGAAAGATGCCGGACAGGGACTACACGCCGGGGGTCTTGGGCACCAGCCGCCAGAGAGAGGTCACCTCGAGCTTCCGGGCCGCGTGCAACGGATCGTTCGCATCGGAGGCTTTGGGATGCTTCGGCCGGATGTCCATGCGGTCGATCGCCTTCAGGCCGGCGGCCTCGAAGAGCGCGAGAAGGTCCTCGCGCTTGCGAAGGCCGAGGTGCTCCGCGAGATCCGAGAGGATGAGCCAGCCTTCGCCACCGTCCTCGAGATGCGAGGGCAGTCCCCCCAGGAAGCCCTTCAGCATGCGGCTCTCGGGATCGTAGATGCCGTGCTCCAGCGGAGAGCTGGGCCGCGCGGGAACCCAGGGCGGGTTGCAGACGACCACGGCGGCTCGGCCTTCGGGGAAGAGATCGGCCTGGACCACATCGACATTCGCGCCGAACCCGAGCCGTTGCACGTTCTCGCGCGCGCACGCGAGCGCCCGGGGGTCCAGGTCGGTCGCGACCACGCGCTGCATTCCGCGCTTTGCAAGCACGGCAGCGATCACGCCGGTGCCCGTTCCGATATCGAAAGCGACCGAGTGCGTCGCGGCAACGGGCGGGAAGGACATCTTCGCGACGAGATCGACATATTCGCTGCGCACCGGGGCGAACACACCGTAGTGCGGATGGATCTTCATCCCGTGCAGCTCGATGCCGCGCCGACGCCATTCGTGGGCGCCGATGACGCCCAGCAGCTCGCGCAGGGATACGACCGAGGCCTCCTGAGTTGCCGACCCGTAGGCTTCGAGACAGGCTTCGCGGATATCGGGTGCGCGGCGCAGCGGAATCGCGAAATCGGCCTCGAGCGGGATGAGGAGCATGCCGAGCGTTCGCGCGCGCTGGGCCCGCGCCTGGCGCGCGAGGTTGAACGCATCCGCGGGTGCCTTCGGCTTGCCGGGCTTGGCCGCTTTGCGAGGCGGCTTGTCGGCGCGGTGTGCGAGCGCGGTCAGCATCTGCCGGGCATTCTGGAAATCGCCGCGCCACAGCAGCGCGATGCCCTGGCACGCGAGCCCGTACGCTTCGTCCGCCGTGATGCGATCGTCGACGATGGCGAGCTGCTCCGGGGGTGGGGCGCCGCGCTCGGAGCGCCAGGCCGCGGAGCGCTCCTGGCCGTCTTCGCTCCAGTCGACGACGAGGGCGTCGCCCACTAGAGCTCGGTGTACTTCTTGTTGTTGCCGCGGGCCTTGTCGGCGGGATACTTCTGCGCGTTCGCGATCATCTTGCGGCGCGCGGCGGCAACGGGATCGATGCCGAGCTTGTCGGCGATGCGAACCAGGTACAGGAGGACATCCGCGATCTCGTCGGCCGCCTTGGCCTTGGCATCGGCGGAAAGGTTCTTGCTCTG
This sequence comes from Usitatibacter rugosus, assembly GCF_013003965.1. Lineage (NCBI taxonomy): Bacteria > Pseudomonadati > Pseudomonadota > Betaproteobacteria > Nitrosomonadales > Usitatibacteraceae > Usitatibacter > Usitatibacter rugosus. The sequence goes on along the minus strand of NZ_CP053069.1, from coordinate 2,474,986 downwards.
CTCTTCCGTGAGCCACTGGAAGATCTCGAGCAGCTCCGCGGATTCCACGGAGAGCGCCATCGCGAGATTCTTGGGCGAATGGAATTGATCCCAGTCGCGATCGGCCGCGAACTGGCGCAGCGCGTCGCGCAGCCCTTCCAGCCCCGCGCTCAAAACTTCTCCTCGCGGCGCAGGTAGCGCCACTGCCCGGGAGGGAGCTTGCCAAGGGGAACGCCGCCCGTGCGCACGCGCTTCAGGCCCGTGACCACGAGGCCCACCATTTCGCACATGCGGCGGATCTGGCGCTTGCGGCCTTCGCGCAGCGCGAAGCGCAGCTGGTCCTCGTTGGCCCACGACACCTGCGCGGGCTTGAGCTTCACGCCGTCCAGCTCCATGCCGTGGCGCAGCTGCTTGAGTTGATCCTCGGTGAGCGTGCCCTGCACGCGGACGAGATATTCCTTCTCGACCTCGGAGTCGGCGCCGATCAACCGCTTCGCCACGCGGCCGTCCTGCGTGAAGACGAGCAGCCCCGTGGAATCGATGTCGAGGCGGCCGGCCGGGGCGAGGCCGCGCAGGTGGCCGTGGACGAACTTCGTGGGCGACGGGTCGTCTTCCCAGCGATTCTCCGGCTTGATCAGCACCATTGCCGGCTCATGGCCGTCCTCGGGTTGTCCCGAGACGTAGCCCACGGGCTTGTTGAGGAGGATCGTCACCTGCTCGCTCTGGTGGCGCGAGGCGGCCGGGTCGATCTCGATCTTGGCGTCGCGCGCGACGCGCACGCCGAGCGTGGTGACGACCTTGCCGTCCACCAGCACCCAGCCGTTCTCGATCCACTCGTCGGCTTCGCGGCGCGAGCAGAGGCCCAGCTCGCTCATGCGTTTCGAGAGGCGCGGACCGTCGGGATTCTCGACGACGGGCGCTCGCGGCTTCGGCGGCGGGGCGGCCTCAGGCCTGCGGGGCGTGAATGCGGGCTTCGGACGTGCCGCGGCGGGTTTTGGCCGTGCCTTCGTGGCCTTGGGGCGTGATTCGGAAGGCTTGGGCGGAGCCTTGGGTGCCTCCGCGGGCGGAGGCCGCTTGGTGAGCTTGATCGTGGGCCGGGTCATTCCCGGCATCGTACCTCAGGCGATGGACGCTTCCGCGCTCACTCCGTTTCGCATTTGCGGTCCCACTCGCGCAGGAGCTTGGTCGCCGCGCTGCGGGTATAGAAGAAGCCGCCGCGCACGAAGCCGGAGATGAGCGTGGCCTTGCCGGCGATCACGCGGCCGTCTGCAGCACGCATGCGAACCGCTTCGTCCGGAAGGCCGTCCAGCAGGTGGAAGGGGGCAGGCTGGCCGTCGGCGAAGCGCGAGAGGTGGATGGCGAAGGTCGCGTAGTCGAGGAAGGCGGGGGAGAAGCCGAGTCCGCCATTTTCCTGGCTGCGGCCACCCGTGCCGGCGTGTTCGCGGTTCTCTTCCTTCAGGCGTTCCTTGTTCAGCAGCCTTTTCATCGCGGTCTCCTTCGCCGGTTGGGTCGTCACTCGATGAACCCAGTGTCTACCCGGTCGCGAAGGCGCGATGTGAGGGAATTCGCAAATCGCTCCCGGTCATATTACGAACGTGGCGGACGAGCGGTCGGTGGACACGGAAGGACGGGTGTTTTCCCCGTTTCGATTTCCGTTGAAATAATCGGGCGGAGGGGTGCTATTTCGGCCGGCCGTTGAAATAGGCGAACGCCGCGGCCACGATCCCCAGGCCGAAGACGATCGCGCCGTAGTAGCCGATGTAGTAGCTCGCGTTCGCGCCGAACATGCGCTGCATGATGGCGCCGAGGAGCACGGCGGCGATGCCCAGGAACCAGATGGGAATCTTCGCGCCCGACATCTTCCGGGCGAAGAACACCCAGGGGGCGAGCATCACCACCAGGAAGAGCGCCGTGACCGTCGTCTCGAGCATCGGGACTTACTCCGAGCGGAGCACCTTCCCGGTGGCGAACTCGACCGTCTTGGGCTCCCAGGTCACGATGAGCCGGCGCTCGTCCAGGGCGACGAAGTCCTTGGCCCTTTCGCCCGAGCTCCCGCGCAGGTTCGAGCAGCGCACCTCGACGGACTGGCTGCCGCCGACGGGCTCGCGATGGTCGATCCAGCATTGCGCGAGGCCCAGCAGGGACTTCGGATCGGATTCGCTGCGCACCTGGACCGAGCCGGTCACGCGCGTGATGGTCTCGCTGCCGTGGTTCTGCAGGCGGTAGGTGACGACCAGGACCTCGTTGTTGTTCAGGGCGCGGCCCGGCTGGGGCTGGCGTCCCGAGGCCTCGTCCGCCGTCATGATCTCGCGCCGGAGCAGCGTGGCGGAGATGGCACGGCGAAGGGGCTCGTACGCTTCCTCGCGCGCTTCGGCCAGCGACTCCATGCGCTCGGTATCGGCGGCGTGCTTCACCTTCCATTCCTTCTGCAGCTTGATGGCCTCGGCGAACGTGCGCGCGGTGAGCGGGTTGTCCGGATCGGCGAACTTCGCGGGTAGCACGTCGCCCTTGCTGCGCTGCAGGTAGGCCAGGACAAGCTCACGCTCGTCGGGCGGCAGCTTGTCCAGCTGCTTCTGGATCTTGGGGATGTCCGCGAGGTCGAGCGGCAGGCGCGTGGTGCGCGGATCGCGCGAGCAAGCCGAAAGAGCCAATACCGCGGCCAGGACGACGACGGGGGCCTTACTCCACATAGGCGGGCGCTTTGGGAATGGCGGCATGCTGTTCCTTGTCGTGGTTCACCCAAACCTGCGCGCCGGTCGCCTTGGCGTAGGCCTTCATCTCCTCGAGGCTGCGCTTCGTCTGCGCGACGTCGTAGTTGAAGCCCGGGACGATGTTGTTGTCCCAGCTATAGAGAAGGTGGACGAGATCGCCGGTGAGCAGCACCGGGCCGCGCTTCGGTAGCCGCACCAGCAGCGACTGGTGACCCGGCGTGTGGCCCGGAGTCGACTTGATCACCACCGAGCCGTCGCCGAAGACGTCCTGGTCGCCGGTGAGGCGGACGAACTTCGAACCCTTCAGCTTCTCGAAGTTGGCGAGCGGCAGGCCCGACTTCGCGGCATCGGGGCCGAAGAGCGCGTCGTACTCGGTCTGCTGCATGTAGATCGTCGAAGCGGGGAAGAGATTCGCGTTGCCCGAGTGGTCGCCGTGCGAATGCGACATGGCGAAGTAGCCGATGTCGGCGGGCGCGACGCCGATCTGCTTCAGCGACTCGGACAGCGGCGTCTGCATGAACGCCGTGATCGTGCCCTGCGCGTTCGGCATGCCGTGGGGCAGGGCCGCGATGCGGTCGGCGATGCCCGTGTCCCACAGCATCCAGCCCTTGGCGTGCTTGATGAGGTAGCAGTAGTCGCCGAAGACGTGCGCCTTGCCCACGTTCTCGCCCGGCGTCCAGCGCGAGAGGTCCTTGGTGTGGTTCTCGCCGCACGAGATGACGTACATGCGTTCGACGGCGGCTTGTTTGGGCTCCGTACTCGCACATGCGGCAAGGAGCAAGAGCACTGCGGAGGTAATCAACGCTTTCATGGGAGTCTCCTGTCGGCGGTGCCGATTTTGCCAGATACTGGGTCCAACAAGATCCACGGAGGAGGGAAGATGACGCGTTTTCTCGTGACGTGCCTGGCTGCGTGCACCGTGGCCTTCGGCGCGCTCGGCCAGCCCCAACCCTATCCCGCCAAGCCCGTGAAGGTCGTCGTGCCGTTCGCACCCGGCGGCGGTAGTGACATCGCGGCGCGCGCGCTGACCGCGAAGCTGCAGGAATCTTTGGGCCAGCCCTTCATCATCGAGAACCGCGGAGGCGCCGGCGGCATGGTCGGGATGGAGATCGCCGCCAAGTCGCCCAACGACGGCTACACGATCCTCATCATGTCGGACAGCTTCCCGGTGATCGCGGCGACCCACAAGCCGGCGTGGGATCCGGTGAACTCGCTCGTGGCCGTCTCGCAGGTGAGCGTGGCACCCTTCGGCCTCATCGTGCATCCGAGCGTGCCGGCCAACACGGTCGCGGAGTTCATCGCGCTCGCGAAGTCGAAGCCGGGCGCCTTCTCGTACGGCTCGTCCGGCAACGGCGGCCTCACGCACCTCATCACCGAGATGTTCACGCAGATGGCGGACATCAAGCTCGTGCACGTGCCGTACAAGAGCACCGGGGCGGCGCTGCCCGACTTCCTCTCGGGGACGATCCAGGTGTACGTGGGCAACGTCTCGCCGCTGCTGCCCAACATCCAGTCCGGGAAGCTCAAGTTGATCGCGGTCACCAGCGCCGAGCGCTGGCCGCTGCTGCCCAACGTGCCGACGATCGGCGAGACGCTGCCCGGCTTCGCGGCCGATCCGTGGTTCGGCGTCTTCACGCCGCGCGGCACGCCGCAGCCCATCATCGACAAACTGAACGCCGCGATCAACAAGCTGAAGGACGACGAGGACGTGAAGAAGAACTACATCGGCCAGGGCATGCTGCCGCGCGCGGGGACGCCGGCGCAGTTCGACGCGATCGTGCGCAAGGACTACGCGCGCTGGTCGAAGGTCGTGGCCGACATCGGCTTCAAGCCGGCGGACTGATGGCGGTTCGCGTCGACGCCGGGCGCCTGCTCGCGTTCGTCACGGAGGTCTATCGCCGCGGCGGCATGCCGGATGCGGATGCCGCTCTCATCGCGGACACGCTCGTCCAAGCAGATCTCTGGGGCCACCAGTCGCACGGCGTGCTGCGCACCGGGTGGTACCTGGCGCGCCTGAAGACGGGCGTGATGAAGGCGGTCACCGAGACGCGCTTCGCGGTCGATGCGCGCGCCGTCGCCGTCATCGATGCGCAGGACGGCGTGGGGCAGGTCGCGACGAAGCTCGCCGCCGAGGAAGCGATTCGCCGGGCGAAGGTCCACGGGGTTGCCTCGGTGGCGGTGCGCAACTCCAACCACTTCGGCACCTGCATGTACTACACGCGCAGGGCCGCGGAGCAGGGCTGCATCATGATGCTGATGACCAACGGCGGCCCGGCGATCGCACCGACCGGCGGCCGCAAGAAGATCATCGGCACCAACCCGTGGTCGATCTCCGCGCCGGCGGGCAAGCATCCGCCGTTCATGATGGACATGGCGAATACCGGCGTGGCTCGCGGCAAGATCTATCTCGCCCGCCAGCGCCGTGAGCCGATTCCCCTCGGATGGGCGCTCACGGCCGACGGCGAGCCCACGACCGACCCGCAGGCCGCGATCGACGGGATCATCCTTCCCATGGCGGGGCACAAGGGGTATGCGATCGCCTCGGTGGTGGACATGCTCTCGGGCGTGCTCTCCGGGAGCGCGTTTCTCTCCGCCGTGAACGGGCCGTACAAGACGGAGCTGAAGAGCGGGGCGGGACATTTTTTCACCGCCTACGACATCTCCGCCTTCATGCCGCTCGCGGAGTTCAACGCGCGCATGGAAGCTTTCATCGCGGAGATCAAGGCCGTGCCGCTTGCCAAGGGTGCGGACGAGATCTTCTACCCGGGTGAGATGGAAGCGCGCAGCGACACTCGCTTGCGCGCGCAGGGGCTGGACCTTCCCGAAGACACGATCGCGGATCTCTCGCGGATCGCGGCCGAGCTGGGCATGGAGGCGCTTGTGCCGGGACGCGGCTAGAACACGAGATAGCGAACCGAGATCTGCAGCCGCGTGTTCGAGGCCGTGGCGCCATCCACGCGCGTCGCTTGTCCCCAGAGCACTTCCGCGCCGACGATCAACGTCGGCGTCACGCGATGCGCGAGATTCGCGGACGCATACACGACGCGCTTCAACTCCTCCGGCCGCCGCGCCAATCCCTCATCCGCGATGCGCAGCGTGCTGGCGCCCGCGATCGTGGTCCAGTCCGGCGCCCAATGGTGCTGGTAGTAGAGCGTGGCGCCGCTGGAGCGCAGCAGGTCGAGCTGCGATCCGGAGCCGAGGCCCACACCGGTGGCGCTCAGCGGATCGTTGAAGTAGCGGCCGATGCCTTCGCCGCTCGCGATCTGACCCGAGATCGCGTTGTCGCCGACGTTGAGCGATCCCGAGAGCGAGACGCCCTTGCCGTTCACGTGTTTCTCGCGCGTGCCTGCGGGGGTGTCGAGCGCGACATCGATCCGGCGCGACAGGCCCGCGAGCTGCACGTGGCCGAAGTCGCCTTCGAAGCGGACGCGCGCCGCGATATCGGGACGTCGCTCATCCGTGCGGAAGGAGAGAAGGGTGCCGCTCGCATCCAGATCGGCTTGCGAATCCTCCACCGACGCCGCGACGGTCCAGCCCGCCGCGATCGGCAGTGACACGCGAACCAGCGCCTGGCGCGCGAAGGTGACGCCGCTCGGTCCGTTGTAGTCGAGCGTCGTGGGGAGCACGTCCTCGTCCACGAAGGTCGAATACGTCTTGCCGATCGTGACCGCCTCGCCGAAGCGCACGAAGAGCTGGTTCAGCGTCGGGTGCGTGCGGCCGTCCAGCGGGAAGAGGTTGGCCTCGAGGCGCGTCCAGAAATCGCCGAAAGGGGCCGGCGTCTTCGAGATCCAGTTCAGCTGCGAGGCGCGAATGCCCGCGCGGTAGTTCTTGTCCGCGGGGCCGAAGGGCGTGGTCGAGACGATGAACGCGTCCTGCTCGTCGCCGTCCTGGCGGTGGCGCGTGGCGAGCCCGTCCAGCTGGAGATAGCCGCCGATGAAGTACTGCGTGTCGGTGCCCGGCAGTGTGCGGATGGAGGCCTTCAAGCGAGCCTGGAGCTGCGCTTCGGCCGCCGAGCCTTTCGTCGCCGCGAAGTCCGCGTCTTCCTCCGCGGCCAGGGCACCGCAGGCCGCCAGCGAGGCGACCGCGGCGGCGAGCGTCCTCACCCGCCCAGCGCCATGATCGCGGCCATCAGCAGGATCCCCGTGACGGCCATCCAGAGTCCCCCGCGCCAGGGCCGGGCGCCGGCATAGCGGCCGAGGACTTCTCCCGCCAGGAAGAGCATCGCGACCGCGACGCCGTTCGACACGCGGATCGCGATCGACGCCTGGTCGAAGAGCATGAAGGGGATGACGACCGGAAACGTCGCCAGCACCACGAGCAGGAAGACGCCGACGGCTCCGCGGAAATCGGTGCCGGCAAGAACGGGGCGGACATCCGGTGCGGCCGGTGCGATCAGGCGCCGGTGGATGGCGTCCACACCTTCGGAGCCGGCCGCCTCGACGATGCTGCGCGGCAGGGCCTCCTCGACGAGTGCGCGGCCTTTCGCCGCATCCGGCTCCGCGCGCACCTTCGTGAGCATCGTGCGGTTGCGGGTGCGGTTGGTCGCGATCCGCACGAGGTACATGACCGCGTCCGCGAGACCCCAGGCGAGGTTGCATCCGATGGCGGTAAACATCATCGTGCGTACTTCTTCACGGCCAGCCGTGGCGGCGCTCAGCGCTCCGATGAAGGTCATCGCCATCAGCAGCCCGAAGATCACCTCGGAGGCGCGCTCGATCGGGTCCAGCACCCGGGCCGGTTTCTCGGTCTCAGACTGCGCCATGCCTCACCCCACGGGAATGAAATAGAACATCAAGGCGATGATGAGATACACCGCGATCAGCTGCACGCCCTTGAACCAGTTGGCGCGGCCGTCGCCGGCCACCATCGAGCCGATCAGCACCGCCATCAGCAGCGCTCCGATCTCGGCGCGGTTGAACGAGAGCTCGAGCGGGCGCGGTCCCACGAAGTAGCTCGCCAGCACCAGCACGGGTGCCACGAAGAGCGCGATCTGGATGCAGCTGCCCATCACGATGCCGACGGTGAGGTCCATCTTGTTGCGCCGGGCCATCGCGATCGCCGAGCTCGATTCCGCGGCGCCCCCCACGATCGCGAGGAAGACGATGCCGATGAACACCTCGGACATGCCGAGCGCCTTGCCCGTGCCTTCCGCGGCGCCCACGAGGATCTCGCTCATCCACGCGGCGAGCAGCGAGGCGAGGACGAGGCCGCCCACCGAGCGTTTGATGCTCCAGCGCTCACCGTGGTGCTCTTCCTCCGCGCCCGGCGCGGCCTTGAACTCCTCCGGATGCGTCTTCAGCATGAACACGAGGTACAGCACGTAGGCCACGAGCAGGACCACCGCGAGCCCGATATTGAGCATGGCCTCCGCGCGCACCATCTCCGTGGGCGCGAAGAAGCGGCTGAAGGCGCTGGGCACCAGGAGGCTGATCGCGGCCACCAGCATCATCGAGCCGTAGAGGCGTGCGGCTCCCGCCTGGTAGGTCTGGGTGTGGTAGCGAAGGCCGCCCAGCAGGAACGCGATGCCGAGCGCCAGCAGCAGGTTGGCGAGGATCGCCCCGGCGATGGAGGCCCGGACCATGTCGAGCATCCCGGCCTTCAGCGCGACCATCGCGATGATGAGCTCGGGCGCGTTGCCGAACGTCGCATTGAGAAGGCCGCCGACCGCATCGCCCGTGTACGTCGAGAGATGCTCGGTGGACCGTACGATGAGGCTTGCGATCGGCACGATCGCGACCGCGGCCGAGAAGAACACCCATGGCGGGCTCGCGTGCAGGTGCTCGAGCGCCAGCGTGATCGGAATGAAAGCCAGCAGCCAGTTGAGCGAGGGTTTCACGCCGTCGCTCGCAGGGTCACTTGGGAGTGCCGGACTCGTTGGCCGCCTTGGGATCGGGCGGCGGAGGCACGGTGGGCTTCTCGTCGAAGCTGCCCCCCAGTGCGACGTGCAGGTTCACGCGCTGCACCAGCCGCTCGCTGCGAATGCGCACCAGGTTCACCTGCGCGCTGAAGAGCGAAATGTTCTGCTGGAGCACGGAGCGCAGGTCGCCGGAGCCGACGCGGTAGCGGATGCCGGAGAGCTCGAGGCTGCGCGTGTTCTCGGCGACGGCCTGGCGCAGGAAGGCCTCGCGCGCGTCGAGCGCGAAGCCCGACGAGAGGGCGTTCTCCACTTCCCCGAAGGCACGCGTGCTGATGCGGCCGTATTCCGCGATCGCCTGCTTCTGCTCGGCGGTGCGGATGTCGACTTGTGCCTGCAGCTGGCCGCCAAGGAAGAGCGGCGCCATGATCGATCCGCCGAAGCTCGACACGGGGTTGCTCCGCTCCTGGAGGACGAAAAGCTCGCTGCTGACCGAGGTGAGCGATGCCGTGAGCGAGATGCGCGGCAGGCGTGCGGCCTTCGATTCCTGCGTGCGATAGAAGGCCGCGGCGACGCGGCGCTCCGCGGCCACGACATCGGGCCGGCGCTCGAGGAGCTCCGAGGGCATGCCGACCGGAACCGGGGGCGGCGGCGCGGGAAGGTCGGTGGGAACGGCGAGGATCGCGGCGGGATAGCGGCCGACGAGGATCTCGAGCGAACGAACCGCTTGCTGGTAGGCCTGGTCGAGGCTCTGCGAGGCATCGCGGAAGCTGTAGAGGCTCGCGTTGGCGACGGTGAGGTCGTATTCGTCACCCACGCCGACCCTCATGCGGTCCTGCGAAAGACCCACGACGCCTTCGGCGGCTTTCACCGATTCGTCGGCGATGCCGCGCTGCAGCCGCGCCTCGGTCGCGAGGAACCAGCCCTTCGCGACCTGCGCCACGATCGACTGGCGGGCGAATTCGGCATCCAGCGTCGCGGAATCGAATTGATAGTCGGCCGCCTTGGCTCCGGAGCGCATCCGGCCCCAGAGGTCGATCTCCCAGTTCGCGAAGAGGCCGATGCCCTGCAACCCCGAAGGATCGCCGCCCATCTTGCCGCCGCCGCGCGCCATGGCGTTCACCTGCGGCCAGAGCGTGCCGGCGGCAACCCGCTGGTACGCCGCGGCCTGCTCGACGCGTGCCGCCGCGACGCGAAGGTCGAAGTTGTACGCGATCGCCTCGGCGGCGAGGGCTTCCAGCTGCTTGTCGTTGAAGGTCGCGAGCCAGCGGTCGGTGGCCGTGCCCGCGAGGCCGCCCGGAGCCGTCCACTGCGCGGCGATCGGACGGTTGGGCGCGGAGTCCTTCTGCAGGTCCTCGCCCTGGGGCGGCGGGGCGAGGGCGCAGCCGGCCAGCGCGAAGGCGATGGCGGCCGGCAGTGCGGATCGGATCACGCGCATCTCAGTGCAGCTTCAAAATCAGGTAATTCGTGTACGAGCCGACGCGCACGATGATCTTGCGGATGATGTGCACCGCATGCAGGTGGTCCGTGTAGATCGCCGCGTGGCCCGCGGCGCCGGCCGCGAGGAATGTCGCACGGTCCTTCTCGGCGATGTTGAACTTCACCGCGAACCGTCCCGGGGGCTGCTGGATGTACGCGGACATCGGGATCTGCCCCGAAGCCTGCAACTGTCCCGCGCCCTGGGCCCAGATGATCGAATCGACGGTGCCCTTCACGACCTTGCCGGGCAGCGTATTCACGGTGAACTCGACCTCGTTGCCGGGCTCCACCTGGTGCAGCTCGTTCTGGTTGTAGAGCGCGACCACCTGGCCCTCGGCCTCGACCAGCGTCATTACCGCGTTCAACGGCAGTCCCGCGACGAAGGCGCCCACGCGAAGCTGCAGGTTCACCACGTAGCAGTCACAGGGCGACACGGTGGTCGTCTGTTCGAGCAGCCACTTCGCGTTCTCGAGCTGTGCGCGGATCTGTGCGACTTGCGCGTATTCGCCGTTCACCCGGCCGCCCAGCTTCTGGACCACTTGCTGCTCGCCCGCGACCGCCTGCGTTTCGGAGGCGCGCGCCTGGACCTCGGCGCTGCGTGCAGCGGCGAGCTGGCCTTCCTGCTCGGCCAAGTCGGCTTCGGCCTTCTCGAGATCGAAGCGCGATCCGGCGCCGGTTTTCGCGAGCTCGCGGTACTGCTCGGCGCGCTTCCGCGTAAGGGCCAGCCGCGCGTTCACTTCGCGCGTACGGCTTTCGGCCTGCGTGATGGCGCCGCGCGATTCCGCGATCTTGCCGCGCGTGCCCTTGAGGTTCTCCTCGACCTCGCGCTGCCCCGCGCTCGCGGCGGCGAGCTGCGCGGTGAGCGTGTTCACGTCGAGCTGGTAGGGCGTGGGATCGACCTTGAAGAGCACTTCGCCCTTCTTCACCAGGCGGTTGCCTTCGGTCACCGGAACCTCGATCACGCGGCCCCTCACCTGCGAGACGATGGGGATCGTGTACTTGTAGACGCGCACGTCGGCGGAGGAGGGCGCGAAGATGTTCAGCAGCAGGATCAGCGAGGCGAGGCCGACGATCGGGATGATGACGACGGTGACCTTCCAGGGCGTGTTCCACGGCAGCAGCTTGAACTTGATGAAGATCAGCCAGACGAAGAACGAATAGATGCCGAGGAGAATGATTTCCATCAGCCGTTCCCCCTTTCGTTCGCCGCGGGCGGCGGGACCGGCGCGGCGGCGATCGCGGCCGCTTCGGCCTGGACGGCGTTGCGCTTCAAGGCGTCCAGCTCGTCCTTCAAGGTCTTCAGCTTCGGCGGAAGGGCTCCGCGCGATTCCATGGCCTCGAGATCTTCGCGCAAATGGCGAAGGTCGTCGCGCAGCAGCGTGCCGGCGCGGTGCTTCTCGGCCATCTCGTCGTAGTAGTTGTCATGCTTGTCGGTGCCGTACGCCACGCGGTACCCGACGGGCTTGGTGTACGCCCAGAGCCAGGCCAGCGGCCAGAGCAGGCCGCCGAAGACGAGCGACAGCAGGCACAGGGTCGTGATCGCCTCGGTCTGCGGGTGGTGGCGCTTGTGGGCGATCTTCTCGGGCATCACGTGCACGAGCCAGAACACGATGATGAGGACGACCGGGACCAGGAACAGGACCACGATGGCCATCACGTCGGCCATGGTGTCCAGCGCTTCGCCGGAAAGGAATGAGGCCCGGGCGGGGGTGGCCGCGAGCACGAAGAGGCACAGTAACAATCGCATTGCATTTCTCCCGAACTGCATGGGTCGGTAGCCGACTCTAGATCGCTTTGGATGGCGCTGCACTTGGACCAAGGTGCCATATTAACGCCCTCCATACTGTGGCGACCCTTGCGCGGCGAGAAAAGGGTCCGCAGACTGCGGTCCATGCGCTTCCATACCCTGTTCGCCGCCGCACTCCTTGTCGGATCGACGGTCGCCATGTCGGCCGACGACGACTATCCCGTTCGCCCCGTGAAGATCGTCGTGCCCTTCGCTCCCGGAGGTTCCACCGACGTCGTGGCCCGCATCCTCGCCGACAAGCTGGGCACGGAGCTGAAGCAGACCTTCGTCGTGGACAACCGCGCGGGCGCCAGCGGCAACATCGGCGCCGATGCCGTGGCCAAGGCGGCCCCGGACGGTTACACGTTGCTGATGGGCACCACCGGCGTGCTCTCGATCAACGCGCACCTCTTCAAGGAGCTGTCGTACTCGCCGGCCCGCGATTTCGCGCCGGTGAGCTACACGTCGCTCATCACCAATGTGCTCGTGGTGAATCCGGCCGTGCCCGTGAAGACGGTGCAGGAGCTGATCGCCGCGGCGAAGGCCAAGCCCGGTAGCCTCACGTTCGCGTCCTCGGGCTCGGGCAGCTCCACGCACCTCACGGGCGAGCTCTTCAAGGCGATGGCCGGCGTGGATGTCCTGCATGTCCCGTACAAAGGCAGCTCGCAGGCGCTGGTGGACGTGATCTCCGGCCAGGTGACGATGCTCTTCGACAATGCGCCGTCGTCGATCCCGTTCATCCAGCAGGGAAAGCTGCGCGCGCTCGGTGTCACCAGCAAGACGCGCATGCCCAACCTGCCGGACGTGCCGACGATCGCGGAATCGGGCGTGGAAGGCTACGAGTCGCTGTCGTGGAGCGGCATCGTCGCGCCTGCCGCGACGCCCAAGCCGATCATCGCGAAGCTGAATGCGGCGATCGACAAGATCCTCAAGTCCGACGAAGTGCGCCAGAAGTTCGCGGCGCTCGGTGTCGATCCCGTGGGCGGTCCTCCCGAGGCCTTCGCCGCGCACATTCGCGCGGAGAGCGACAAGTGGGGCAAGCTGATCCGCTCGGCCAACATCACCGTCAACTGACCGCGCGCTAGCCCGCGCTGCCTCGCAGGCGGCGCTCGTGCACCACCAGCCCCACGCCGGAGGCGACGATGATCGCCATGCCGAGCGCGGAAACCTTGTCCGGCAGGTGCCCGAAGACCAGGTAGCCGTAGAGCGTCGCCCACAGCATCTGGATGTACATGAAGGGCGCCAGCAGCGAGGCGGGCGCGCGCACGAACGCGCCGATCAACATGCCGTGGCCCAGCCCCGCGAGCGTTCCGAGCAGCACGAGAAAAAACACGTCCGTGTACGAGAACGACACGGGAAACGGCGTGAACGGCACCATCGCCGAGAGCGCCACGGTGCCGACGAGCCCCGAATAGAAGAGCGTGGTGTGCGGCGTGTCGTTGGGGAGCTTGCGCGTGAGGAGCTGGTACATCGCGTTCGAGATCGCGGCCAGCACGAGCAATGCAGCCGCGGGCTGGAACACGGCGGAGCCGGGCCGTGCGAGCAGCAGGATGCCGATGAACCCGGCGATGGCCGAGATCCAGCGCGACATCGTCGGCACTTCGCCCAGCACGGCCTTCGACAGCACGATCGCGAACATGGGCGCCAGGAAGGTGATGGCCGTGGCCTCCGCGAGCGGAAGGAAGCGCAAGGAGCCGAAGAAGCACATCGTCGCGATCACGAGGCACAGGGAGCGTGCGAGCTGCATGCGCAGGTGCTTCGTGCGCCAGAAGCCGTGCCCTCGCTGGTGCCATGCGATCGGCGTCACCACGAGCATCTGGCCGGCATAGCGCGCCCAGACCACCACGAAGAGCGTGTGCTCGACGACGAGGTACTTGGCGGTGGCGTCGAGGGTCGCGAAGCACACGCCCGCGAACAGTAGCGGCGGCAGGGCGTGGCGCAGGGGATGGTCGGTGTCCACCCCGCCACGATACAGGCTCGGGCCTCGCGGCCCGGGAGCGGCTAGCCCTCGGTGCAGCGGGGCGCGGGATGCGTGGCGGCCCACGACTTCGCGCGCTGCTGGCCCTCTTCGATCACCGTGGGATCGAGCTTGGATTCGGCCGATGCGACGGAGGGACGGATCTTCTCCGCATAGCCCGGGCACGCCGATGCGATGGTCCACCATTTCACGGCTTCGGGGAGATCGCGGCCGACGCCCTGCCCCTTGTAGTAGGCCACGCTGCTCTCGAACTGCGCCTGGGGCGCTCCGAGCTCCGCGCCTCGCACGTACCAGGTCGCGGCGCGAGCGAGGTCCACGGGGACGCTCATTCCGTACTCGTACATCTTGCCGAGCGTGATCGCGGCCTCCGTATCGCCGGCCTTCGCGGCGTTCTCGAGATGCATCACGGCCTTGGGGATGTCCTGCTTCACGCCCTCGCCCTGGTAGTACTTCATGCCGAGGAGGCGCTGCGCCTCGGCGGCCTTGGGATTGGCGGCGTCGAGGTTCGGTGACAGGGCGAGCAAGGCGACCACGAGCGATGTCTTGATCATGACGAGGACCTCCTTGCCGGAAGTCTACGCCGGGAGGCTCTCGATGCGCGGATCGCCGAGCAGCTGGCGGAAGTTGAGGTCGAGCGCCACGACGCCCAGGCGGGTTCCATCGGCCGGGCCATACGTCGCGGCCACGGTGAGGCAGAACTCGTCAGTGGCCACGGAACGGTAGATCTCCGAGCTGAAGACGCCGGGCGCGCGAACGGCCCCCTGGAACCACGGCCTGCGCGACCAATCCCGGCCCGCCCCCGAGCGGCCGTAGCTCGCGCTGAAGGCCTTGCGCGCGATGTTCTCCGTCACCTGCACGCCGCGAAGGTCGGTCACGTAGGCGAGCTCGACGGGCGGGCAGAGCTCGAGCGCGAGCCGAAGCGCCCGGGTCTTGCGCGTGAGCTCGCCCGAGCACAGGCCCGGATCCGTGCGCAGCTCTTCCAGCAGCGACTCGGCGCGGCGATGCGCATCGAGGCGGAAGGCGCCGACCGAACGGATCATCGCCTCGGACAGCGCGCGGAGCTCCGAGCCGAGGTGCGTGAGCTCGCGCGCTTCCGTCGCCTGGCGCGTGGCACTCGATTGCGCCTCTTCCATGCGGGAGAGCACCCACGCGAGGCCGGGCCCGTCTTCCTGCTTGGCCTTGGCGGCGCCGTCGAGTCCCACCACGCGAGCGGTGCGCTCGGCACTCTCCTGCAACTGGCGGATCTTCGTCTCGACGTCGCGAGCGGCCGCCGTGGTGTTCTGCGACAACGCGCGGATCTCCTGCGAGAGTACGCTGAAGACCTTGCCCTGCGCTCCGGCGTGCGCGGCAGCGACACCCGTGTTGATGGCGATGAGGGAGGTCTGCTCGGCGATGCGACGGATCCGTTCGGCCAGGTCCGTGATCTCGGTGGTCGCGGTGCGCAAGGTGCCGACGGTCTCCGCGAGCGACTCGGACATCTGCCGCGTGAGCGCCGTGACCTCCGTCGCCCGCCCCGCCTGCCGCTCCGCTTCGCCCTGGCGCGTTTCGGCCAGCTCGTTCAATCGCGGCGCGATCTTCGAGAGGCCGATGGTCGCGTGCGCGAGCTGGAGGAGGGCCTTGCCACGCACCACGCGGGTGCCTGACGCACCATCAACGGGTGTTTCGGGTACTGCCGCGCCGAGCTTCGCACCGTCGTAGGTCTCCATGCCGGTGCATGACGCAACGCTCGTGCCACAACTCGTTCAACAGTCGAGGAGGGCGAGGGGGTCGGTCGGTCTTTTTTCCGTTCGGCCCCCGGATCTGGCGGATCGTGGACTAGTCGTGATCGCTCATCGTGTTGACGTCACTTGCGACGGTTGTAGATCGAAGATGGGAGGCAGTGTCATCGGGCCTCACTCCGACACCCACGGTTCATTCCGCCAGTCCTCCCGCCGAAGGAAAAAAGCCCGACGCGACCCCCTGCCCTCCGCGGCCAATATCGTCGAATCGAACGGAATAGAGGCACGTCGATATGGCCCCGCGATCTTCGATTCAGCTCCGATGATCGATGCAGCCCCTCGCCCTCCTCACCTGTTTAGTCAGCGTCAGCGAGGCGAATAGGTGAAGTGACTGAAGTCCGCGGGGCAAGCCACGCCCGATTGGTCGAACGCGAGCATTCCGATGAAGGCGCCGGTGAACGAGCCATGCGCTCCCCGGCCGCCTTCATCCGAGATCACGCTCGCGTCGAGATCAGGACCGATGCGCCGCCACCCATCTCCGGCATTGAAGAAGAAGTGCAGCGTCGGTCCATCGACTTCGGCCGCGAGGCCGATCGGTCCGATCGGAGGCACCGGAATCGGCGCGTGCAGCGGGAAGACCAGCCGGCCGTCGGGATAGTCCCCGGGGCAGGACATCATGGTGATCACGCGACCCATCGTCTCGTGCCACGTGACGGCGATGAAGTGGAACTTGAAGCGGTTGTAGTAGTAGGTGAGGCCCGCGACCTGCTGGTACGTGGTCGGCGAGAACGACACCGAGGTCTCGGAGCGGAACTTGAAATCCTCCTGCCGCCGCGCCACGAGGCTCTGCTCGAACCAGCTTCCCACCGATTCGCGTGCGTGCAGCCGCAGTGCCGAGCCCGTGAGCTTGAAGAGGCGCTCGGGTTGCGGCGTGCGCAGCCACTGGAACTCCATCGGCAGCTCCGTGCACTTCGCGAAATCGCGTTTGATTTCCACGTGCGGCTTCGGCATCACCGAGGGATCGGGCGAGGGCACCTCCACGGCGGGCACCACGCCGCCGTGCTCGAGGTAGAGCCACTCGTCTTCCTTCCACACCACCTTCTGGATTGCGGTCTCGCGCCCGAGCGGCGAGCGGCGCGTGCCCGGCAGGGGACGGCCACACAGATGCGTGTGATAGAACTGCCCGTCCGGCGTCTCGACGATCTGCCCGTGGCCTGCACGCTGCAGCGGCGCCTCGGGCTTGTCCTTCGACGTGATCGGATGCAGCAGCGGGTGCGTCTCGTACGGGCCGTCGAGCTTTCGCGACCGCGCCATCGTCACCGCATGGCCGTACGACGTGCCGCCCTCGGCGACGGTGAGGTAGTACCAGCCGTTCCGCTTGAAGACGTGCGGTCCTTCGACCAGCCCCTGCGGCGTGCCGCGATACACGTTCTTCACCGGACCCACGAGCTTCGAAGTCTTCGCGTCCCACTCCTGCAGCAGGATGCCGTCGAAGGCCGGTGTCTTCGGGTTGCCGCCGACCGATTCCGTCCGATAGTTCCAGACCATGTTGAGAAACCACTTGCGGCCATCGTCGTCGTGGAAGAGCGTCGGGTCGAAGCCGGAAGAGTTCACGTACCAGGGATCGCTCCACGGCCCGGTGATCGACGGCGCCGTCACGATGTAGTTGTGCACGTCCTTGAAGTTGCCGTCGTAGCGCTTCACGTCCGTGTAGACGAGCCAGAACTTGCCGTCCGCGTACGAGAGGCACGGCGCCCAGATGCCGCACGAGTCGGGGTTGCCGCGCATGTCGAGCTGCGAGGCTCTCGTGAGGGGCCGGCACACCAGCTCCCAGTTCACGAGGTCCTTCGAATGGTGGATCTGCACGCCGGGATACCACTCGAAGGTGGAGACGGCGATGTAGTAGTCGTCGCCGACGCGGCAGATGGACGGATCGGGGTTGAACCCCGGCAGGATCGGGTTGCGGATCATCGGTTTCTCTTCTTCGAGGGAGCTACTTTTTTCGCCCGACGCTGGGTTGCTTCGGGTCGTACTTCCATCCGGGAACGAGGTATTGCATCGGCATCGCGTCGTCGCGGGCGCCGCTGCCGACCTTCTTGTAGAGCTCGTGGGCCGCGCGGATGCGGTCCATGTCGGGTTCGATGCCCAGGCCCGGCTTCTTCGGCACCTCGACGTGGCCGCCGCGGATCTGCAGCGGCTCCTTCGTCAAGCGCTCCTCGCCTTCCTGCCAGATCCAGTGCGTGTCGATCGCGGTGATGCGCCCGGGGGCGGCGGCCGCGGCGTGCGTGAACATCGCAAGCGAGACGTCGAAGTGGTTGTTCGAATGCGAGCCCCAGGTGAGGCCCCAGTCGTGGCAGAGCTGCGCCAGCCTCACGGAGCCCGCCATGGTCCAGAAGTGCGGGTCCGCGAGCGGGATGTCCACGGCGCCGAGCAGGTACGAGTGCGCCATCTGCCGCCAGTCGGTGGCGATCATGTTGGTGGCGCTGCGGATCCCGGTCGCGCGCTTGAACTCGGCCATCATCTCGCGCCCCGAATAGCCGTTCTCCGGGCCGCAGGGATCTTCCGCGTAGCTCAACACATGGCCCTGGCCGCGGCAGAGCTCGATCGCCTCGGCGAGCGACCAGGCGCCGTTGGGGTCGAGCGTCACGCCCGCCTGCGGAAAGCGCTTCTTGATCGCGGTGACGGCGGCGATTTCGTCCTCGCCGCTCATCACGCCGCCCTTCAGCTTGAAGTTCGTGAACCCGTAGCGCTCGACCGTCGCCTCGGCCTGCTCGACGATCTGCGCGGGGGTCAATGCCGGTTGATGACGCGACCGGTGCCATCCCGAGAGGGTGTCACCGGAGAGATAGGGCAAGTCCGTGCGCTTGCGGTCGCCGACATAGAAGAGATACGCGAGCATCGGGACCGCCTCGCGTTGCTGCCCGGAGCCGAGCAGCTCGCAGACCGGTACGCCCAGGTGCTGGCCCAGGAGGTCGAGCAGCGCCGCTTCGACCGCGGTCACCACGTTGTCCAAACGGAGATTGATCTCGTGCGGCTGCTTCAGCACCGCCGCCTCGGCTGCGGACGTGACCTGGTGCTGCATGCCGGTCGCCTTGCCGGCAATGCACTCGCGTACCGCCGCGATCGTTCGGTTGAAGGTGCCGACTTCGGTGCCGACGACCACCGGTACGGCCTTCTGCAAGGCCCTGAGGATCCCGTCCCCGCCGGGGACTTCCCCGATGCCGGTGCGTCCCGCGCTGTCCTTCAGCAGGACGAGGTTGCGGGTGAAGTAGGGCTGGTGGGCCCCGCAGAGGTTGAGGAGCATCCCGTCATGGCCTGCGACGGGGATGACCTGCATCTCGGTTATCATAGGTAGCGCTACCATAAATCAAATTCTGGAGGAGACATGAGCCCGGGTCAACACGGGAAACGCGGGTTTGCCGCGTTGCTGGCTGCTTTTGGCCTCGCCGCGTGCGCGTCGACCCAACACGCCCCGCCCGCAGAGCATTGGGTGGCCTCATGGGGCACCTCGCAGATCATTGCCGAGCGCGACAACGTCCTCGAGCCCGAGAAATGGCGCAATGCGAGCCTGCGGCAACTGGTCCAGGTGTCGCTCGGGGGCTCGCGCATCCGTTTGCGACTGAGCAACGTCTTCGGCACGGCGCCGCTCACGGTCGAGGCGGCGAGCATTGCGCGCGCGTTGGCCGTCGGCAAGGCCGATGTCGATGCGGCTTCGATTCGCGCGCTGGCCTTCGGTGGCAAGCCTTCGGTCACGATTCCGCCGGGTGGTGAGTACTACAGCGATCCCGTGGATTTCGCGCATGCGGCGGGCGCCGACCTCGCGATCTCTCTCCACTTCAAGGACGAACCGGCACGGCAGACGAGCCATCCCGGATCGCGCACCACGAGCTTCCTCGCCAAGGGTAATCGCGTGGTCGAATCGTCCTGGCCCGGAGCCGAGACCTTCACGCGCTGGTACGTGATCGCCGATCTCGAGGTGCTGGCACCGCGTGGCACTGGCGCCGTGGTGGCGATCGGCGACTCGATCACCGATGGCAACGGCGCGACCACCGACGGCAACGACCGCTGGCCCGATCTTCTCGCGCGCCGCCTGAGAGCCGAAGGACCGGCGATGGGCGTGGTCAACGCGGGCATTGGGGGCGGGCGGATGTTGAAGGACGGCATCGGCCCCAACCTCGTCTCTCGCTTCGATCGCGATGTGCTGGCGAGGAGCGGCGTCACGCATGCCATCGTGCTGATCGGCGTGAACGACCTCGGTGTGCTGCATCGCAACGCCGAGGACACCGCGCTGGCTCGCGCTCAGCTCGTCGAGAATCTCAAGATGGCCTATCGGCAAGTTGTCGCGAAGGCGCACGCGCAGGGCATCTGTGTCGTCGGCGCCACGATCACGCCTTACGGCTCCAGCGAGTATTACCACCCGAAGGCCGACAACGAGGCCGATCGGCAGGAGCTGAACACCTTCATTCGCAGCTCGGGCACCTTCGACGCGGTGGCGGACTTCGATGCCGTGGTCCGCGATCCCGCGCAGCCCGACCGCATGGCGAAGGACAAGGACAAGGGTGACGGGCTTCATCCTGGCGTCGGCGGCTTCCGGGCGATGGCGGATGCGGTGCCGCTCGCGGCGTTCGCGAAAACCTGCAGATGACCAGGTCAAAAGCGTTGAACCACGGAGAACACGGAGAACACGGAGGAATTCGGGTTTTGGGAATGGCGATGGTGATGGGCGCGATCATGTTGGCGGGGTGCGCGTCGGTGCCATCACCGAAGGAATATCGCAATCCCGTTCTCACCGGCTTCCATGCCGATCCCAGCGTTTGCCGCTCGGGCAGCGACTACTACCTCGTCACGAGCAGCTTCGAGTATTTCCCCGGCGTGCCCGTGTACCACTCGCGCGACCTCGTGCATTGGCGGCAGGTGGGGCATGCGCTCACGCGCGAGAGCCAGTTGCCGCTGAAGGGGCAGAAGGCGTCGAAGGGCATCTTCGCGCCGACGATCCGCTGCCACGCGGGCACCTTCTACATGATCACCAGCAACATCGACAACGGTGGCGATTTCTACGTGACCACGAAGGACCCGGCGGGCGAATGGTCCGAACCGACGTGGATCAAGCAGAAGGAATGGTCGATGGATCCGTCGCTCTTCTTCGACGACGACGGCAAGGTGTACTACACGCGGCATGGCGGCGGGCGGAATGGCGGCGTCTATCAAGCGGAGATCGATCTCGCGACCGGAAAGCTCTCCGAGGAGCCGCGGCTCATCTGGTCCGGCACCGGCGGCATCTGGCCCGAGGGTCCACACCTCTACAAGGTCGGCGGCACCTACTATCTGCTGATCTCCGAGGGCGGCACGTCATACGGCCACATGCTCACCGTCGCGCGCTCGAAGTCACCGTGGGGTCCCTTCGAGGCAAACCCCGCGAATCCGATCCTCACGCACAAGTCGCAGCCCGAGTTGCCTCTGCAAGCGGTCGGCCATGCGGATCTGGTGCAGACCGACGCCGGCACGTGGTGGACGGTGCTGCTCGGCATCCGACCGGTCGCACGCAATCACCACATCGGCCGGGAGACACTCCTCGCGCCCGTGACGTGGGACGCGAACGGTTGGCCGGTCGTGAACGGCAACCAGCCGCTCCAGTTGTCGATGACGGTGACGGGATTGCCGGCGTCTTCGCCTTGGCCGCGTGAGCGGGTCCGCGACGACTTCGATGCCACGCGTCTCGGTCTTCAATGGGTGCATTTGCGCGGACCCGCCACCGCGCTCTGGTCGGTTACGGAGCGTCCGGGGATGCTTCGCCTCAAGGGGAGCGTCCACACGTTGAACGACGTTGCGACGCCGGCCTTCGTCGCCCGCCGCCAGGAACACTTCCGCGTGCGTGCTGCCACGGAAGTGACGTTCGATCCCACGGCCGAGGGCCAGGTCGCGGGCCTCGTGCTGCGGCAGAACGAAGAGAACCACTACGAGCTGCGCGTGACGGGTGCCGGAGCTCGCCGCGTGGAGCTCGTGACGCGCGTCGGGGGCGTGACGAAGATCGTGGCGACCCAAACGATCGAGGCCGGTCCGACGACACTGCAGGTGGAAGCTTTCGAGGATCGCTATGAATTTTCCGTTCGATCGCGTGCGGGTACGACGCGCGCCGTGGGATCCGCACCGACGCAGCCGATGTCATCCGAGAAGGCCGGCGGCTTCACCGGCGTCTACTTCGGGATGTATGCGAGCGGACCGCAGCCGATGCCGCCCGCCGACTTCGCCTGGTTCGACTATGAGCCGCTGGACGAGTAGGGCGCTGCTCGCCGCGGTGCTCGCGTTTGCAAGCGTCTTGCCGGCGCATGCGCTCGGCGAAAAACCCTTCGTCGCTTTCACGCCGTCGCCCGGCGCCGTGGCCATCGCCAACGGCGACTACGTCGCGACGCTCGTCACCGACAGCGGCGAGGACCAAGGCGTCGTGCGTGCGGCACAGGGCCTCGCATCGGACATCCAACGCCTCACCGGCCAGAATCCCGGAGTCATGCGCGGCGCCAAGGCATTCGGCCCTGGCGCGATCCTGATCGGCACGCTCGGCAAGAGCGGCTTCATCGACGGCCTGGCTCAATCGGGCGCGATCGACGTCTCCGCCATCCGCGGCCAGTGGGAAGGCTTCGTGATCCAGGTGATCACCTCGCCGTGGAACGACCGCCAGCCGATGATCGTCATCGCCGGGAGCGACAGGCGCGGCACGATCTACGGCATCTACACGCTCGCGGAGCAGATGGGCATTTCTCCCTGGGCGTGGTGGGCTGATGTTCCGGTGACACCGCGCAAGCAGATCTTCGTGCCCGCGGGAACGCGCGTGCAGGACAAGCCCGTCGTGAAGTACCGGGGCATCTTCCTCAACGACGAGGCGCCGGCGCTCACCGGGTGGACCAGGGAAAAATTTGGCGGGTACAACCACAAGTTCTACGAGCGCGTCTTCGAGCTGATCCTGCGGCTGCGCGGCAACTACCTCTGGCCGGCGATGTGGCCGCCGACGGCCTTCTTCGCCGACGACCCGGAGAACGGCCGCCTCGCCGACGAGTACGGCATCGTGATGGCCACGTCGCACCACGAGCCGATGATGCGCGCGCACGCCGAGTGGCACCGTGGCGGCGACAAGGGGCCGTGGAACTACGACACCAACTCGGAACGGCTGCAGGACTTCTGGCGCGGCGGCATTCGAGGCACGAAGCCCTATGAGAAGGTCGTGACGCTCGGCATGCGCGGCGACGGCGACGAGCCGATGTCGCGCGACGCGAACGTGGCGCTGCTGGAGCGCATCGTGGCCGACCAGCGCCGCATCCTCACCGAGGAAGGCGAACGTGCACCGCAGGTGTGGGCCCTCTACAAGGAGGTGCAGGAGTACTACGAGAAGGGCATGCGCGTGCCCGACGACGTGCTGACACTCTGGTGCGACGACAACTGGGGCAACATCCGGCGGCTTCCCACGCCCGCGGAGCGTGCGCGTCCCGGTGGGGCTGGTGTCTACTACCACTTCGACTACGTGGGCGGCCCGCGCAACTACAAGTGGATCAACGTGACGCCGCTGCCCAAGGTCTGGGAGCAGATGCACCTCGCGTGGAAGTACGGTGCGACGAAGCTGTGGATCGTGAACGTCGGCGACCTGAAGCCGATGGAAGTGCCGATCGAGTTCTTCCTGCAGTACGCATGGAATCCGGAGCGCTGGCCGGAGTCGCGCCTCCAGGAGTTCCTCCAGCTCTGGGCTGAGCGCGAGTTCGGCGCGGCGCACGCGGTGGAAATTGCTGACCTCGTCGCCAAGTACACCAAGTACAACGGCCGGCGGAAGCCCGAGATGCTGGATCCCGCGACGTACTCCCTCGCCAACTACCGCGAGGCGGAGCGAATCGTCGCGGAGTACAACGCGATCGCACAGCGCGCGGAGACGGTGAGCGCTGCGCTGCCCCCGCAATACCGCGATGCGTTCTACCAGCTCGTGCTCTATCCCGTGAAGGCGGCGGCGGTGGTGAACGAGCTCTACGTGACCGCCGCGAAGAACCGGCTGTACGCGACGCAGGGCCGGGCTTCGACCAACGACCTGGCTCGCGACGCGCGCGCTCTCTTCGCGCTCGACGCCGAGCTCGTGCGTCGCTTCCACCAGGACATCGCGGGTGGCAAGTGGAACCACATGATGTCGCAGACGCACCTGGGCTACACCTACTGGAACGATCCGCCGCGTAACGTCATGCCGGCCGTGAGCGAGCTGCAGGTTCCGGCCGCGCCGTCGATGGGCGTGGCGGTGGAGGGCACCGAATGGGCATGGCCGGGGCGCAGCGCCAATCGCCTGTCGTTTCCGGCGCTCGATGCGTTCGAGCGATCCACGCGCTACTTCGAGGTGTTCAATCGTGGCGAGCAGTCCTTCGCGTATCGCGTCACGGCGAGCGAGCCTTGGGTGACGCTGTCGTCCTCCGAGGGGAGGGTCGATCGCGAGGTGCGCATCGAGGTTGGCGCGCGTTGGGAGGACGTGCCGCCCGGGACGAAGGAAGCGACCATCACCGTGACGGGCCCGGACGATCGCAAGGTCACGCTGCGTGTCCCCGTGAACAAGCCCGCGGAGAACCTGCCGGCACGGGGAGCGGGGTTCGTCGAGACACGCGGTGTCGTCTCGATCGACGCGGATCACTTCACGCGTGCGATCGCACCACCGGGCCGCGAGTGGCGTCGCGTGCCCGACCATGGGCGCACGGGTTCGGGCGTGATGCCGCTGCCGGTGGAAGCGCCGTCACTTTCGGCGTCCGCGGCCATGCGGCTCGACTACGACCTGCATCTCTTCACGGCAGGTGAGGTGACGGTGCATGCCACGCTCGCGCCGACGCAGAAGTTCCAGCCGGGCGAGGGCCTGCGTTTCGCCGTCTCCTTCGACGACGAGCCGCCGCAGATCGTGAACATGCATGTCGACGAGTCGCGTCGTTATTGGGACAAGACCGTTGCGGATGGCGTGGCTGTCCATGTGACGAAGCACGTCGTCGCGAAGCCCGGAGCCCACACGCTCAAGTACTGGATGCTCGATCCGGGCCTTGTGCTGCAGAAGCTCATCGTGGACACGGGCGGGTTGCAGCCCAGCTACTTGGGCCCTCCCGAGAGCCCGAAGCTTTAGGCGTGCGTGTCCTCGTCCTTGGCGGCACGGGCTCGATGGCGCATCGCGTCGTCGAGGCTGCACTCGCGCAGGGCCACGAGGTGATGGTGGTGACCCGCGGCCGCCGTCCGGTCGCTGCGCCGCCCGGCGTTCGAGTGCTGCAGGCCGATCGCACGGCGCTGCGCTCGGAGGCGAAGGCCCTGGACGCGTTCTCACCCGAGGCCGTGGTCGACGCGATCTGCTTCCAGCCCGCACAAGCGCAGGACCTGGTCGACCTGTTTCCGAGCGCACGCCGCGTCGTGCTGGTGAGCTCGGTCGACGTCTATGGCGAGGACGTCGGCGGCATGCCCGTTACCGAGGAGCGCGATCCGCATCCGGTGACTCCGTACGCGACCGCGAAGGCCGAATGCGAGCGCATCGTGCTTTCGGGTCTGGGACGGCGCGCTACTGTCATTCGACCCAGCCACATGCTCGGACGAACGTACCTCACCACGAGCCTCTGGAGCCGCAGCCCGTACCTGGTCGATCGCATCCGCAAGGGCAAGCCTATTCCCGCCATCGACGGGGGCCGCAACCTGATGACCCCCGTGTGGTCGCTGGACGTCGCGAGCTGGATCCTGGCGACGCTGGATCGCAGTGGGGCCGATGGCGAGATCTTCAACGCCGTGGGCGCCGAGACCGTGACGCAGCGCGACTACTACGAGACGATCGCTCGGATCCTCGGCGTGGAGCTGCGGATCGTCGCGGTTTCATCGCAGGTGTTCCAGCGCTACGTTGAGTCGCCGTCGGCATTCAACTGGCACCGTCCGTATAGCAACGCGAAGGCGGTCTCGCGGCTCGAATATCAGCCCCGGGCGACGCTGCGTTCCATGATGGAAGAGACCGTGCAGCACATGCTCGAGCACAGCCTCGTTCGGGACTGCGCGGGGGAGCCTCGGGACGATGCGCTGGTCGAGCTCCTGTTGAGACACGAGGCGGAGCTTGGTGTTGCGCTGGGCGGGAAGGGGTGATGCGTTTCCCTTTTCGTTTTAACATTGGTTCCAGCAATTCCGCTGGCTTGACAGGCACTTCCGCCGTTCCGAATATTGTTTTAGAGGACAAGATGGCGATTTTTCCTGCAGTTCATCCATCCATATCTTGTTAGATTGCATGCTGCGAGCGCTGTGCATATTGATGCTTGTTGGCGGTGCACTGCCGTCTTGGGCTCAGGTCAAGTCGCAGCCCATCATTGACCACGCGTGCATCTTCGAAGTTGAGAACCTTCGGAAGTACGATATTGCGTACGAGTCCTCTGGATACTGCTCCGAAGCGGAAGCTCGAACATCGGAACACGACGAGATGCTCAGGCGTCGCGCCTTTCTTCAGCGCGAGAGGTTGGGCGCCGGTCAAAGCAAGCGGATCTCGACCGCTTGCTCCTGCGCGTGGGTGCGGTGGTGCCAACTTGAGCCGGCTACGAGCCTTCCCTGTCATATTGTGAACGTAGATACTCGGGGCATCGGCGCCAAGCTCACTCTTGAATGAGCATGCAATCTAACAACGCGTTGGAGCGGACCGTGAACCACCGTGGCGCGCTGTGTCATTGCGAACGGGTATCGTGCCCGGCCGCTCAACTCGGTCGTTAGACAGCACCCATGGGACAGTCCGCATCGCAGGCGCACACGTTCTATCGGGAAGTCGCAAAGAATCGCGTCGTTTGGACGATCCGCGATTCTGGCGGGTATCCCGCGCCGAAGACTCGAACAGGACAACGAGCGCAGCCCTTCTGGTCGTCGAAGTCGCGAATAGATCGAATCAAGAAAATCGCCCCCGACTACGCCGGGTTCGAAGCAGAGAAGATTTCTTGGGAAGAGTTTCGTGACAAATGGCTTCCCGAGCTCGCTCGCGATGGGTACCTGGTCGGAGTAAATTGGAGCGGAAAGAACGTGACGGGTTACGACCTCGATGCTCCGTGGGTCAGAACGTGCATTGAGGGGTACATCGAGAATGGTGCTGTCTAACAACGCGTTGGAGCGGACCGTGAACTATCGCGGCGCGCTGTGTCTTTGCGAATGGGCATCGTGCCCGGCCGCTCAACTTGGTCGTTAGATCGCAGGCAAAGTCGAACACCAATCACTCGTGGCTCACGACCACAACGCTTTTCAGATCACCTCATGCCGCCGCCGTGCCACGGGGCCGCTCAGCGGAGCGCGATCATCCCCATTGCGCCGAGCTCTTGAGCAAGACCATCGGCGCAAGTTTGGGCAAAATACAGCCATGTGCACTCAGCTAGTGGGCCAGCGTTCTAACTTCGCGTTGGAGCGGACCGTGATCCAGCGTGGCGCCCCTCTCAGGGGCGAAGCGGCAGCGTGTGCGGCCGCTCAACTCGGTCGTTAGCCGTCATGGATCGACCGTTTTCCATGCGCGATCAAAGGGTCATCGCCTGGGTCTCGGCCGTATCCATCCTTGTCGTCGCAGCGGGAGCAATGTTCTCTGTCTCGCTGTACATCATCATTGCCGGCGCGGTTCTATGGATGATCGCTTCCTTCCACTACGACTTCACGTCGGCACAGCGCACTTGGCAGGCCCCCACGCTCACGTGGCCTCAGGGAATCGCCGTTGCGACCGGGGCGGCACTCATCATCGCGGGTTCGCTCGCCGCAGTTCTCAGATATACGATAGTGCTCGCATGACGCCTAACAACGCGTTGGAGCGGACCGTGAACCAACGCGGCGCGCTGTGTATTTGCGAATGGGCGTCGTGCCCGGCCGCTCAACTTGATCGTTAGATTGCACCTCGAGCCATGACCTTAGTTCCGAAGACCTACGCTGAGATCGACGGCTTCGTCACAATGCTCGTGGCCGCGTGCGAAGACGCCGCAATGAACGAAACACTCGAGATGCTCCTGTCCGCTCCCGACGACCGTCGCAAGGCGGTCATCCGCGAGTTACTCGAGCGTTTCCGGACGAGCGGGGTGCCGCAATCGCTCCACGACGCATTCGTGTGTCTCCTGGATGACGCCGTGGCCGGGAAGGCGTACGAAGTCATCTTCCAGTGCAAACGGGGTGAACGCGGTGCAATCTAACAACGCGTTGGAGCGGACCGTGAACCATCGTGGCGCGCTGTGTCTTTGCGAATGGGCGTCCTGCCCGGCCGCTCAACTTGGTCGTTAGCTGGCATGAAGGAAACGCAGTGCCCCTTGTGCAATGGCGCTCTCGAAGTTCGAGACGTCGCTCCGTGCCACGAGTGCGGCGGAGACCCTGTGGAGCTGGCGCACTGGCGCGACGAGAAGCACCACTTCACGGAATACGAGGTCTTTTCGGGGCTTCGGCTAACACTCTGCAACTTCTGTGACGTCGACTTTTCCTCCTACAATCCCGAGTTCTTCGGTCTGCCGCCCAAGAGCAAGCTCGGCCTCTCGAAAATGAACGTTTCTCGGGCTGTTTCTGATGCATCGCCAGGCATCGACAAATTCTGCAGCCATTGTGGCTATCGGCTCGCCTTTCTCCGGTTCGTCCAACGGGCCCGTGAGTTACATGCCAGCTAACAACGCGTTGGAGCGGACCGCGGACTACCGTGGGCCGCACCCTGGTTGCCAACCGGCGGTTGGCTCGCTCTGCATGCGGCAAGCGGCATCGTGGCCGGCCGCTCAACTCGGTCGTTAGACAGCATGAGTCACACGGTGTACCTGTATCACCCGACTATCCGTCAGACGCACGCCGATGGCGATGCGTTGGACGACGGCGAAAAGATCGGACTACCCACCTCTATTGTCGACGCATTCATCGCGCGTCTATCGAGCTTTGGCTACGCCCCTGAAGGCGCATCGTCCGGCAGGCGCAGCTTCGTGAAGCTCGCGGGCGGAAGCACCATCACTGTCGCAGTTCACTCCTCCGAAATATCATTCACCGTGCCGACGTCGGACAGCGGAAGCGATGCCGTATTTGAAGCGCTGCAGGATGCCTGCGAACTGTCTGACGGCGGGGATCTTGAGCCCTATGACCCGCAAACCGAGGAGTGGCTCAATGCTGTCTAACAACGCGTTGGAGCGGACCGTGGACCATCGTGGCGCGCTGTGTCTTTGCGAATGGCCATTGGGGCCGGCCGCTCAACTCGGTCGTTAGAAGGCCTACGCGAAGCAATGCGACTCTCTCAGCTCGCACCCGCATCGATCCTCTTGGCAGCCAGTTTGGTCGCAGCTCAGCAACCGCGGCCTCACAATTACGTTCCGCCCAATGGTTACGTCCCCGATGCCGAAACCGCAGTGCAAATTGCGGTTGCTGTGTGGAGTCCAATTTACGGTCGTGACAAGATCGAGCAGGAAAAGCCCTATAGCGCAGTGCTGAAGGGTGACGTTTGGACAGTGGTCGGCTCACTACCCTCCGCTTACCAGCTGGGTGGAGTCGCCGAGATCGAAATCTCAAAGAAAGATGGTCGCGTCTTGCGAGTGACTCATGGCAAGTAGGCCTTCTAACAACGCGTTGGAGCGGACCGTGAACCATCGTGGCGCACTGTGTCATTGCGAATGGGCATCGTGCCCGGCCGCTCAACTCGGTCGTTAGGCGCTACGCCGCAGAGAGTTAGGCGATGAGCCGTCGAAAATTCCAATCGGTCAACGGGGACTTCGTGAGCCGCATTAATGCAAAAGCGCAGCGCCCTGCGGGAGGCTTTGAACGTGGGGGCATCGATGGCGCGCAGTCTCATCCAGCGACGCGAATTGATAGGCCGACGCTCCGATCAAGAGATGCCTTGAGCATCGATCTAGAGGCGGCGAGGCCTAACAACGCGTTCGAGCGGACAGGAGTGTGGCCAACGCGCTCCGCGCTTTGGCCACCTGCCGCTCAACTTGTAAGTTAGGTTGCAGCGCGAACGTCTCCGAAAATTTCATCGATGAGAAGAATTTCACAAAGACTTCTGCTTACCTATGCCATCACCTTGGTAGCAGCAGTGGTGTTCGTGGTGCTTACCGTGCAGGTCTCGGGGGCCTTTGCCACCGGGCTCATATTCACCGTCATGTTTGGCGTCGCAGCTCTAGTCTTGGTCGCATGCCCCAAGTGCGGCAAATGTGTCCTGATTGGAGCCCAGAAGGCATTTGGAGTCACCGTCAAAAGTCATGTGCTCATCCTCTTTCCGGTACCGAAAGAGTGTCCAAAGTGCGGCCACAAGCTATAGAGCAACCATGCGACTGCAACCTAACAACGCGTTGGAGCGGACCGTGAACGGTCGCGGCGCGCTGTGTCTTTGCGAATGGGCGTCATGCCCGGCCGCTCAACTTGGTCGTTAGATTGCACCCAAACACCGTGGCTCCGAAGATCTGTCCAAAGTGTTCGACCGATTTGCGGTATCTGCCACCGCCCAAGCAAACCGGCACCCTTGCGTGGATCGGCGGCGAGTTTGCGGGCTGGATTGTCGCGGCCCTCACCGCGGGCGCAGTGTCATGCGCAGTCGATGCGAAGTACGCCCTATCCTCAGTCTTGGGCGGCATCGCAGCGGTGGCGATTGGCATTCTCATCTTCCGTACTCGCGAAAAGCAGCCCCCGGGCCCTGGCCTGTTTCATTGTCCAAAGTGCCAGTACTACTATCGACCGGAGCGCCTTGAGGGAGGGGCAGGTGCAATCTAACAACGCGTTGGAGCGGACCGTGAACCATCGTGGCGCGCTGTGTCATTGCGAATGGGTGTCGTGCCCGGCCGCTCAACTTGGTCGTTAGCTGGCAATGAGCGCTCCAACTACGGTCGCCTCACTTCTCGCCCTCGCCATGCTGCTGGCATCTGGCCCTTCCTTGGGCGACGACGAGCACGCCAAGCGCGCCAAGGTCCCGAGCAACGACATGCGACGAATCGCGGGGGAGCTGTTCCCCGACAAGTGTGGCTGGAGCGGCGAGCGCTGCACGCTCGTCTATGACGCCCGTGGTTGTCCCCTCCAGTTCATAGTGTCCTTTCCACTCGACGAGAGAGTCTCCGGGGAGCCTTCCGCAGCGTGGGTCACGGTCAATCCCCGTGGTGCTGTGATCGAGGTTGCATCCACCAAGGGCAAGGAGTGCCGCAATGGCATTGCCAGCTAACAACGCGTTGGAGCGGACCGGGGTACATCGTGGGCCGCGTCTGCCCGCGGCACGGGCGTCGTGCCCGGCCGCTCAACTTGGTCGTTAGAACGCACCTTGACTGTCGACCGTGGTGCACCCACAAGCGTCCGAAACGCCGTAGTTCTACTCTGCGCCTCGATCGCCATCGGTCTCGCCCAATTGCCCATCGATCTGTCGCGAGCACCAAGTCGTCTGGATATTTTCGTTGTTGGCCCAACGATTGGCTTTGCGACCTGCGTGTTCATTGCAGCTCGCCGCAGGAACTGGGCCCGATACCTGCTCTTGCTTTGGTTCCTCGGCGGCCTGATCGTAGATGATCTGTACCCCGAGAACCTTGAGGAGTCTGCCCTTGCGATCGGGGCATTCTTGGTGCGCACAGCCTGTGAAGCTGTGGCAGTTTACTGGCTGTTCACGGGCGAAGGAGACCGGTGGTATGAGTCGAGTCGTGAAGGTGCGTTCTAACAACGCGTTGGAGCGGACCGTGAACCATCGTGGCGCGCTGTGTCTTTGCGAATGGGCGTCGTGCCCGGCCGCTCAACTTGATCGTTAGACGTCAACATGAGATTCCCGGAGCTGGAACCGCTGCTGGTGAAGGTTGCGCCGTTAGAGCGTTCTGCCGACGCATCTGACATTTGGGAGTCCGTTAGTCGTGCCGTGAGTACGGCGACCACACCCGCAATGGCGCAGAGCGCCTGCGACAAGGTCATCACCATGTGTCATCCCAAAGCCTGGGGCGATCGCTATGTGACTGGCTTTGACTCGATTGGTGGTTGGAATGCTTTCCTCGGCGAGCTTTCCGATATAGCGACCGTTTGTGGTCAACGCATTTTTGAGAATCATGGCAAGGTCGGAAACTGTTGACGTCTAACAACGCGTTGGAGCGGACCGTGAACCATCGTGGCGCGCTGTGTCATTGCGAATGGGCGTCGTGCCCGGCCGCTCAACTCGGTCGTTAGACAGCACCAAATGAACGCTTCCGCGAGACGATCATTGTGGTGGTTGCCCGGTCCTCTATTCGCTATTGTGCTGACGGGCCTAGCCTTCCTGGGCAACGTGGGCCCGGGAGCTTTCGCCCTTGTCTGCGTAGTTGTCATACCGGGGTTTATGTTCTTGGTGCCAATGATTCAACTTGTCCTTCTCGGCACCGCGTCATTTCGCGGAAGATATGGTGCGGCGTGCGGATTAGCTTTCGCAGCCGTTTTCGCCATTCTGGTTGCGGCCATCTTTTCGGGCGCATTTAGCTTTTGGTGATCGCGCTGCAGAATGGTGCTGTCTAACAACGCGTTGGAGCGGACCGTGAACCATCGTGGCGCGCTGTGTCTTTGCGAATGGGCGTCGTGCCCGGCCGCTCAACTTGGTCGTTAGATTGCACTTGGATCCATCTCCGCCAAATCTCAAGCTAGCACCGAGCGCACGAGCTGTGCTTGAGCAGCTTAAGTCCACGAGCGGACTGAGCCGCCCCGTCTTTGCGTTGTGGTGGGCCGTCGGGGCGCAGGAGGGAAATGCTGAAACGGGCGAATGGCGCACGCTCGATCCACACTGGGGCCTGGGGTGCTATGACTCAGAAACGCTTCCTGAACAATTGCGAATCGTGGAGATTGACGGATTTCCATTCACGTACGGCTCGCCGAGCGATCACCTTCTTGATGGTGGGACTCTTCACTTCACCAATGGGCTGTTCAGTGTCGAGAAGAGTGCAATCTAACAACGCGTTGGAGCGGACCGTGAACCATCGTGGCGCGCTGTGTCTTTGCGAACGGGCGCTGTGCCCGGCCGCTCAACTCGGTCGTTAGGCATCAAGGGAACGTCGGTGAAACGGACGATCATTGGACTAGCGGTCATCGCCCTGATTGCCGCGACTGTGGCCTGCGTCTGGGCGGGATATCCACCGTTCGAGTCCAAACCGCTCCGTCAGGCGCTCGGCGTGCTATTCCTGATCCCATTCCCAGTCCTACTTCTTACGGGGTTGGCGGCGCATGCGGGAAAGGACGTGCTCTTCTTTCTGGCCTTTACCCTCGTATCGGTCGAGTTGTTGTTTTGCTGGGGGATCTGGCGAATGGTTCAAAGTCTGCGGCAGCAGGCCCGTGATCGGAGCGCCGGTATATAACGATGAATGGCTTGATGCCTAACAACGCGTTGGAGCGGACCGTGAACGATCGTGGCGCGCTGTGTCGTCGCGAACGGGCATCGTGCTCGGCCGCTCAACTCTGTCGTTAGAAGGCAGCATGACGGCGAAGAAGTTTGCGATCATCTCCGTCCTCGTGGCGACTGCGCACTTCCTATTGACATGGGGTGCCGCAATTGCGAGCGGAAGTCCCGCCGCAGATGGGACGCGGACCTCGCTGTTTGCGACCTTAGCCTGGCGCGTTTCCCAAGTCCTGTTTCAGCCGTTAACCTCTCTCTGGGAACCGGCTCTGCACTTCCCGAGAGCTCAGGCCTTCGCGTTGGTCATGGCCAACAGTGTGTTTTGGGGAATCGCCATTGCACTGGCCGTTGTCTTCGTACAGACACTAAGAGGTCGAAATAATGCTGCCTTCTAACAACGCGTTGGAGCGGACCGTGAACCATCGTGGCGCGCTGTTTCCTTGCGAGTCGGCATCGTGCCCGGCCGCTCAACTCGGTCGTTAGACAATGACGACGCAGCGGCGAACGATTTGGATCGTCGTTCTAGCGACACTTGCGTGGATGCCGTGGATTGCAGCGCGGTGGTATTTCTACGAGCACGGCCAGCACATGCAGCTAGGTTTCTGGTGGCGGGTGGCAATGGTCGAAGGCGCAGTGGCCGCATCAATTGCGGTGGGGCTGTGCGTGGTCGGAATCCGCCAGCGCCAATGGAACCTTCTGATCGTCCTATCCACGTGTGCGGCACTTTGGTTCATCGTGAAGTACCTGCCCCTCGCAGTTGAGGGCTTGCTCAGGTCTTGGAGGGTCATTGTCTAACAACGCGTTGGAGCGGACCGTGAACCATCGTGGCGCGCTGTGTCTCTGCGAATGGGCATCGTGCCCGGCCGCTCAACTCGGTCGTTAGGCTGCAGGAGATACAGTGTCGAACATGACCATCGTCGCCCGCATCGCGACGCTCACTGACGACCTTGAGAAGGGGCGAACGACGTTGGCCGCATTTGCTAGCGAGCTCCTTGGCCACGCGGAGGCATTGGAGGGCGTGCCATACCCTCAACTTAAGCAAGTTCAATTGGCGCGGGCCCAGATCCTTCATGCCGTGGGCCAAAAGCAAGATCATCTTGTAGACGTACCTGCGTTGGTCAGCTGGGTGCGCGGTTGGGTCCGCGATGTACCGGTCGATGCAGCCTAACAACGCGTTGGAGCGGACCGTGAACCAGCGTGGCGCGCAGTTTCTTTGCGAACGGGTATCGTGCCCGGCCGCTCAACTTGATCGTTAGATTGCGCCAGACGTGCTGAATTTGAACGTCATCGAAGTAGGGACCTATCACGCGCATGGGTCGCACGGCCTTAGCGCGTCCAGCACGCACTTGCCGCTCGAAGCTCACTTCGAGGCGGAGTCCTTTCCGAACGCACTCGTCCTCGAGGGAAAGTGGCAGACGCATTCTGATCGCCCTGCCTACGCATTCCGCGTCGAGCTCAGCCGAGACCATACGTCGCAGTCCCAGGCCGACGCCACCGTTACCGCAACCGGCGTTGGTGTTCTCTCCGGGCGCATGTCGATGCGCGGGCCGACTCTTGAGCTGCTTGCCAGTGACTCTTCATCCGGAAGTCAACTCAGTGCGCGCTTCGTGCCTATGGAGAAATCGCGCACCTACGAGATATCGGGCATCGTCTCTTTCAAGGGGCAGTACTGGTTTCCGTTTCACTTCCGCGCCGTGCCATTGGAAACGGCATTGGCCAAGGTTGTGGCCCTTCCGAAGAGGTCGGCATAGCAATGGCGCAATCTAACAACGCGTTGGAGCGGACCGTGGAAAATCGGGGCGCGCCTCTCAGGCGCGAAGCGGCAGCGTGTGCGGCCGCTCAACTTGGTCGTTAGGCATCCGAGTCGGCCATGGCAGACCTATTTGTCGAAGAGCTCCGAAGATTCATTCTGACCTACGCAGAACATGATCCCTCCTGCCCAGGGATTGATGCGAACTCCTGGCCCGATCAGCGAAGGGTCTGCTCGTGTGGCTTGGCACCGCGGTTGGACGAGCTGCTGGAGCAGCTCGAGGGCAAACTATCTCGATCTCAAACTTAGTGGGAGA
This sequence comes from Usitatibacter rugosus, assembly GCF_013003965.1. Taxonomy (NCBI): domain Bacteria; kingdom Pseudomonadati; phylum Pseudomonadota; class Betaproteobacteria; order Nitrosomonadales; family Usitatibacteraceae; genus Usitatibacter; species Usitatibacter rugosus. The sequence goes on along the minus strand of NZ_CP053069.1, from coordinate 2,440,107 downwards.
CTCGGATGCCTAACAACGCGTTGGAGCGGACCGGGGTACATCGCGGGCCGCGTCTGGCCGCGGCACGGGCGTCGTGCCCGGCCGCTCAACTCGGTCGTTAGGCATCACCAGTGTACGGATGGGGCGCATCCTTTGAGTTCTTGGAAACGACATCGCAGTCGGAGCGGTTCCGCATCCTTGCAGATCTATCCGCGCAGATTGAGGGAGCCTCGCCACAATTTAATGGAAGCCCTGGCTTCTCCGTCACCATGGATCGCCGGGGTCACGTTGAGCTGGTCATATGGAACCCCATGAAAACCTGGCCAGCGCAGCTCGCGCTGCGGCGATTCGAGAGGAGTGGCGCGCTTCGAGTTTCGAAGCCAGCAGACTTTTCCGCGAATGTCGACGAAGGGGAACGGGAACGTGCGACATGGTGATGCCTAACAACGCGTTGGAGCGGACCGTGAGCCATCGGGGCGCGCTGTGTCTTTGCGAACGGGTGTCGTGCCCGGCCGCTCAACTTGGTCGTTAGGCTGCAGGAGATACAGTGTCGAACATGACCATCGTCGCCCGCATCGCGACGCTCACTGACGACCTTGAGAAGGGGCGAACGACGTTGGCCGCATTTGCTAGCGAGCTCCTTGGCCACGCGGAGGCATTGGAGGGCGTGCCATACCCTCAACTTAAGCAAGTTCAATTGGCGCGGGCCCAGATCCTTCATGCCGTGGGCCAAAAGCAAGATCATCTTGTAGACGTACCTGCGTTGGTCAGCTGGGTGCGCGGTTGGGTCCGCGATGTACCGGTCGATGCAGCCTAACAACGCGTTGGAGCGGACCGTGAACCAGCGTGGCGCGCAGTTTCTTTGCGAACGGGTATCGTGCCCGGCCGCTCAACTTGATCGTTAGGCGTCACGGAGGCAGCGTGGACAGCGAAACGTTGAAAGCGGGAATCGCGGCACTTGCGGCGGTAGTTGCTGTGATTAGCGCCATCCTTGCGCACCGTGCCAAGGTTCAAACGCGTGGAGATCTCTTCGAGGGAGAGCGAAATGCGCTTGTGCTCGCGATGGCCGAGAACGACGGGCGGTGTCATCACTTGGCCATCCAGGAGGCGTTTGCTCGCGCGGAGCTCGCTCGCATACACCCCTTAATAGGTGAACCAGCTCTTGTCGAAGAGCACTCCGAGTGGCTTAAGCGTATCCCCGAAGCCGCGTCGTTCGCCTCGGTGTTGCAAAGCCGAGAGTACACAAAAGACAGTCTCGATTCGCTCTCCTACACCGAAAGGGGCCTCAGTGTGCTTCGTGTTGCGCGAAGAGGAGAGCAGCTCATTTCGCAGTCTTTGAGTCCACCGACTTACGACTTGATATTTTCCGGGCTCACCGCCTTTGTTGCGCGATGTGAGAAGAAGTCCCCGTGACGCCTAACAACGCGCTGGAGCGGACCGTGAACCTTCGTGGCGCGCTGCGTCGTTGCGAATGGGCGTCGTGTCCAGCCGCTCAACTCGGTCGTTGGGCGTCATCGAATACCTCGTGAACGCACCCATCTCCTTACTGGTTCCGTGCGGGATCATCCTCGTCGCGAGCATCCCCCTCATGCTCGGACTCGTCCCTCCCAATCGGCTCTACGGTTTCCGGACGCGGGAAACCCTTGGCAATCGCGACCTTTGGTTCCGAGCAAATCGTTTTGCGGGGTTCGCACTCTTCGTGGCTGCAGGGGCGAGCTCGATCGTCTTCCTGGTTCAGCCCGAATATGCATCGGGGAGATCTCTAGCTGGCCTGCTCGTACTACTGCTGCCGCTCGTCACAGCCATCGCGGCTTGCTTCGTCTATCTTCAACGCTTGCGCAGTGGCGGGCCGAGATGATGGACCTGCAGCCGCTCGTCGCGTTAGTGCTTGCTGCCCTGACGGCCGCAACGGCTTTAGCGGTTCCCGTCTACTTCGGTAATCGAAAGCCTGGCTATAGCCATCTTCGACATACGATAAGTGAGCTCGGTGAAGTAGGCTCGCCAGTTGGGGCGCAGGTGTCCTATGTCGGGTTTGTGTCGATCGCACTCCTGCTTTGGCTCTTTCTGGTTGTCGCGGCGCAATCGGCCCCAGGAGGATCAAGCGAAGTGTTTTGGATGCTTTCGCTGGTTGGCGTGGGCTACTTTGGCGGCGCGATATTCCGGTGCGATTCTGGCGCCCCAGCTTTCGGCACATGGCGCAATACTCTCCACAATGTCTTTGGTGCCCTTGGATACCTCGGGGCGGCAGCCGCCTTCTCGACGCTCAGGTTCAGCTCATACTGGGCGCCGCTTTCCGATGTCATGGGGTACGCCGTTCCACTCGTGCTCGTTTGTTTGTTGGGTTTGAGCTTTCCTCACGGATTCCGCGGCCTGATTCAGCGCGTCGCCGAGACGACAATCTTCGCTGGCGTGGCCGGGATGGGCTTTTGGGTGTATCGGGCGGGCGCCTGACAACCGGTAGCAGCGGACGATGAGAGGTAGAGTGCCAAGACACGAACGTCAGCGTAACGCCACTGAACCGGGACGTTAGGCCAATGGAATTCGCACTCCAGCTTTTGCCGCTCCTGTTCTTGTTTGGTCTTGTCGCGGCCCTTGTTCGCGTATCAGGCCACGTACTCGCCAGAACGAAGATCGAGTGGGGGCATTGCCTCAAGTACGCGGCGATTGCGGTGTTGCTCCTGCTGCCGTTGCGCCTCATCACGGCTCAGATGGGGTCGGGCGGGGTTTGGTTTGGTGCACTTCTCGCCGTTGCCGTCCACGCGGCCGTTGGCGCGTTCTATCTTGGGCCGCGCGTATTGACGAGCAACGGTTCTCGCCTCGGTCCTATAACCGGAGCAAAGGTTGCATGCGGCGCAGCGTTCCTGGCCATTGGTTCTGCGATCTTGCTGGTTTTCGCACTACGAGCGCTTCGTGCAATCTTGCAGCAATAGCGGGCCAAGGCTTAACAACGCGTTCTACCTCGACAAGAACAATCGTGTTGATGCCGTGTACCTTAACGTGGAGCTCAAGTAGTTGAGCAGACGCCTCACAACGCCTCGAGCGAAACCGTGAAATACGATCAATTCAGAGTACTTTCGATTGCGACTGTCCTTTCGCTCACGTGCATGAGCGCCTTTGCACATCAGGCCTCGGATGCGGCCATCACGTCGAAGGCGCAACCGACGCCCGCTCCACTCCAGGACGCGAGTCGCGAAACTCCAGCCGCAACGAAGTCACGTCTACCCTGCGAGGCCTTTACGCGCCCGCCGGCGAAAGCGCATGACCCCAACGCGCTTGCCTTCACCTTCGACCAGCTTGACCACTGGTATCGGGTACCCGGCGAGTTCACGCATCGCCTCGATGGCGACAAGTACGGGTTCGAAACGCTCTCGTTCATCATTTCTGAAACGCACCCTGGCGGCGGGCCCGGACTTCATGTGCACGACACAGAAGAGGCGCACGTCTTGCTCGCCGGCACTGCCCAGTACCGGATCGGCGACCGGACATTCACCGTCCAGGCACCTTACGTAGCCAAGGTGCCGGCCGGCGTGCCACACACGTTCATCAACGTTGGGACCGAGCCGTTCAACCTGGTCGCGGTGTTCGCTACGAAGCATCCCAGCACCACAAGAGTCGGCCCCAATCCTTTGGTGGCCGCGTGGGAAAGCCGACACGGAGGACCTCCTTGCGGCACGGCGAAGTGACCCGCATCGCACAACCGTGTTTGAGCACCATCACCAGGCGTTCGGAGGAAACACTGTGGCCCGTCAAATCGTATTCACGCCGAAGGCAGCCAAACCGCCGGCGACGTACAGCCAGGCAGTCAAGGCCGCTGGCCTGGTGTTCGTCTCAGGCACGGCCCCCACTGATCCCATCACGGGTGCCTTGAGTGGTTCCACTATTCAAGATCAGACCCGACAATGCCTGGCCAACATACAGGCGATCCTCGAGGAAGCAGGCAGCTCCCTCGACAAGATTGTCAGCGCGACGGTGGTGCTGGCTGACGAAGATGACTTCGCCGGAATGAACGAGGAGTGGCTCAAATGGTTCCCTTCCAATCCGCCAGCTCGCCAAGGGGCCAAGCTGCCCGTGCGCATCCCCGGTTTGAAAGTCTCCATTGCGGCGATCGCCGAGGCCTAGCGATGCGTTGGAACGGGCCGTGGAGAATCGCACTAGCGTTCGTGTCTGGAATCGCCCTTCAATTGATCGCAGCCACGGCCCTTGCACAGGCCACTCAGCCGGCGAGCGCCGCGAAGCGCTTGGTTGGAACGTGGCGGCTTGTCTCGATCACCGAAAGCCGGCGTCAAGAGTCTCGCGGAGAAAAGCCTACCGGCCTCATCTACTACGACGACAAGGGCAACATGGCCGTGCAGATCATGCCCGATCGCCCGCGCGCGAAATTTGCAGGCACGTCACCGACGCCCGATGAGGCAAGGGACGCGATCCTGGGGTACACAGCCTACTTTGGGACCTACACCGTTGACGAGAAGCTGCAAACGGTCACCCACAACCGCGCGGGTAACATCGACCCGAGCGGGCTTGGCGACTTCGTAAGGCGTTACGAATTTCTGTCCGAGGACAAGATCGTCCTCAGGCCGCTCGAGACCAAGGGCGGCTTGACCTGGGAGCGCGTGAAGTAATGGGATTGTTGACCTTCAGTATCAACGTCACCCTGGACGGCTGTGTCGACCACCAGGAAGGAATCGCCGACGACGAGACACACGCCTTCTTCACCCGCCTCATGGACGAGAGCGGGGCAATGCTGTGGGGCCGTGTCACCTACGAGATGATGGAGGGCTACTGGCCAGCCGTCGCCCGTGGCGACGCGGAGGCACCGCCGGCGTTGCGCGAATGGGCGGTCAAGCTGGAGGCCAAGCCGAAGTACGTGGTGTCCTCGACGCGTAAGGACTTCCCCTGGACCAACAGCCACCCCATCGCCGGCAACCTGCGCACGGGCGTCCAGAAGCTCAAGGATGCGACCCCGAACGGCGTGCTCCTCGGTAGCGGCAAGCTTGCGGCCGAGCTGGACCGGCTGGATCTGATCGACGAGTACAAGTTGCTCGTCCACCCCAGGATCGCCGGCCACGGCCCGACCCTGTACGAGGGAGGGCTGCCCAGCACGCGACGGCTAGAGTTGCTCTCGGCGAAGCCGCTCCGCGGCGGCTCGGTCGCAATGCACTACCGGCGCGCGCGCTGATTCGGAGATCTACGATTGACCACTGAGAACAGACGACATGCAATTGGCGAGTCCACCTTGGCTGCTATTACTGGCGGCACAGGTACTGCCGTTGTAGAGAGCCTCAAGGACATTGCCCCCGATTTGGCGGAGTGGATCATTTCCTTCTCATACGGGGATGTGATGTCACGCCCAGGCTTGGACTTGCGATCGCGCCAATTCGCCACCATTGCGGCCTTGACTGCCATGGGTACAGCGACGCCGCAGCTGAAAGTGCATATCCATGGCGCCCTCAATGTCGGTTGCCAGCCGCCGGAGATCATCGAGGTCATCCTGCAAATGGCGGTATACGCCGGATTCCCGGCAGCCATAAACGGGCTCAACGTTGCCCGCGAAGTGTTCCAAGAGCGCGGTGTTGCGGTCGGCACCTGACATGGCGGTGTTGGACTCCGGACCATTTTTCCACGGCACAAAAGCGAAGCTGCAGGTGGGTGAGTTCCTGACGGCGGGTTTCAGGTCAAACTATCGCGACACGGTCGTGATGAACCACATCTATTTCACAGCCTTGGCAAAGGGCGCCGGACTTGCCGCGGAAATAGCAAAGGGCGACGGGAAGCCAAGGGTCTACATCGTCGAACCCACTGGACAATTCGAAAACGACCCGAACGTGACGGACAAGAAATTTCCGGGTAATCCGACACGGTCGTACCGAAGCAGGTTGCCTCTGAAAGTCATCGGAGAGCTGGAGAGCTGGGAGCCTTACGACCCGGAATTCATCCGCCAGCTCAGGCGTCGCATCGAAACCGGCATGGGTGAGATCATCAACGACTGAGATGAAGAACAAACGATCCCCTCAGCACAGCGTTGAATGGAACAGCGGCCGGCGAGAGGTGCTGCAATCTCTCGGCGCGTTGGCCGTCGCCACCGCCGCAAGCGGTTGCACGACATTTGCAGCTGCCCCACGCAAGAGTTACGACGTCGTCGTTGTCGGAGCCGGAGTCTTCGGAATCTGGACGGCCTACAAGCTCCACATGGCGGGTCGGCGAGTGGCCGTGGTCGAGGCCGTAGGCCCCGCGCACAGCGGTGCTTCGTCCGGGGGAGAAAGCCGCGTGACTCGCTGCGGTTACGGCGGGAAGGAAATCTATTCGGAGTGGGCCTGGCGCTCCCTCAGCGAATGGCAAGCTCTTTCCGCACGCTCTGGACTGCCCATCTTCCATCCGACGGGTGTGTTGTGGGTGCATACGCAGCCGAGCGAACTGGTTCAAGCCAGCGCACGCGTGCTGTCCCGGAAGAACA